>JBNMNB010000198.1:0-14900 GCA_051270635.1 Verrucomicrobiales bacterium | reverse complement strand
CCATGAGCCCGGCCAGTAGGTCAACTCTCGATGAACAATCGAGTCGCGCCAAGGCAAACGGCCCGGCGAGGCAAACGGCCCGGCGAGGCAACGGCGGGTGGAAGTCAGCAACTCCATTCACGAGTTCATTCTAACGGTCGAAAAACTGAACTACCTTGGGGTCTCGGAGAGCGATTCTTTCCGATGTCAGCCACGGTCGCAGCGACGGTACACGAAATGGAACGAATTCTTGAACTGATACACAACGAGGAATCCAAGAATCAGGGAACCACGCAGATGGGTCCTGCTAAGCCGCTAGTTGTGTTGCTTCGTAGGTATAGCAAACAGGGAAGTGAAGCGCGATCATTTCGAAGAGATCGTCTCGCTTGAAGGGTTTTGAAAGCATGTCGACGCAGCCAGCTTCAGGCGCATTCTCACCGGCTTCATTCATGATCGTTCGCGTAGCTTCGGTTCCGAGCATTCTCGGCATTTCCTCATCCATGAAGATGAGATGAGGCCGCCACTCCCGCCATTTCTCCACGGCAACCACTCCGTCTTCGGCGTCTTCCAATGTGAACCCGGCTTTATCGAGGAGCTTGTGCATGAGCAAGCGGTTTATCGGCTGGTCTTCGGCGATGATTACTCGGATTTCCTGATGCCCGGGTTGCAGACCGACAACGGTTCCGAGAGCCGCTTCCGCGGCGGAGACGTCGCCGGGTTGCAGGGTCACGGATTCGGAGCCGAGACGAGCAGCTGCCAGGGCTGGCTCGATGTAAATGGGAAGACGTCGTCAGGTGAATGCCCATTGTCGCGTAGTCATCCTGCGGCGTGGGGTTGTGGCTTTCGCCGCGAACATCCGCGCCGGGTCATCCTTCAGGCGTTCGAAGTTGCTCTTTGCCTGCCAGACTCGAATATCTAAAATTGTTGTAATTATCATAAATTATGATAATTGCAGATAGAATAATAAGCCTTTCCCAACGAATTCGTTCATCCAGTGCACTGAAGATTCATAAGAACTGTCGAATTACGGCCCACTTACCACGATCCAATCCCCGACCATTCCCAATGAGCCCGCCCATCTCCAGTCAATCAAAGTCTGTCCGCGCTTTCAGCCTGCTTGAAGCTCTGATCGTCGTCGCCGTCATCGGGATCATCGCCGGTATCGCCTTTACCGGTGTCACAGGCGTCAACGAAGGTGCCAGTCTTACCAAGCTGGAATCCGACGTATCCACTGTGAATCAAGCCATGAAGGTCTACGTGGCCAACGGCGGAAACCTGGAGGGATGTGATACCCCCCAACACGCCCTAGACAAGCTCAAGACCCGCCGAACCGGTGCCTCCGCCGCCAAATTCGCCGGATTAACCGACACGATGATCGACAAACGGCTCACGGTCCGTCTTCAAACTGCGTCCGAAACCGAATCCAACGCCTGGCGCGCGATCTGGACACCCGCAGAATCACGATTTGTCATCGCGAAGTCGGGCCCCGGCGGAGTCAAAGAGTTTTTGCTCGACGAGAATCTCGCATTGGTGGACTACGGCGAGGAAGTTCGTGAAGGATCTGCCGTCGACTTTAATCCGGAAGACGGCTGGATCTGGGCCTACACAGACACCGATTCGGTCCGTCCGCCTGGCCCGACTATCATCCCGCTTGGTGGAACTTCCGGTGGAACTTCCGGTGGCACGAGCGCTGGTGGCTCGAGTGGATCGGGCTCCGGTGGATCAGGCGGCGATTCAGGAGGGCCTATCATCATTCCGCCTGACCCGGATCCTATCGTCCTCGATCCTATCGTCCTCGATCCGCCAAGTATTGATCCACCCAGCGGCGCGTATCCCGCGTCCGATTTCGCAACCAGGCCCGTTTCAATCTCGAACCCGAACACCTCAAGCACTTGGGTGATGGCTTCGGTCAACGGCGCGGAATTCACCAAGTACAGCACGCCATTCAAGTTTGGACCGGACACGACCGTCGAGGCCTACGCGGATGGCGATTCGTTTCTGTGGACGAAGAGTTCGACCGTCTCCGCCACTTATACTCTAGCTGGGCCGAGCCCGCTCGATCCCCCCGTCATCGTCTTCAGCGAGCCGGCCTTCAGCGACACGATTGACACCATTTCCGTCACGATTACCAATCCAAATCCCGTTGGGTCATCCCATGTTGAGTACCATCTCATTCCGGTGCCAGGCGGTAAGGGCGTCCAACTCGGTTTTAAAGTCATCGCGCAGGCGAAATCTCCGCTTGGCCCCTACGCGGGTTCGTTCTTCGTTCCAAAGGCCCTCTATAACGATGGTTTTGGAGTCGAAGCGTATGCCAAGGCCGACATCCCGGACTATATCGACAGTGCAATGGCGGTGGAATTTGCTACTGGAGACGACGGTCTCTTCGGCGGCCATCTGGATTTGGACACCTCGACATCCATTTCGGCAATTGGAACGGGAATGACGGGCGCCCATACCCACGACATCACCGGCGTCCATGGACTTTCGGCAATCGACCTTTTCAGTATCCCCGAACCCGATCAGATCGAAATCGACGAGGCTATCACTGATGGTCTGGCACCCTTCAAACTGACCGTCACCAATGGCGATCTTTCACCTGGTCTCACCCTAGCGATTACCCGGGAAATCGACGGTAGGACCAGGACGATCCGGATACCGGTTGATGAGTACGACGATACGGCCCTTGGCGATTTGATGGTGTATACACTTGCCGATCCCAATCCCGCTCCCCCCCGTTTCCCCGGCCCGGGTGGCAAGGGCGGTCCCCGCGAAGAAGAAGGACCCGCGATCTTGAGAGGCTTGGCTCTCGAAATGCGCCAAGACGTCCTTTTCCAGGCGAGCATGGTTCCGACCAACACAGGGGATGTTAGAGCGAACACGCCGGGGAAAAACGGTGAATGGCGCAATGGCGGATTGACGATTCAGGCCGTCGCGCTTGGTCCGGATGGCTCGGACGCCTTTACGACCGATGTCAGCATGAGCAACGGCGGCAACCAGGGGCCGGCGACCTCCGGGCTTCTCTGGGAGGCGGTCACGTTTTGGCACTGGTTAGGCGACTCTTACCACGAAGACAAAAACGGGTATATACCCGGCGATTTCAAGACGATCGAGAAATACGCCCTTCAGGTCGTCAAGGCCAAGGAAAAGGCCGACAAGAAGACGGCCAAAAAGGACAAGGACGATAAGAAGGACAAGGACGATAAGAAGGACAAGGACGATAAGAAGGACAAGGACGATAAGAAGGACAAGGACGATAAGAAGGACAAGGACGACAAGAAGGACAAGGACGACAAGTAAGTGAAGCTCCGACTCGTCGACGCATTCAACGAGAGGAGGCGGCACGACCAAAGGGTTGTGTCCCTGTCCTGAGCCTCGTCTTCGATTCAGGTTTATCGGCCTGCAGATGCTAATCAACGCAAACGAACGGATGGCTGAGGCATTCCTCCGCCGAGATGCGTTTCTCAGGATCGAGTTCGAGCATCGGAGCCAGGAATGAATCGATGATTCCGGCGAGATTCGGCGACCAGCCATGCTCTTCGACCAGTTTCTCCGCCAGGCTCTTCCGGAGACATCCAGACCGAAGCGCAATCCGCCGTCATCGGACTGATAAAAGTCGAGATAGTGTTTTCCATCAACAGCTGTGGATTCTGGAAATGGGCCCAGCAGCTGCTGCATCAAAACAAAGAGGTGAAAGTCGAGCGCCGCGTCGTAAGCATTCGCCAGGCGCAGCTGCTCTTCCTGATCGTCGGTGAGGTCCTGCTTCGAACGTTTTTGACTATCCTTCGGCGGAGTTTGGCTAGATCGGGCTGGCGTGCCGCCCGCGTTTGAGCACGACTCCGCTTTCCAAACAGTTGAGAAATTTCCGCGCCCGATCCGAGACAGAACCAGGTATCTTCCATTCAGAATCGCGCCCGCGTAATCGATTTCCGGCTCCAGATCGACCTTCGCGACGACGCCATCGTCCTCTCCATTCGAATCATCAAAATTGAGATCTCCCAACCGGACCGAATCGTGAAGCTCGGCTGGAAAAACCGGATCGTCGTAGGTGTGGATCGCCCTGTGGAGATGAAAGAGCAATTCTCCAGTGAGCAGCTCAAAAATCGTGCAGCCAAGCGCCCAGATATCCATCGCCGGGCCAGACTCCAATCCTAGAATCACCTCAGGGGCACGATATTCGCGCGTTCCGATTTGCGACTCTTGATTCGGCTCAACGCTCGCCGTACTGAAGTCGATCAGCTTGGCGGTCTGCGTCGCCGAGTCGTAAAGCATGTTCTCAGGCTTCACATCCGTGTGGGCGGCTCCACGCCGCCGAGCTGCGGACCTGTTGCCGTCGATGTAGGTAGACTTGGGACTGTTGGCGATCCGCAAACTCGCTGGCGAAGCATCCGGCCAAACTCTGAACGCAACGGCGCTCGTCCACGAAGCCTACCTTCGGGTCACGCAGATTCCTGACGAATCAAAATGTGAACGAAAAGCCGTTGCTACATCGCGGCAGCGGAGGCGACGCGGCGGATTCTGATCGACCGGGCGCGGCGGCGGAAGGTAATCAGGGATGGCGGCGATCTGAAGCGCGAGCCCCACTCCGACCCCGTTCCGATGGCAACGCGGGCGCGGCAAGGTTACCAGGGAATTCCTATGAGGAATTGACAGAAAGTGGTCGGCTCGGATAGGTTTCTTCCATGAAGTTTCTCCTCCTTTATCTCTTCTTCGCCTTGGCCGTTGGCGGTGCCATGGGTCAAGACGCCGAACGACCGACGATTTACCCTTGGGATGTTAAAGTCGGCGGCGTACTCGCCAAGATCGAGGGCGAGCCGCCGATTTTCGCCAGAGCGCCGAAGGCGGTGAAGAACGACGCGCTCGTCGAACTCGAGTCCGGTCCGGGAATGGTGATCGCGAAAGTGTTCCGCTGCGACAAATCGGGCGAGATCGCGCCGGCGGACGAGGCCCAGCCTGGCATGATCCTCGCCAATCAGACCTCGAAGTTTCAGCTCAATCAGATGAAGAACAAGGAGGCGCTGAAGCCCGGTTTTTATATCATGAGCATCGTCGTCTTTGGTAAGGGATCCTCTCGCGTGTTGTTCGAGGTTGAGGAAGGGGCGGAGCCTGAACCGGCGGCGGCTCCGGCGGGCAAAGACTGAACCGGGCCGGAAGAGATCGATTAGACCAACCCGATCATTGTCCTCCAAGCAGCGTTCGCCAGCGCGAAATCAGGCACTAAGAAGCGTGAGAGCCGCGACCGAGTCGATAATGGATTCAGGCCAAAATGCCCGGCCTGCGGCGGTCCGTTGAGATTGGGGTTTCAAGATCGGCTCGGCCTCCTCCGCTGCCAGCGCAGTGTAGCTTAGCACGAATCAGCGGCGAAGCGCCGACATGCTCACTTAAGGACTTAGCGAACCGGCACATCACGGCTGAGCCACAGGTGCGTGCGATGTTCGTCGACAAGGAGGCCGGACGAGTTTTGTTCCTCCAGCGGAGTAAATTCGTTGCCATGTCTTGCTGGCCAAGGACCGCCAGCAGTTCGATCAAATGGTCCTTAAAATGGACCTTGTGGCCGTCAATACGGTCGTCCAAATATCAAGATCTCAAGTCTAAGCTTATAAGATACCGGGAGGCTTCTCGGGCCCATATCAGGATCCGGTGAGAGGGACCAGTTGCCAAGCGAAGTCCCGGTGGCGGAGTTCGAACTCGGTCAGGGTGTAGGTTTCACAATCCTCGAAAGGACCATCAATCGGGGTGACGAGGATGCTCTCGTTTTCCCAACTGGCGAGCCAGTTTGCATCACCGCTTATGGCGTCGCCGCCGGTTTTGGTCAGGTGCTCAACAATGTGCTCGGTGGTCAGTAGGGAATCGGGCTCGTTAGTCATGATATCAGGGCGCTCGCTGCAAGGGGTCAACGCCCTGAGAATCAAGTCGCGTGAAAGTAGAACAGATCAGGCAAGATGACATCACGTGTGCGCAGGACCACGGAATCACGAAAGCGGTTGCGGCGTCAAGCCAGCTTCTTGGACGGGATGATTTCGGGGAGTGTCCAGTTTATCGGTCGATTTTTCAGACGATCCCCCAAGCCCTAGCCGTCGCTACTTTCTGTAGTGAGCCAAGAATCAGCAGCGGTTCGCGAAATCGAACCATTTTGTGAACTCCATCCCCAATCTCGCGCCAATGATGACTGGGCGCAGGAGGCCAAAAAGGAAATGCTCTTCGGTTCAGTAGGACCGGCGAGACCCTCTGGAAAACGAAGCGGCCCTTCAGTGGCAACGCCACGCGCAGCCCTCGTAGTAGCCCGCCGAAAAATTACGAAACGGCAAAGGCTCCAAGCGACCGTAGTAGCGCTTGACCGCCCGGACCGGCTCCACTCGGGAGACTGAAAGACGGGCAAATTCGGTGATGACTCGCAGTACGACCTGATTACTGAGAATGAAGGGTGGGTTGAATTCAAATGACCGGCGTGGTTGACGCCGCGACGGCATCCGACCGGTTACCCAAATAGCAAAAACTTCACTTTGTCACTGACATCCTGACAAGCGTCCCGAAGCTGAGGCATCGGCCGAACAGAGACGAGACCCAGAGGGGCCTCAGAAATCCGTGCTCGATTCCTTTAGATCGAGTTCCCTGATCCAAGCATTTCGGTAACGCACGTCATGACCTTCGCATTGAAGTTTCAGGCCTTGCGGTGTGTCGGTGAAGCCGAACCCGTTGTCGGCACCACCATCCACGCCCGAATTCGGACCTCCCCAGACTTTGTTGATCACCTGGTTGGTGTGAACCTTCTTGCCGTTGAAACACATCGTCACCAACGGCTTCTCAAGCATTTTCCCATCCTGAAACCGCGCCGCGCGGAAGACAATGTCGTAGGCGTTCCACTTTCCGACGCCGTTGTAGGCATGGTAGGGAGATTCCGTTTCATTAATCACCGCGCCCATCCCGTGCTTGGTTTTGTCGCCATCCAGCACTTGAATTTCGAACCGATTCTGAAGATAGACACCGCTGTTGCCTCCTGGCTTCATGATAAGGAACTCGATGTGCAGGCGAAAATCGCGGTACGTTTTTTTCGTCACGACGTCCGCTGCACCATACTTGCCGCCGTCCGCGGCGCGATCATCGGTCATGACGCAGGTGCCGCCGTCGACCGGATCTTCGACGATCTTCCATTTGATTGGCATCGCCGAACTGAAGCGCGGTCCCTTCCAATAGGTCCACTTTTCGTCCAGCATTGCGCGCGTTCCGTCGATGATCGTCTCCGCTCCTTCGATCGGCTTTGTTCCCACCCCGGTTTGCTTGGACGCGTCTTCCGCCCTTCCTGAACAGGCGGAGAGGGCCAACGAAAGAGCGACTAAGGTCCGTGGAAATTTCATGCTGGAATGTGTAAGCTGGCCCGATCGAATCGGCAAGATGTCGCGGCATCGCCTCCCACCTCATCACAAGCTCCGCCACTCTCCTTCTCCCCATTACCTATTGAATCTAAGCTGAGCAATGAATCCCATTTCCAAAGAACAATCGATTAGAGGTGCCTTTTTAGGCGCTATGGTTGCCGATGCCCTCTGCCTGGGGAGTCATTATGAATATGACGCCCTCAAAATTTATGAGGCCTACGGAAGCCGACCGATTGAGAAATTCATGTCACCCGGTGAATTGATGGGCGGCCAGACTCATGGCATTGGATGGGGAGAGAGAAATTATCATCCTGGAAAAAAGGCGGGTGGGACAACGGACTACGGTGACTACAACATTCTCGTTTTAGAACATTTAGCCGCCACCGCTGAACCACCCAGACCGTTTAGCGTCGCAGACCTGATCCCCCATTGGATGAACCGTCTGGAAAACGATTGGGGGTCATGGATTTGCACGATGACCAAAGAAACCTACGCCCAAGTCAAACAAGGCGTGCCGATCGAACAGCTGGGCGGCATTTCTAATGCGATGGCCATCCGCCACGTCGCCGCGCATGCCTATTATGAAACTGAAGAGGAACTTGTCGAGGTTGCTAGAAAATCAATGTTCACCCACAGAGACGCCCACGCCCTTGGCGGCGGCGAGTTTTTCGCCCGGGTAACCTGCCGCGTCATCAATGGTGCGACACCTGCAGTCGCCATTCAAGACGTCGCCGGGCAGATGGGCGGCTTTTTTGAAATGAAGACCGCTCAAACCATTGCCGAAGTCAAAGAAGAAGCGGATCCCAACTCCGCACTCTCCAGGGAAGCATTTAGCGATGACCTCGCACTTACCAGTATGGCCAGACTATGGGATATCGGTCGATCGGAACCCATCAAGGTGGGGAAAGCCAGTCCGACTGAGGGAACCTTGCCCGGCGCTCTCTACTTCATACTGAAATATGCCGACCAAAAAGAGGGCCTGAAAAGGGCTCTCCAGGCGAATACCATGGTCGGAGGAGACAACGCCTCACGCGGGATTGCGATCGGGATGGTGCTGGGAGCCTACAAGGGGGTTGAAGCCATCCCTCAAGCGTGGCGGGATACGCTCGACCAATGGGAATATTGCGATGACCTGTTGAGTAAACTCCCATTGCTCAATCAGTAAACCGTGATGCAGAAGTCAAAAAAAGGACCGGTCAGAATGGCAGTCGCAGGCGGAGCTCAATCAATCGGTCCTTTGAACGAACCCGCTTCGCGGAGACAGCGGCGCGACGTCCAGGTGGCTCGATGGCGGAGGGTCTGTCCAAGCCTATAATCAGACGGCTACCTCCAAATGGCTCAGTGTCGGGTTTCTCCTTCCTCCCAAAAAGCCTACCAATCGAACCCTGACCGAGCCACAGTGATGTTTGAGTTCTCTTGACCTCCTTCCCGGGCCGATTGACGATCCGCCTCATGTTCTCTTACATCGCACTCCCCGAGAAACTGGACTGGAAACCGGGGCCTTATGACGGAGTCGAACTCATGGTTCTCCATAAACATACGGAGACAGACGGTGTCACTGTGCTCCGGAAGTTTAAACAAGGCGTCACCGTACCAGCCCATCGCCATCCCGAAGCCAACGAGTTTGTTTATGTGCTCTCGGGGGAATGGGAGGAATCCGGCGAAACCTATACCACGGGAGCCTACTTCTACGCCGCCAAAGGCCAACCGCACGGGCCTCATGTCGCCAAAAGCGAGGTCATTAGCTTGACCTTCTTTGACGGTCCTTTGACCGTGGAGCCCGTCTGATCTCTGAACCAAAAAGAAATTTCCTATCAACTGTCCATTTACTGGTCTTTGAGTAGAGGTGATGGAAAGGCTCTGAGGATGTAAATTTTGGTTATGCCAGAGTGAGCACGACTGACCAGAACCCCGATCTTCAGTTTGATGCTCTTGAACAGGCCTCCAACCCCGGTCCGATGGCGACTCGGGCGCGGCAGGGGGAAAAAGCGGGTTCGCTCCCGAGTTCATTCAATCGGTCGATTTACTGAACTCCGAGAGGACGTGTCCAAATACTCCATTTTTGAGGCATCGAATCACCCAAGCACCCTGTGGGCGGAATCGAGCAGTTTCACCCTGTGCTCCCCCAGGATGTCGGCGTAGTGAGAAGCGGCGGCAACTGCTTCGGTGAATTCCTCGACCTCGCACATCCGGGCCCAGTTCCGGTGGCTGTTGAGCACCGTGACAATGAAAGGGGGATCGAACTCAAGCACTTGAGGTTTCGGCTTTGGTTCGCTCTGGATTTCCCTCACAATATCGCCCCCAAAGTTCAGTCTAATGCCCGGCAAATTCGAAATCAAGAAGGCGAAGAACGGTCAGGTCGTCCTCTCCAGCCGAATGTATTCATCCCTTGAGTGAAGGTAGATTTCGGCGCAGTGAGCGAACGCGCCGTGTTGGAGAGATGGGCACTGCGGTTGGTGATTGAGAAATCGCCAACGAACTTGCAGAGACTCTGAACTATCAGCTGTCTGGAAAAAGTGGCACAACAATGGCACACCCAGCGATATTCAGGTGGAATCATGACTTAAGTTAAAAGTCGCAATTCCCTCAGTATGAAGGGAGTGGGCAGGAGAGGATTCGAACATCTGAAGGCATAGCCAGCAGATTTACAGTTCACGGGATGAGTGGTTATGTCGTGTTCCTATATGCTCCTTCATGTCTTGATAGTCCATCCATAAAACGCTGATTACTAGTTGCTTATGAGAACTGCTTGCGTAACATAAGCGATCATGAGTAGAGCCGCTCGGACCTCGGAAAGTGCAAATCAAATGCAAATCACATCTGATTTGCATTTTTCCGGGCAACCCGAAATCAAGCCAAAGACTTTTCCTCGGACTGATGTCCGGTATTGGCGCGAGAAGGTGAAGCGACCGACGATCCGAGGTAAGGAGTCACCGAACTACGGAGTACAGATCGCTTATCAGGGCAAGAGGCGTTGGTTCTCATTCGAGACGGCGAACCGGGACGAAGCGGCGAGAGAAGCCCAGGCCGTGTTTCTTCAAATAAAAGTCAACGGCTGGCCGGAGGCCGAGGAAAAGTACCGCCCTGAATCGGTGAGGAAGGGGGAGGTTCCGACCGTTGGTGCCTACCTGGAGGAAGTGAGAGCGGTTGCCCAGCTTGAACCGCGTACGATCGCTGAATATGAGAAGTCGTTTCGGAGATTGGTCGCGCAGATCCAGGGAATCGAAAGCGACGACAAATTCGATTGGAGGAACGGCAAGGCACAGGATTGGAGGGCTCGGGTCGATCGAGTCAAACTTTCAGCAATCACCCCTTCCAAGGTTCAGAAATGGAAGAATACCCGGATCGCAGATGCCAGCGGCGATCCCTCCAGACAAAAATCCGCGCGAAACACGATCAACTCAATCATTCGAAACTCGAAGGCGCTGTTTGGTAGGAAAGTGCTTCCATTTATTAGGGAACGTTTCGACCTTCCTGACCCGCTCCCAATTCAAGGAGTGGATCTCTTTCCCCGGCAATCGACGCGCTATGCCTCGAAGATCGACGCACAAAAGTATCTGAGTCGGGCGGCTGATGAACTCGGCGTACCCGGTGCGATCACGGAAGCTGAGATTGAGACCTTCATTGACGACTATGTGGTAAAGATGACTCGAGCACGAATGAAGCGAGGATGTGATGGACCCTTCACTTTGACGGACCAGCGCAGGCTGACCTTGATCGCCGAGGCCAAATCAAGGTATGGCGCGGACCAGCAAAGCCGTCGGGAGCAGTGGAAGATTCTGATCCTCGCACTCTGCGTCGGGCTTCGGTTCGATGAAATCGACAAGCTGCTTTGGACCCAGATCGATTTCGACCGCTGCCTGATTCGAATCGAGACCTCTCAGTATTTCCGGCCAAAGACTGAGGACAGTGCTGGCGACATCGACATCGACCCGGAAGTCGCAGAACTTCTTCGAGGCTACCGCGCATTGGCGTCCGATGAGTTCGTGATCGAAGCCAATCGACTCGCACGCCCTGACGCAAGTTACTCATCGTACCGTTCAGAGATTCACTATAAGCGGCTCCTGATTTGGCTTCGAGATCAATTCTTTGATGGGCAGAAACCTTTGGCAAAGGTGCAGAAGCCCATCCACGAGCTTCGCAAAGAAGCAGGAAGTATCGTGGCGAGGGACAAGGGTCTCTTCGCAGCCTCCAGGTTTCTGCGCCATTCCGACACTCGAATTACAGCGGCTTACTACCTCGACAAGAAGGAGATCGTCACCACTGGATTGGGAAGCTTGCTTCCTGCCTCGAACATTGTTGAGCTTGCAGATCACCAGGGAAATAATACGGGAGCGAAAGCAATGTGAGGGGAGCGAAGCCCTGGGATCGAGATCCGGGTTTCTCAGATCAACCCCGAGCCCGATGCTCCTAATTTGGTTCGTCGCCGGACAGCAGCGTTAACACGTAGTCCAGATCCCATAACTCGATATTTTTTCCTTTTGCGAAGCTCTTCGCTGGCGTCGTAACCCCTGACGAAGCCACGAAGATTCCCATGTCCGCATTCATGTGGACGAGCGCCCCCAAAAAATCACGGAGCGCTGGCTGACCAACCGGACGGTGGTGGTTTTTACACTGAACCCCAATGGTTTCACCCGATTTCCTGAGAATGATGTCGATGCCTTCATCTCCAGAGCCTCTGGTTACTTCGGCCTCGAATCCGTTCAAGCGCAGGACTCTCGCAAGTTCATGCTCGAATTCAAGGCCTGTAAGATTCAGCCAGAATTCCCTCGCATTTCGTTCCTTCCAATAACTGAAATGGCCGAGAGATTCTTCGTAGGCTTGAAGCCGTTCCATCGGGGACATTTCCCTGTCTCCCGACGAGGCATCGGACTGAGTCTCAAGCTTGGCGGCTACCTGAGTCTCAAGCTTGGCGGCTACAATGGCGACCGACACCGAAGAACAGAAAGCTGCAATCAAGCCGAAGAGGATCGCCGTTGCGACAATTTGAAAAGTAGTGCGCCCCGCGCCCAGTGGTGCCAATACGGTCAGGACTACAACCAGTGCCGCAAGGATAACCGTAACTATGAAACCAATCGGGCTGAGAACGGCTTGGTTCGCAAAAAACCAGCAAATCGGTTTCGAGCAAAAACCGGAGGCGAGAAAAACAACAGCGAAGCCCGATATGATTTCACCTACAGGTCTTCCAGCTTTCCAGACGTCGATAGCGAAAATTACGGCAACCCCGACAGCTATGCAGATCGCGAGCAGTGTGCTGATCCAAGACAGTAGTGATGATTGCTCACTTTCCTCATGTCTCCGAGCAAGATAGTCACACTTGATCTGTTCGACCTCTCTCTTGGCTAGACCAAAATCTTCGAGTTTCGGTTCATGGACGATTCGCGGCACATCCACTAGACCGCCTATTGACGGATCTTTCGGAACGCGCCACGGCTCCAGCCCCCCTGCGCCTGCTCGGGCTTGGGCGATGGTTCCTTTAGTGAGCTCGCGCCGTATATTTTCCTCCCATTCGCCCATGTCGAGTCGCTCGGAATTTCTCCCCTTCAAGCAATTATGGAACCTTCTCGCTCTGCGCTCAAGCTTCGAAGAGATGCAGTTTCTTCGCAATCGCCATCTGCCGTAAAATCTCCCCTAAGCTGCGCTTGCCTTCATCGCCTCTTCGCAGGCGATCTCATCCTCGATGATTATCAGCTCTGATTTGAGCCCTCCCAAAAATCGCGGGCTCTCCTTGAGCCGATCGGCGACCAACTCGACAAGATCGTGGGCGGTCGCGGTCCTCCTATTCAGGTGACGATGCTTTTTGAATTCGGGCTTCGAGCGCGGCTTCGTTGGACCGTTGGAAAATGAGACTCTCGCCTCGAATCAGTGCTCAGAGTATCTCAACAAGCCCATTGGAGTCACAGATGATCGAGAGCGCCGGACGATTCCCGGAATCACCGCCCTGAAGAACTGGCCGGTTCAACGCTTCTCGGGCTTCTGCCAGCATGGAGCGAACACGGATCCATCCAGGGCTCTCGGTCAGAGTCCAATTTGCGATATCGCGAGCAGCAGCACGCAACCGTTTTCGCATCGCGATCCAGGCGGGGGTTAGGGTTCGGGTCATGTTCATGGTTTTGATTGTTCAGCGGTGACACGAGAACGTCTTCCGCATTTCTTTCGGCTTGGTTACAAGCGTAGCAAATCCGCGTCCGTTTCAGGCTGTACTACTGGAAGCAGAGGGGCCGACCGCGCACGCGACGCCGCAAGCTGTTGGCTCTTGGAATCGGTCGCGACGAGGAGCACATGGCCAGTCGTAGCCGCAAAGGTCCGTGGCGGATGAGCGCGAATAGTATCGTTCAACGTGCGATCAGCAATCAATGGTTGAGCGATCAGAAAGTGCCGTCAATCGCGGGTTCGATTTCAGGGGTTCCGAAGGTGGGTGAGCGGGTTCGAGGTTTAGATGGGCGAATTCAGTTGTTTGGTCTCGCAGTCGGCTGAACGTTCAAGCCCATGAACATCCTGAAATCAATTCCAGTTCCTTTGGCTTTGATTGCTCTCGCGCTCTCGATCAGCGGCTGTGATGGCGACGACACCCACGAAAGTCTCATTAGCGATTTGCTCGACTTTATGGATGAATCGGCGAAGGCCATGGCGGAAGCCACGGACGAAGCCAGCGCCAAAGCTGCTGCTGCAAAGATAACTGCTCTGGAGGGGGACCTTGAAGAATTGGCTCAGCGCGCAGAGGCGCTTGGAAAGTCCAGTGACGCAGACAAAACGGCGATAATCAAAAAGTTCAAAGAGCGAGCCCAAGACATCGCCGGGAGAATGCTTGCTAAGATGATCGAGCTCTCTGAAAAACCGGAAGTGTTGAATTCGATCGAAGCTGCAATGGATCAACTGGAGCCGTTAGTGGACAAGATCACTGATCAAACCGGCGACATGATGACAAAAATGCTTGAAATGGAGCACAACAAACCCACAACTCTGGGCCTATTCGAGATGCTCCATGAGCTTTCTAATGCAGCAGCGCGCCCACCTTTCGTTGGAAAGTTAGAAGAGGATCTTGAGGCCACCAACCGCGATGGTTCCAACGTCCATCTGAGCGAACTCAAAGGCGATGTTTGGCTCGCCAGTTTTCTTTATTCAAATTGTCCAAAGGCTTGCGCCGCCAACTCCCAGATCTTGCTCAAGGTGTATGAGCGGTTCGGGGAAGATCCGCGTTTTCACATAGTGTTGTTTAGTGCCCACTCGTCGGGAGACACGCCAGACAAAATCGCCGCGTTCATGGCCCGTCAGCGCATCGATCAGCCAGAATGGTGGTACCTAACGGCGAAGGACAACCGACTCAATGCCTACATGGCGACATTTTTGAAACTGACCAACTCCGACCTTGCCGCGCAGGTCGGCGTCGAGCATGATCATCGGGTTGCGCTTGTCGATGGAAAGGCGAATGTACGCGGTTATTACGATTTATTGGCTCTTCAGGGATTTTCGTGGCAACTATCTAACGGAAAGAGATCTAACTTTGCGCAGAAAAACATGATTCGAATGCGGTAGTTGGCAAAGGACCGA
>JBNMNB010000197.1:0-14957 GCA_051270635.1 Verrucomicrobiales bacterium | reverse complement strand
AGGTGTTGCAAGTATAAGTGGCGAGTTCATCCCACGCTAAACTCGACTGCGCACCACGAAATGTTCAGCGATTTGTTCCGCCCTCTTATGCTCACTCACTTAGGGGGAGCCAATGAATAGCCCTGGCCAAGCCCCCTCGACGTGAAGTTTTCCCTGGTGCGGATGCCCCCGGGGCGCTAACATTTTCAGAAGTTTGAACGTATCTGGCACAGGGTCTGGGTTCGCTTTAACGTTGATATGGCTTAATTAAAAGAATTGGAATAAATGCCCAAGACGACACTCAAATAACAGACTATGAAATCATTCGTTCGCAGGTTCCTCTTTGTAATCTTCTCGGTCTTAGCGTGCGAAGCGCTGCAAAGTCATCCAAGACCGGAAATTGAGGGTGACTGGGTCAGCACGGTCGGCGAACTGGAAAAACTCGAGGAGAATACGAGATCGCTGGCTCTTGACATAAAGATCGGGGGGAATCGAAGCTTGATCGATGTAGTAGTGAAAAGGTTCCCCAACCTTCAAGAACTAAAAATTTATTCCTTTCCGCACGAGATACATCCGAGTATTTTCGAAAACGTTGGCAAGTTGAAGCAGTTACGCTCTTTAGAATTAAGCGGAGACGCCAAGTTGAGCGAAAAAGATTTCGCGCTAATCGGGAGATTGACTAGCTTGAAACACTTGAGCTTCTCATTACCTTGAAGTGGTCAATTTTCCGATGTCCGTGTGGCATCGCTCAGGAAACTGGTGGAGCTAGAGTCTTTGAAGGTAGATGGACGCAAGGAAAACGAAGCTGCAATCCTTCAGGCCATTGAGGCGACCAAGGCCGAGCACCTATTAAACCCGGAACGTCAAAGAGACAAAAGAGGATAAGTAGCAAGTTGGTGTGTCTTACTTTGTCGTTAGTGTATTCGAGAGAGTGATTCGCCGGCTTGATTTCGGTTGTACGGCTCCGAGGTATTGGCTCCGTCTAAACTTGGAGCACTTCATTCTAACCATTTTACTCGAGTGCAGTTTTTGTGCCCGACGAGGCTGTTGCCTTCGCCCATCTGCATGGCGGCGATGCGTTGGAGGAGTTCGGTTCGTTGCCAGACGTAGCACATGCGTTGTCGAAAGAGGGCGCTTGTTCGCCGGATACACGTAGGAGGGGGGGATGAGATTGCTGCGTAGCAGGTGGATCAATTCTTCGGAGTCGATGCGGTCGTTTTTGTTTTTTGCCGCCGTGGATGGCTTTGAGGTATAGGGCGTGGGCGAGCACGAACTGGAGTCCCGCTGCGTGACAGGCATCGGCCATCCAGTACCAGTTGAAGATACACTCGCAGAAAATGGTCATGTCGTAACGCCACGGGGCGATTCTGTGGAGAAAGAATTCGAAGTCGTTGCCACGGCTATTCATGTGCAGGAGCACTTTTCCAGAGGTGTCCATGATGCAGACGTACATCTGGGTGGAATGCAGATCGATGCCGCAGTGGTATTGGGTTGTGGAAGGATGATATTTCATCTAGTTTTCGGGTATGTTGTTTAGTAACTGGAGAGCCACGGATAGGAGCGCTTCGCAGGCGCGCCCGCTCTCCGGTGCCATTGAACCTCAACACGAGGGCTTAGATGAGTTTCAAGGCGCTGGTGATCAAACCCCGACCGCTGTGGTTGACTAGATTCGTGAACGCTGCCTGGAGGCGTTGACACATCTTTGACGTTGATAAGATAACTCATGCAGACGACGCAGCACATTTCACTCGTCCAGCTCGAGGAAGTGTTGCATGCGGTCTTTGCTAGTGAATCGCCAATCGTAAAGCAGGCGACTTCCGATTTCGACGAACCTACGAAAACATTTTCCTCCGTCGATTCGCTTCGGGAGAACATGAGATTCTCTGTAGGGGAAGAGAAAGCCTTCTTCTGCTACTCGATGTACTATCCTGATGCGAAAGGGATGGTTGCTGAGAGGCGTATCGACCTGAACCCGGGCGCTGTTCCTGGTCATACCCATCGATTCTCACAAGAAGGATGGGGGCTGATTCAGCTTCAGTGTAACTTTCGTGATTTCCCGTCCATCGAATGTTGCGTCTCTGTCAATTCTGCTGAGCGAGCACGCAACTGGGCGGACACATTTACTCGAATGGGCTCTCCAGATCTGTGGGAGTGGAAAGAAGTCAATCGACATGCAGGGCGGCTCGTGAGACCCTTACGCAAACTGGCAAAACGAGCCGACCAACAGTAAAGGCGCTGATGATCAAACGCCTCCCGGTGTGGTTGACTATCTCTAACCTTTAACCTAAAGTCGAAGCTCGCTCTCTGGAGGCGTTGACATAGATAAAGAAATGAAGCAGCACGCCGTAACCAAGCAGGAGCGCATGGAGATTCGCAAGGCGATCGGTAACCGGAAGATCACTGCCGCCGAGCCGCCGCCGTATCACTGCGGAGCAGATTACCTTTCTCACTTCGCTTGCTTCCTTTGCCGCAAGAGCTTCAAGCAAGATCCGCTGGACGAATTTCTCCCTCACGTTTGCCCAGAATGCTCTGGCGAATTGCGTGATATGGGGCGGAACTTTAGACCAGCGAAGAAGACGGCAAAGAACGCTTGGGAGGTTGCGCGGCGGCTTTAAGAGGCCGGATTCCGATTCTTCGGAAGCGGTTCTCATTCCGATCCAGACCTTCCGACCTCACTGCGGGAAGTTGACCAGTTTATTGCTGATAATCCCAGTCACCACTTACGCATAAAATAGCAATGGAGAACAATAAAGGCATGGATGAACAACACGCTGCCGCTCTGAAGTTGAATATTTTTGTGAACGGCCCAATCTTAGCCATGATCAGAAATCGCGCTGCCCGCAGCATGTGACATCATAACATTCTCCTTTGAAATGAATCTCCACTCCATTGAGCTGTCTGGATATCGATCCTTCGCGGTGCCCACTATGCTGGAGTTGAGTCCTCGGATCACATGTTTGGTCGGACCAGATGGGTGTGGAAAATCCTCAATCATCAGTTCCATTCTTTGGGCAGTCGGGGGCAAGTCTAACGGCGAGGTGTTTCGCGGAACAGACTCGAAGCAACCATCGGCGTCGGCATCCGTATCTCTGACCTTCGTGGATGGTCACGATAGACATCGGGTAACCCGAACTACGGGTACTGGTGACGAACCAGTCCTTGAGACCAATGGCGTTGAAGGTGATAGTGAAACGCAGGGTTCTCATGATCGATTTGAGTCTTTATTAACAGTTATTGATTCAATCGATGGGTTGTTGAATACGACGAGTGCCGATCATAACAGCATTCTTTTGCTGGATGAAGTTGAAGCCAGGCTTGAAGGAGGAGAGATTGTCAGATTCGCTTCCCTTTTGTTGGAATACAGTTGCAATCATCAGATCATTGTTGCCAGCCACTTCAAGTCGACGATGACGGTTGCTGATATGATTGTCGGAGTTACAATGGAGGAATATGGAGTTTCAAAATTGATTGACATCAAGAGACCAAACTGA
The DNA here is from genome assembly GCA_051270635.1 of Verrucomicrobiales bacterium. Lineage (GTDB taxonomy): Bacteria > Verrucomicrobiota > Verrucomicrobiia > Verrucomicrobiales > DEV007 > JAGROY01. The sequence goes on along the minus strand of JBNMNB010000197.1, from coordinate 11,487 downwards.
GAAGACGTCGCTACCAACTCGCTGGCGCTGTGGACTTGAAATCTGAATGAACGCTACGAACTTAAACGTCGAGTCAGACGCTCGCCGCCTGCAGCGGGTTCCAGGAATTTTACGTTGGTAAGAAAATGCCCTGGCTACCGCTCTACGCATCAGAGGAAGATCTCACTGGTATCTTTGAGTTTCTGAGCACCGAGAGCGATGTTGCGTTCTTGATCGCGGACGGCGCGGGACGCTGGAAAGCGATCAACGCGATGGATTTCGGAGGAGACCGGAGATACTGCCTCTGGCACGTAGCAAGTGGTGCACTCCCGCTACCTGGAGTCGGCGAAACTGGAGCCGGCGAAACCGATGCCGAGACGGTCGCCGATCCTTGGACAGGTTGGCAGGAGATTCGGCCGGGCGCAGATGGAACGAACCCGTACTTCGGAGCGGGACATCCCGGAATATTTTGGCTGAATGCTCGATCTCAGTCTCCGAGCAAGAACGAGGCGATTGGTCTTAGTTCATACGAATGGATTGGCAATCACTATCGAATGATTGGAAATGCTGCTGAGCCGGTCTCCGAAAAGTACTGGGCACGACTTGGACGAAGAGTGCGGAAGGGAGCGAAAAAGGATTCCGCGCTCGGGATCTATTGATGGAGCGAATCCTGAGATTTGGGCTATGGAGCTGAAAGCCATGCACAATTCGAACGCTAAACTCGCATTCGACGCTCGCTCTTCGGTCATGGTTGGGTGAGCTTTGACGTCAGACATCACTGCCGGAGCGTCGGCAGGCCATAGACGTTGAACCAGAGGATAACAAGCGCGAGCTCGCCAATGCCTGCATCGTCGCGTAGTTTGAGTTTCTGTAACTAACTGATATGAAGGTTCGAATCTACTACCCCGCTATTCTTGTATTTTTAGCCATTTCGCTGGTTGCCTGTGCAAGATCAAAGACGAAAACGTTTTCTTCATCAAAGGTGTCGTCTGCACAGATGTATCGGATGGCGAATGTGAAGGAGAGTTTCATTCCAAAAGGCCGCTACGGCAGATGGCAACATCGTCCAATGCGTCCTCGATACATTACGATTCACAGTACTCAGAATTACGATACTGGCGCGGGTGCGTGGCGGCATGCACAGGCACTGAACAAGGGCGCTCTGCGCGCCGAAAGGCGCCCGGGAGGAAACAGGATCGGCTACCTCACCTGGCATTACACTGTGCAGGACGATCTTTGCGTCCAGCATCTACCCACCAGCGAACAGGGCGAACATGCTGACTTCGATGGCCCGGGAAACAACTACAGCATCGCCATTGAAATGTGTGAGCATCCTGGCAATAACCGGGCGGCTACGGTGGCAAGGACGGCTCGACTGACTGCTTTTCTAATGCGAAAGTACAACATTCCTCTCAGGAACGTAGTGCCGCACTACCACTGGCCACGTAGAGGCTACACACCACAGAACAAGAACTGCCCAATATTTCTCCTCGACAATGGTCGTCCTGGGCGAAAGTGGCAGGCATTCCAGCGTCAGGTGAATGCATACTACCGGCAGATTAAATGATTGCTGGCTCGCTCGCTCGCTGGCAATTCGATTTGACGATTAGCAGGGCTGGCGGCTTGAATCGCTGGCCAGAATAGGGCAGGCTCGAAAAAACAGAGAATCTCTGGCGTCCATTTTCGCCAGACGTTCTGCGACATCTGCAATCTAGTTGAACATGCGAATAAGCTGCGATCATGGCTGAGAACAACTTCGAGGAACTTCAGTGCCCCTGGTGCCACAGTAGTCTGGGAGTGAACGCAGTCCCGCATGGTGTGGATTCCATCGAGTGTCCGGGCTGCCAGCAACGCTTTTATCCGGACAACGATGGCGATCCAGAGGACGCCACATCGCACCAGCCCACCGAATCACTGGACGATTTTTTAGATCGTAAGGTCAGGGGAAAACTTCCGAATAAGCGGGAAGTGAAGCGGAAATCACCCGAATCAGATGGAAATGTCGAGGGATGGTCGAAGTGGGAGCATTCCTCGCCATCACCGCGCAAGCCAGCGTTTCGTCGAGAAGTTCGTCAGTCAGATGAAGCCGGGCGGTTGCCGAAACCCTTGATCGAAGACCTCTCACACCAAAAAAATGAACCACCAAAGTTCAGCGAGCTAAGCCACACATCGCTTCCGCAGGAGCGAGAAATCGACAGTGAGCAACGCCGCCGCCGAGACGTCTTACAGAAAGGCTGGGATACGCTATCAGACCCTACGCAGCAGCAAAAAGGCCCGGTGATCTCGAGGAAAGATTCCCTGCAATTTGAGCGCAATCTGATTTCAACACGCGACCGCAATGCGTCCGAGGATCAGGATCAAGTTGAAATGAAACGGCATCAGTTTGTCGCGAAAGATGACAAACTGACCTGGGACGATGCTCCGCCCGCGGAAGACATTGATGACCCAGGAGACTTTTCCATTGAAAAACTGGAGCGTGTACAGCGCCTCAAGACCATCACTATTGCTATGCTGGGATCAGTTGCGGTTCTTGCCGCTGCTATTGGACTCTTCATTGGAATATCTAAAATGCAGGGCCAGGCGGTGACGACAGAAGGCGCTGAAAATCCAGGAACTTCTAACACTGTCACCACTGACTTTTCGATCTCCAGCAACTACAACAATATCATCTCCAGGCTGCGCGAATTTCTGGAAGCCGAGGACGTTACCAAGATGCTTAAGTTCGTCCGCAACCGCGCTGATGTGGAACCGCTGGCACGGGCATACTACAAGAGACACCCGTTTGAGCCTCGACTGCTACGCGACATTCCGTCACGAGATTCGATCTACTTTGGAGAAGGCTTTGTCGTCGTGAAGTGCGTAGTCGGTAAGAATGAATATTTGTGGGTGCCCATGGAAATTGCCGCTGGGTTAAAAGTAGACTGGGAAGCAGTCGTTGGGTATTCGGAGATGGAATGGGATGATTTCAAGCGTCTCAGGCCAAAAACTCCGACGCTCTTCAGAGTGCGACTAACCCCGGCGAACTACTACAACTACGGCTTCACGGAAGACAAATTCATCTCAATGCAAATTTCAGATTCTACACTCGATAGTGTCTTCTACGGCTACATTCCGCGCAAGGGAGCACTCCAGGAAGAATTTGTCCAACTGCTTCCGGAAGCAGTTGGCATTGGAAGAGCGTTTGAACTTCGTGCGGTTCTAGAACTCAGATACCCAGACGAGGACTCTGCGGCAAATCAGATAGAAGTGGTCTCACTCAAGGCTCCCAGTTGGGTCTACCGGCGAGATCTCCGAGCGACGACGCAGTCACTGGAACTCTATGCTAACGATGCCAGAATCGATGGCGGCGGAGCTACTCTTGACAAAGATTTGCGTATTAAAGGCTGGGACGACAACAGCACTACGCTCGAATGGCGGGTGGATATCGAACGCCCTGTGCAAGTTTCCGTCTTCGCAGTCATGGCGAATGGCGGAAAATCCGATAAGAAACTCACTCTCACTGCCGGCCCGCAGCGGATCGAACACACGCTGACCAAAACGGATGACTGGAATACTTATCGCGAAGTTGTTATTGGCGAGATGGACTTTCCCTCTCCAGGAAATTATACCTTCCGACTGAAGCACGGGCAACGTACCAGCGAGTCACTCATGTCGCTCGACCGGCTCATTTTTCGCTCCGGCAATGAACTCCTTGGCTCCAAAGTCAGAGATCCCCTGATGAGGCCATTGGTGCATCCGATCGCGATACTGCCTGATCTGAAACGACCGGGAAACTCGCTCACTGATCCTGAACGTGCTGCAGGTTGGCGAATGTTGTTCACTGGCAAAGATCTCAAAGGGTGGACTGGTTACCGGAAAAAGGAAGCCCCATCGGGATGGAGCGCGCAGGCCAACCAACTCATGCTTACGGAGCCCGGCTGTGGAGCATTGATGACGACGGAAGAGTTTGAAGACTTCGAACTCAAACTTGAGTGGCAGGCATCAGATGGGCAGGCCAGCGGCTTGTTCTTTCGTGTGGTTGAGAACAAACCCAGTCCAGAACAGACGGGAATCGAGATCGAATTGAACGGATTCGGTTACTCAGAACTGTCTCAGCAGGAAGAGACGGAGCTTACTGAAAATGGCGCAGTAAAGCATCTCTATCCGGCACTGGACTTTGCTTCCGCGACCACGGGATGGAACACTCTTCACCTGCGGGTTGAGGGCAAGGAATTTCAATATTGGATCAATGAACAAGAGATGGGGAGCAAAGATCGCTTCAATATTACCAGGCCTATCGAAATTGGGAGCGATGACTGGGATCGCCGCGTAAACGATTCCCGGATGCGGCGTTTTCAGCGCTTCGCTGAATCGCCCAAAGGCTACATTGCCCTGGAAGACGCGGGAACCGCCATTCGCTTTCGCAAAATCAAAGTCCTGGTTCTCGGCAAGGAACAGTATCGGCAGTAAGCGGTAATTGTTCCTCACTTTTTCTGGATGAAGGCGAACAGATCACGGATCTGCTGTGGATTCAGCGCGTCCAGCAATCCCTCAGGCATCACCGATACCGGCGACCTCGATTGATCAGCAATATCACGTCGCGACACTACGATTTCATTGCCGACAAGATCCTTGAGCGTGATCGTTTGCTTCGTTGCCTCGCTTACGAACCCTGACAGCATCGCAGCCGTTGCACCTTCCCTGGCACGAAGCGTCACCGTCACCCATTCAAATTCCTCACGCACGCCTAAATTTGGATCTACGATCGCAGGCAGTAGAAAGTCCAGATTCCCCCGTTCATACCCAGTCAGATCAGGTGCAATATTTTTCCCAACTTCGCCCAATTGATGACAAATCCCGCAGGACACGGCAAAGAGCTGCCGTCCACGGGCGGCGGCCCCGTCCCCTTCTGTCAGCACTTTCCGAATTTCGTCCATCCGTTGCGCCTTTGCCTTTGCTGGTTGGCGCAATCCTGACCAGTGTTTCGCAATCAAGGTGTTCGCTTCCTCATCGCCTCTGCTTTGAAGCACTAACAGAGTATCAAACATGACCGATTCCGGCTTGATCGAGCCACGATCAACCGCCTGAAGAAGTTGGTGACTCCAGTCACTGCGTGAGGCAAGGATGCTCTGAATTGTCTTCTGTATCATCACCGGTAAATCGCCGTAGCGATCGAGAAGAACCGAAGGGATTTCATCATCACTGAAGCGCCGGAGCCCGTTTAGCGCAGCAAGAACCAGATCATCTGCATTGCTTGGCGTGATCACTATTTTTAACAACTCGGGAACCAACAATTCATCCCCCATTTCCGAGAGAGTCTTGATGAAGCGAATCTTTAAGTCTTTATCAGCAATTGCTTCAGTTGCTTCAGTTGCTTCAGTTGCTTCAGAAACTCTACTGCGCGCCACGGATAGCGCCTTTTCCGTCCGCAGTCTTAACGCCAGGTCGACCATGGCAGCACTGTCAGGATAGCGCCGCCAGGTGTCCGCCAGCGCTTCATCCAATGCCGCAGGCACCGTCGAGAGTGACGTTCCATCCAACGCAAGCGCCATGCCACGCGCCAGTGCTTCCGAGACTTCCTCTCGATCGATCGACTGATGCAACAATGTTGCGCACCGAGCCAGATTCTCAGGCGTGCGTTCCGACATGAACCTCCTGCCTATGCGTTCAGCAAGCGTCTCTATTACCATTCGATTGTTCCAGAATTCTGACTCATCGAACAGGGCAAGACAGCGCAGTGGGTCACGCTTCATTTGTTCCTCCAGTGCCCACCACAATTGCTGCGATATGAATGGATCGTCGACAAAGGCATCCCGCATGCTGAGCTTTCTCACTACAGCGAGCGCCTGCGGTGAAGGCAACCGCGCAGCAGTTGCAGCAAGTTGCGAAACGACTACAGCGGCCTCGTCCAGCTCAGCTAGATTGAGAAACAGCTTGAACACATCTTCCAGTAGTGTCGCTCTTGAATCTCCACACAGGCGCACCGCCCAGGCCCTCACATGGGCATCAGAGTGTTTCATTCCCTCGAGAGCTACGGCATCGGAAAACTCACCGATGCCATTGATCGCCCACAGCGCCTCCAACGCATGGTTGCCATTGCCATTCTTCAATTGCTCAAGAAGCAGTGGCAGCACAGATTTGTCTTTGCTATCGGCCAGCAAGCGCTGGGCCGTGCGCCTTGCCCATTGATTGCGAGAGCGCAATTGCTGCACCCATTGCGCACTGGTCAGTCCTGAAAAATCCTGGATCGATATCTCGCCCTCAGGTTTTGCTGCAGCACGCAATCGATAGATGCGGCCTCGCTCGCGATCCCAATTGTCCCTTGGGTCGACGTGCGTGATCCGAGCATCATAAAAATCACTGATATAAATGGCACCGTCTGGGCCAACGGTGCAATGCACCGGACGGAACCATTTGTGATCAGTTCGCAGTGGATTCGGTTGTTCCACGGTCTCAAACGTGCTGCCTACCACGTTCATCTTCAATGCGTGGAGCTTACTTGCCAACGCGTTGCCGCCTATGAGGAGCCCTTCAAGTGTCGGAATGGCACCGCTATTGTAGTAAATCCACTGGTGCACCATCCTGATCTTCTCTCCCTTAATGGGCATCCCATAAAAGTGTCCGAATGTGTGGGGATTCGTGTGCGGCCCGTGTTTTCCAAAGCTCTTTTGATAGTAGCCGCCTTGCACAAAGTGTACCGCCTGCTGGCTTCCATTGGTTCCAGAATAGACTCTCCCTTTATCATCAAAATCGACGCCGAAAGTATTCCACCCTCCCTCAGCAAAGAGTTCGAATACATGCGTCTCAGGATGATAACGCCAGATGTTTTGACCGAAAAACGAGTGCCGCTGGTCGGAACCTGACAGATGCGCACGAACTCGCGCAGTCACCGTGCTACCCACGCCTCCGTAGAGCCAGCCATCGGGGCCCCACTTGAGGCTGTTGGCAATGGAATGCGTGTCTTCGAGGCCAAACCCTGACAAATGCACAATAGGATCAGTATCCGGCACATCGTCGCCATTCGCATCGGGGTAGAACAGCAAATAGGGCGGCTGCATGACCCACACTCCACCTCGCCCTCTCGCCACGGAGGTCGCCAGGTTTAATCCGTCCAGGAACACCTTGGATAAATCAAATGTTCCATCATTGTTCGTATCTTCGTGAATCGTGATGCGGTCTCGACCAGCAAATGACGCTTTCTCAGGCGTGTCAAATGGCGGCGGTGGCGGCACCTGATCGAACACTTTGCGCAGATGGTTGTCCCAGGTCAGGACTTCGAGACCAGCTGGATCAGGATACTGAATGTATTGAACGACCCACATGCGTCCCCGTTCATCAAAGTCGACATAGAGAGGCTGAGTCACCACCGGCTCATTGAGCACGGTTTCAACCACGAGGCCATCACCCACAATCATGGTCTCGCGTGCAGCTTCCGCGCTGAGAGCATCTCCCTTGTCATCATTACGCGCGAACGGATTCGAATTGTCCTCGAACTTCTTGTAGACAGAGGCAATCATCTTTTCTCTGTGAACGAGATCAGCAGCGATCACTCTGGAATCCAGAGATGGAGGACTTAACTGCGTATCCGCTGCATCACTTTCCCACTGACTCCAATCCGCTGAGTCACCTGCGCGGCACTGCCATGTTCCCTGCAGATCGATAGCATTTTCTTTCCGCGACAAATGCACGGGGCCACTGACAATGCCAGCGGTCCCAGTGGGGCTGAAGATCCGCCAGGCAATATAATTATCACTACCGAATCGAATCCAGTCAGGCTCGATCACAAACGGGCGCCGCACTGAACTTGCAGGCGAATTAAATAGAGGCGGCATGGAACCATTGGCCCCAACCTTCCGGCCATTGAAAAAGGCCTCATCCACTCCATCGATTTCACCGGCGATCAACAGCAGTCGACTGCCCACCCATTCAGCAGGCACATGCACCAGCGCGCGGAACCAGACGAATCCCTCACCATTCCCAGCAGTTCCAGCATTCGTCAGGTCCCCGGGAACTTGCGTTTTTTCCCACGCAGTCTCTTGCGCGATCGCACAGACCAGCGGCAATAGCAAAACTGCCAACAGGCTTTCTAAAATGACTTTCATCAGCCGTAAGCTGGCCCTTTGCTCACTCGGAATCGAGCAGAATCTACTCGACTCGAGCCGCTTCTGTAGGTGACGCTTCCTCACTCCCTAATGAGCCAGTTTCAAATCGCCCTTACTTCCACGTTTATTCTTTCGCTGTCAGCTCTCCCCTGCTGTGCGCAATTGTTCGATTTTAGTGAAGGAAACGACGATGGATGGGAGCGTCTTGATCCGCTGACGGAAGCTGATGTTCCCAGCGGCACCTTTGCATTTCCTGATGGTGGCTACCAAATGACTCACCCGGCATCACCGTCACCTGACGAACTGGGAAACGCGCGCATCGGCAGCTTCCGCCCAGATGTAGTTCAGAACGGCGATTTTCACATACGGGTAGATGTAACAAACTGGGACGATGGCGAAGATCAGAACCTTGGAATCCTGGCAATGATCAACGACCCGGGACTCGGCACAACCAACAGCTATGCGCTCACCCTTGATCTGAGCGAGCAAGCTCTGTATCTTTCGTTGATAGACTTCGAAACGCCAAGCATCGTCGCCAACACGCCACTTTCCGATACTCTCACTCCAGACGTGGGGTTTCGCATCATTTTCGAACGCGTAGACGGGGAGATGACCGGCAACATTTACGCTCTCACTGATCTCGAATCCTCACTGGCAACCGTGGAAGGCTTCGATGATTTTATCGAAAGCGGATCACCTGGCCTGATAGCAAGCGTCGATCCGCCGGAGGGTGCCATTGACGTTACATTTGACAATTTCAGTGTCTCGCCAGAGGGAACGATTGCCAATGGAGAAACGCCTGGCGTCTTCCAGCTGGAAGTCGAAGCTGATACGGTTCGGGTCCATTTTGGCCCTGTCCAAGCGAATACCGAGTATCAAATACTCAGCTCTCAAGACTTCAAGTCATGGAGCGAAGTCGCTGATGAATTTGAACCCGGGGCAACCGCAGAAACCGGAGTGTTCGAATTTGCGCGCCAACCTGGTCAGGACGAAAGCTATTATCAAATCGCCTTCCCTGCCGAATAACGGACCGCATTGCGACCGCTCGCACGCGCCCTGATTAGGTTTGGTTGCGATGAACAGCAGGTGCGTTTGCGCGTCAGCTAATCTAATGCGCACCGAGCATCGTTCCACCAGCGAAACAACTCAGTAGAAAGCACCCGCCACCTATAGATTAGACTGGAAAACAGAAAGCGGGTGCAGTCTTTCGACTACACCCGCTCTTTAAAAGATTTCTGCCTGAGGTATTCCCTATTTGGGTCAAGCCACAGCATCTGGATAACCAAAAACTGTCGGCAGCATCTCTGCGTAAGGAGTGAAATTAACGACGATCGTCACGATCGCGACGATCGCGATCACGATAATCTCCGCCACCACCGCCGCCGCCGCCACCACGGTAGCCACCGCCACCGCCGCCACGACCACCGCCGCCGCCACCGCCGCCACCGCCGCGATAGCCTCCACCGCCGCCTCCGCCTCCGCCGCCTCCGCCGCCGCCGGAACGCTCACGCTCGACGGCTTCGGATACCCGAAGCGCTCTCCCCCCCATTTGGGCCCCGTCAAGGGTTCTAATCGCTGCCTCGCCGAATTCACGGCTGGTCAGCGTAACAAATGCAAATCCACGGGGACGACCCGAGTCTCTGTCTAGTGGGATGTGCAAATCTGCAACACCACCATATTCATCAAACATTGCACGGATGTCATCTTCCGTGGCTGAAAACGGCAAATTGCCTACATATAACTTCATAATGACTTAATTTAACCTTCCTAACTGACCGGTGGGCCGGTTTTGTTAATTTAATTATCAGAGATTTCGCACTTTTGCTGACCAAACTGCTCTCAGTCAATGGCGTTTCCTTGGAAGGGAAGTCACTAAACAAAACAAGAATCAATTCATTCAGAGAAAGTGGGACTGATGGAACCCACCGCTCAGGAAACCATCTTCGCGCTGAATTCCTACATGTCCAGAGCAAATCGGATAAAAGCCTCTGAAAATTTCGGTTATTCAGCTGTTTCTGCTATTACTCATCCGTGGTGGCATGCTCATGAATCGGTGCTTTCAGCCAGGGATACCACTTCATATTGCGAACAATGCCGAATCCGAATATTGTTCCAAAGATAGCGATCGCCAGCACTCCGCCTTGCAGTTTATTAATATTAAGCGACTTGTGACCACAGTAACGGCGCACGTGCAGCGTCAAGATGGCGATTCCCACGACTACTAGACCTGCGATAAACAAAGGATTGAAGTGGAATGCCTGAGTAAACCTGCCGTGCAAAAGGGCATGCACAGAGCGGGTGCCACCACAGCCGGGGCAATGGTAATCCGTCAACGCCTTGAAACTGCACGGTGGCAGTCCATAGCCTTCACTTGGATCATTGGTGTAGACATAGCCAAGCGCCGCCAGACAAAGAACCGATGCACCTGTGATGAGCAGTTTCATTGATTCTCCAGCAGGGTGCGATGCACTGTCTAGTCTTCCTCTTTATTGAACAGGAAGCGTAGGTCGTCCATTTTCAGATTGCTGGTAAAGCTCTCTTCGCCAAGGACTCCCGTGATCATTTCCTGCTTTTGAGTCTGCAGCAGTCGGATTTTCTCTTCGACCGAGTCCCTCGTCAGCAAGCGATAGGCGATCACATGGCTGTTCTGGCCGATTCGATGCGCACGGTCAATCGCCTGGTTTTCTACCGCTGGATTCCACCATGGATCAAACAGGATCACATAGGAAGCAGCTGTCAGGTTGAGACCACTACCACCTGCCTTGAGTGACAACAGGAATACCGAAGGATCCTCTGAAGCCTGGAACTGCTGCACTACTTCACCTCGATTGCGCGTTTGCCCGGTCAGGTAGAAGTACTTTCGCTTCTCCTTCTCCAGGCGGTCTTTGATAATGTCGAGCATCGTCACGAACTGACTGAAAACGAGCACTTTGTGCCCTTCCTCGCGGAGCTGATCAAGCAGGTAGAAAAGCGCGGTCAATTTAGCACTTTCTGCGTCTGCATGTTTGGCGTCCAGCAACGCCGGGTGACAACAGATCTGGCGCAAGCGCATCAATCCCTGGAGGACGACAAAGCTATTCTTGCGCAGCGCTTCGTCATTCTCGAGGCCCAGCAGCACTTTGCGGATTCGCTCAAGCTCAGCTTGGTAAAGCGCCTCCTGAACGTCTTCCATTTTGCACAGCACATCTTCTTCTGTCCTTGGCGGAAGATCCATGGCCACCTGCCCCTTTGTCCGGCGCAGGAGAAATGGACGCAAGCGCGCAGACAAGCGAATCTGCGAATGCGGATCTTTGCGACGGTCGAAACGCTCGCGAAAATATTTTCGATCACCCAGAACGCCGGGCATTGCAAAGGACATCAGACTCCAGACATCCAGCAGTCGGTTCTCAATCTGCGTTCCTGTCAGCACCAATCGATTATTCGCGGG
>JBNMNB010000196.1:0-15054 GCA_051270635.1 Verrucomicrobiales bacterium | reverse complement strand
CGCCCTGCCTGGAGAGGCTTTTCTCGGCGACTGGCTGACAGTGGCGACGCTCCCAGACGGGCGCGATTTGCAACAGACACTGACCTTGGAAGGATCGGATCCCATTCGCGGACGTCTCGTTTCCAGGGATGATAAACGCACAACCGAGCTGAACGAAGTATTCGCTGAAGATGGCAAATTGCGAATCGACTACGGGATCCAGCTGGAAGGCAACGCCATGGATGTGCAGGTGGCGGCAGGCCTGGGCAAGGATGGAATTCTTCGTGGCAGGTGGGCGTTGATCGGCGGCGATGGCTCGGAGGTCGCCACGGGCAATTGGCGTGCAGAAAAGCCAGAGCCCGAGGATGATGCCAAAAACGTGCGCGTCATGGGTCGCGCGATCGGACTGCACCGCGAAGGCGAAGCCAGGATAGAATTCGACGCCAGGGAAGCGGGCGACTACCGCATTAGCTTCGCCAGCTACCAGCAGAAGGCGGGGCCGGAAAATGCCAAGCTTGGACTGTTCCTCGATGGCCGTGAAATGGATCCTATCGATGTGGCATGGCAAAAGCCGCGCACACAATCGCGCACGGTGACGCTAACCCGCGGCAAGCACTCGATCGGCATTGCTTACCTCAACAATTATGTGAATAACCGCACACGTGACCGGCGGCTGCGCGGCGATCGGAACCTTTATGTGCGCAATATTGAGATTGCCGGACCATTGGGCAAACCTCGTCCAATTCTTGCTGAATCCCATCGGCGGATCATTCCAGAGCAACCGGAACCCGGCACCGAACAGGCTGCGGCGAGAAAGCTGGTTTCTGAATTTGCCAGCCGCGCATTCCGTCGTCCTGCGTCTGCAGAAGAGGTCGAACGCATCTCCGGCCTGGTTGATGGAATCCTCGCTGAGGGCGGCACTTTTGGCTCTGGAATGCGACTTGCCTGCCAGGCAGTGCTGGTCTCGCCTCACTTCCTGTTCCGGTGGGAGATGGATTCAAAAATTCACCCTCAACCTGCGAATGACGGCATCAGAAATTTGAACGCCTACGAAATCGCCTCACGGCTTTCCTATTTCCTGTGGAGCAGTATGCCTGACGATGAATTGTTCGCACTGGCGATGGATGGATCCATCCTGCGCGAGGAAGTGATTCGGGCACAAGTAGAGCGGATGCTGGCGGACAAACGTTCAGAAGCACTGGTGCGAAATTTTGCCGGGCAATGGCTGCAGATCCGCAATTTGGAAACCGTTGAACCCGATGCTGAAACGTTCCCTGAATTTGATGCATCGCTGCGCACGGCAATGGCTGAGGAAACCTACCTGTTCTTCAATGCCATCCTCAGAGAAGGGCGTAGCCTGCTGGAATTGCTCGACACCGATTTCACCTTTCTCAATCAGCGCCTGGTCGAACACTATGGTTTGGAGCTGGAGAATCTCGGCAACGACTTTCAAAGAGTTTTACTACCTGCCGATTCTCGCAGAGGTGGCGTGCTGACCCAGGCGAGCATACTCACGATCACCTCAAATCCGCGCCGCACCTCGCCCGTTACGCGGGGCAAGTGGGTGCTGGAACAAATTCTCGGGACACCTCCCCCGCCCCCGCCGCCCAATGTGCCAGAGCTGGAAGAGGGCAAAGAAATTGCTGCTGAAGCATCGCTGAGAGAACGCATGCGCATTCACCGTGACAATCCGGATTGTGCTGGTTGCCATGCGAAAATGGACCCTATCGGCTTCGCCCTTGAGAACTACGATGGCATCGGCAGATGGCGCGATTTTGACGGCAAATTCCCCATCGACTCTGCGGTAACGCTGGGAAATGGCGCGAATGTGTCCGGCCCTGATTCTTTAAAGCAACTTCTGACGACCCAGGAAGAATACGTTAACTCCTTCACTGAGAAAATGTTAACCTATGCGCTCGGACGAGGCGTAGAGTTCTATGACCGACCAGCGGTTAAAACAATTCAAGACTCCGCTGCCCAATCGGGGTTTAAACTATCAACGATTGTGACAGAAATCGCCTGCAGCGCTCCCTTTCTGAAACGAACACTCGAAAATTCAAAGCATGACTAAGTCCTGGCAAATCTCTCGACGACACTTCCTCCGCGGAATTGGGGCAACCATCGCTCTGCCGATGATGGACGCCATGGGGCCGCGGGCCTTCGCTGGAATCTCAGCTGGATCTGCCGGCACTGCCGCCGCTCAAAAAGCGCCCGTGAGAATGGCATTTTTCTTCGTCCCCAATGGCGTCAACATGGCAGACTGGAGACCACAGCGAACGGGTGCGCATTACGAGCTCCCCTTCACTCTCAAGCCTCTGGCTAATGTGCAGAACGACATGCTGGTCATTAGCGGACTGACCCAGGACAAAGGACGTGCCAACGGCGACGGAGCTGGTGATCACGCTCGCTCAGGCAGCGTTTTCCTGACGGGAGCACAACCACTTAAAAGCGAAGGTTCGGAAATTCGCTCTGGCCAGTCAGTCGATCAATTTGCTGCAGACTTTCTGAGGCAGCAGACTCGTTTCGGCTCACTGGAAATGGGTACAGAAACCGGACGGCCTCTCGGCAAGTGCGATTCGGGATACAGCTGCGGTTACTCGAACAATGTATCCTGGCGCGACAGTTCTACACCACTGCAGAAGCTGGTGAATCCACGGGAAGTATTTGAGCGTTTGTTCGGTGATCAATTGCAGTCAGCATCACAGAAAGAGCGCGCAAAGAGGGAGCGTGATCGTAAGAGTATTCTTGATGTCGTCATGCAGGACGTGAAAAGTCTGGATGGCGGTCTGGGCCGCAGTGATCAGCAGAAACTTGATGAATATCTCACATCGATCCGAGAGATCGAACAGCGGATCGAGCGCGCTGAGTCAGGCTCATCGGAGACGCGACAACTGGTGAACGCTTACGAGATCCCGGAACCGGGTGCTCCTGAGACAGTGGATCAACATTTGAAACTGCTTGGTGACATGTTAGTGCTGGCATTCCAGACGGATACCACGCGTGTATCGACACTGATGTTCGCCAATGCAGGGAGCAATCGCAGCTATGGCATGGTGGGTGTAAATGACGGTCATCACGAACTTTCTCACCACCAGGGCGATCAAGAAAAGTTGGCAAAGATCAGCGCGATCAATCGATTCCACATCGAGCAATTCGCCTACATTGTTGAGAAAATGAAGTCGATCAAGGAAGGCGACGGCACACTGCTGGACAACACGATGCTAACTTATGGCAGCGGCATCAGTGATGGAAACCGACACAATCACGACGATTTGCCGGTGATCGTGGCTGGCAGAGGCGGTGGTACGATTACTCCTGGCCGCCACATCGCAGTCGCTCCCGACACGCCGATGTGCAATCTTTTCAATTCCGTGCTCGATCGTGCCGGCGTCCCTGTCGATTATTTCGGGGACAGCACCGGTCGACTCGATGACCTGGTGATTTAGTTTTCCGCCATGAAGATCACCTGCCCGCTTTGGCCCGCAACGCGGAGCATTTCTGCCGCCATTCTGCTCAGCGCATTGCTACTCAGCGGATTCGTCAACGCTGCCGACGTCACGCAATACGTTGAGGACTTACAAAGCGAAGACGCACGCAAACGGCGCGAAGCGGCTTTTCAACTGTACGAGCTTGGCCCAGAGGCAGTGGATGCGCTGCCCTCGCTCATTGAGGCACTGGACGACGATCAGGAGCAAGTATTTTTCTACGTAGTCTCGGCACTGGCAAAAATCGGCCCGGAAGCGGAGCTAGCAATCCCTGCTCTCATTGACCTCCTCAAGCCTGTGCGAAAGCGCTATGGCGAGCAGATAAATCTCCGCGCTGTTTTTGCTCTCAGTAGAATTGGGCAGGCGGCAGTGCCACAGTTGCGTTCTGCATTGAAAGACAGCGACGAGACGGTTTGTGCCAATGCACTGGATGCTCTTGCGCTGATGGATCCGGCTGTTTCTTCAGCGGCCGCCGACGAGATGATCGGCCTGCTCGGTGACGATCGTGAGCGAGTCGCTGACCGGAATGTGAAGGCACTCGCAAAGTCGGGTGGCCGAGTTCTGCCAGAGATTGAGGCCGTTCTTCGCGATGGCAATGCCTCACAGCAACGTGATGCCATCCGCGCGCTCGGGCTGATTGGCCAATCAGCCAGCAATGCGGCTCCAACCATCGTCACGCTTGCGCAAAGTCAGCCGTCCGCATTTCTTGGCATAGCAGTCGATGCTCTCGTGCGCATGAGGCATGATTCTGCAGTAACATCCAAGCTGACAGTCGCAGGACTCAAATCCAGCGATGAGAAAGTAGCCAACGCAGCTGCGGATGCTTCACTATTGCTCCAGCAAGTTCAGCCGAACCTCGACACCGCTCCCTTTGCAGAAGCGCTGCGCGATACGCCCGAAGACATTCAACTTCGCTTCGCAAAAGTTCTGGGAAGAATGGGCACCTCCGCCGCACCAGCAGTGGATGCCCTGATAGCTGCGGCAGAAAAGGCCACAACCACTGAAAACGCGCTGGCATTTGCAGAAGCCCTGAGCGGCATTGGCGAACCCGCAGCCGCCCCACTGATCAATGCTGCGGGCCGATTTCCTGTCGCGGAGCTAACGGAAGACAGCTGGCCGGTAGCAGCCCTGGGATATATTGGCAAGCCCGCGCTGTCTGCACTGCGCCAGGGGCTCAAAGCTGAGTCCATCAGCGCCCGAAAGGCATCAGTCGCCGCGCTCGGACTGCTGGGGACACATGCAGCGCCTGCCACCGATGATCTTTTCGCTTCACTCAATGACCCGGCCTCAGAGGTGCGCGGCCATGCGCTGATCGCATTGCCACTTGCAGGTGTGTCCTCAGAGCGAATGCTCCCATTGCTCGAGCCGCTTGTTTCTGATTCTTCGGACACAGTCCGCGCCCAGGCATTCCGTGCGATGGGCAAAATCAAGGACAGCCGCGATCGCACGCTGCCACTCCTGATAAAGGGAATAACCGATCCGGCACAGCTGGTGCAGGCCAGCGCAATTGAGGCTACTGGTAATCTTGGCGAGCAGGCAGAAGCAGCGGTTCCTTCGCTGAAAAAAGTTCTCGATTCGAACATACCCGAACAGGAAGCGACCTCAAGCGAACGCGCCGCTATCGAAGCGTTGGGAAAAATTGGTCCGGCAGCGCAACCAGCCGTATCATCGCTCCTGACAATGGTAAAAAATTCTGAAACTGAAGTACGCGTGCTGACACTTAACAGCCTGCGCGCGATCGGCAACAATGCCCGCAATGCACTGCCAGAAGTCCGCGCAGCACTGAGCGACGACATGCCGGAAGTGCGCGCCCAGGCGGTCGATACAGTTGCTGAAATTGAATCCGATCCAAAGAAACTCACTAACACGCTTCTAACTGCTCTGGATGATCCTGAAAGTGCTGTCCGCGACACCGCAGTCAAACGTCTGGCAGGACTGGGAGAAGATGCCCGTCCGGCAGCGCCCAAGTTGTTTGAGATCCTGGCGACAGCAAAGGACCCGCAGCCGATCATCGAGGCCCTGCAGACTATTCGCTCTCGAGATCCTCAGCTCTATGTGTCATTGCTTACCAGCGAAAGCTCCTCAGTGCGCCTGTTTGCCTGCGAATCTCTGGGCAGACTGGGATCCAGAGCAGTCAGCGCTTTGCCTGAGCTGGAGAAATTGAAAGACGACGAGTACGATTTTGTTCGGCGCCGCGCGTTCCAGGCAATGGAGCGGATCAATCGACGCCGGTAATTTAAAGTCAAAGGAAGCGTCGAGTCAAAAAATCTTTATCCGATCGGCGACTTTTGGTCGCTTGTCTTTAGTGTCGGCAATTCGGATACCGTCCGCCTGTCTGATCGCTCCCAGATGATCTTCGTATTCGACGGCTGCTGGATCAATCGCAAGCCAGTCGATCGCATTCAGGCTAGTGTAGAATAAAGTGACCCTGCCGCCGAAGGGCAGGTGGCCCATCAGCATGAGCGAATTCGCGCGTCCCACATTAGGCGAGTATGGGCACTCGAGTTGCATACGCATCATCAGTCGATGCTCCACCTGCACTTCCCTGCGGTGAAGATCAGCCAACAGGCAAACTGAGATTTCGTGGCAGAGTTGCATCAACTCCTCGCCACCATCGGGCACGTCGTAACCCATGATTCCCACTTCCTCTAACAGCTTCAACACGGGCTCCGAAATGTTCACTGGAAGAGGAATCCTGAACGGCATGATCCCATCGATCCGCACCGTCTGCGGCACTTCAGTCATCGTTTCCTGCAGGATCGTCATCGGCAAATTCTTCCGACGCTCGCGCTCCAGCACTTTGGCAAATTCGCTTATGAAAGTCCCCTCTTTCAGCTGCTGCGCATATTCGACCAGCAGTGCCATCAGCGAATCTCCATCAAACTGTCGATCGACCACCGCATTCCACCGAACTGGAAATTCGTTGCCTTCGTCTGCACTACCAGCTGCGGTCTCGGATGCCATAGTCACCGGGCCTCAAACAGGATTCCTAGATTGACCAGCCAACTGGTTCCCGCTACCACAATCGCAACGACAATGGGTGCAAACGCTGGCACCAGTGGATGAAATAGTGATGGCGCTGCGAATTCGACGAACAATGCGATCGTGGCAACCACCGCAACAGCAGCCAGCGCTGGATAAAGTCGCATGCCTCTGGGATTCAAATTTCGAAACATCACTGCGAGAGGCAGCGAGCACGCGGCAAGAGCACCACCCGCCATCGCCATGTCGAAATGCCTGCTGATCATTCCAGTGACCGCAAGGCACACCCCGACAACCAGGCACCCACCGCCAAAAACACCCTCACGAAACTCACGCGGTTTCAGAGCGGCGCGAGCAGAGCGATCAGTGAGAATGATCAATGTTCCAAGTCCCCTGCCGACGAACGACCACAGCACAAACAAAAAGTAGAAGAGGGCCAGCCCCAGCCCTAGAATCGGTGCCACAGTGGAGAACATTCTGAACAGCAAGTGATAGGCTAACAGTATTCCAAGGACAATCCAGATGCGGTTGCGACTGCTGAACTTTGCGACAAAAAACGAGAAGCTGAGAAATCGCCGGTAAAGTGCAGACCTTGCACGGAAGGCATCCAACAGTCCCTCGCGAGCTTCGTCGATTGTTGGATCGAGTCGTAAGGCGACCTCAAAGTGTTCCTGTGCCTTGGCGGGATCACCACGCCGGAGTGCCGCTCTGCCAACATTGCAATGGGTGTAGGGATTCTCCGCATCCTCCGCCAGACGCGAGGCGAGGTTGGCGTCATTCTCGGCTTGTTTACCCTGCATCAACTGCGCATGCGAAAGAACATTCTGCGCCAGCAAATTATCCGGATCCCGCTCCAGCGCGGCACATGCAGCTTCTTCCGCTTTGAGCCATTCGTGCTCACCCGCAGCTACTTCAGCTTGAGCGGCATAAGCGATCGCGAGATCTGGATCGAGCAGCATGGCCTTTTCAGCGCTGACACGCGCAGCGGCAAAGTGCTGTTCATCCGCCAGTAGCAGTGCCTTCTGTGCGTGCAGACCTGCCGCCTCTGGAGTTTGCATCAGCGCCCGATCCAGCGCTTGCAGCCCTTCCTCGTTTTTGCCCAGACATCCGAGACAAAGTGAAAAGCTTCCCAGTATCTGAGGATTGTCAGCATCGTCTGCAAGCGCCTGACGAAAGAACCCTTCGGCGTCCGCGTAGCGTCCCTGCGAGAGAAGAAGATTTGCGCGGCTTAGCTGAATTGATGACGTGTGCCCAACTGTCATTTCTTGATTCCAAGGAAATCGAGAACGTCATCGTAGAAGCCACCTTGATTTGCGTAAAGCGCGTAATTCTTTGCGCTGTCGAACCATCCTTTTGCAGAAGGCTTCACTTCTTTGGCCGCTGAGATCAGTAGCTTGGTGGTTAATGGCACGATCCGTCCATCTTTCATCGCCGACTCCAGTGCGCGCTCGGTAGCCACATCGAAAACAGCTTTCAGATCTGCGCCAGAAAAATGCTGCGTCTTCTTCGCCAGCGTTTTGTAGTCGAGCTTGTCGACAGGTTTTCCACGCGACAACACTTCGAGAATCGCGACGCGCGCCTCATCGTCCGGAGGCGGAACAAAAATGGTGCGATCAAACCTGCCTGGACGACGGAATGCGCCGTCGATGTGCCACGGAGCATTGGTAGCCCCCAGGATCAACACGCCATCGTTGGCATTGTCACCGCTATCCAGTTCCGAGAGGAATTGATTGATCACCGTGCGGCCAGCACTCTGGCGAAGATCTTTCCTGTCCGCAGCCAAGGCATCAACTTCATCGAAGAACAACACGGCTGGCGCATTTCTGCGCGCCATTTCGAAAATCTGGTGGAGGTTTTTCTCGCTGCTGCCGATCCACATATCGAGAATGTCGTGCAATCCAATCGAAAAGAAGCTGGCATTAATTTCGCCCGCAGTTGCCTTGCTGATCAGCGTCTTGCCGCATCCAGGGGGGCCGTAAAGGAGCACGCCTCCGCCCACCTTTTTTCCATAGGCTTTGAACAACTCCGGCTTCTCCAGTGGATACAATATCTTCATCCGGATCTGTTCTTTCAGCGCGTCCATTCCACCCACATCATCAAACTTCAAGTCAGGTCGACTGATCTCAGCCAGCGACTCGAGCGCCGCCCTCTCGTCTTCTTCGCCCCCGAAGAAAAATGCCTCCTCATCCAGGTCATCCTCGTCGTCCAACGAATCGGGATCCCCTGGGTCACCTTCCCATGTCGAGGAATTACCAAACGGATCCACATCACTCTCCTGCCATCCGGTGCTGGACGCACCCGCAGCCTTTTTGGCGCGACCGCCTTTCGAATCTCCGTCAGGAGAAGCCGAAATTCCCAACTCGCGCGCTAGTGATTCATCGACCGCCTCTTTTGATAGACTGACCGCTTTCCGATAGGCAGGAATGGCCTGCGCCTTGTTATCTTCGCTTAAATAAACACGACTGAGAAACGCGAAGGCAGCAGCGAAATCGGGATGTTCTTCGACCAGCTTTTCAATGCGCACCGCAGCTTCTGAAACTTTCCCGTCCAGATAAAGCGAGCGCGCAAGGCCAAGCTTTGCGTTCTTATTGCTCGGATCGATGGCGATCGCCCGTTCGTAGCTTTCCCGGGCATCACCGATCGACCACTCGTCAAGACATGCTGCGGCATAGACAAGGAGCAAGGGGACATTGTCTGGAGAATGCGTAAGCGCTTCGCGAAGGGATTGAGAGTCAGCCATGGTAGTTCAACAAATTTTAGGCGGTAATCAGCCGGGACGCACGGCATTTTAACCCGACAATGCCCGACAGTGGGAGAACCTCAGATCTCCAGAAAATTTTTCAAGAGCTTCTTCCCCTGCCCGGTCAGTATCGACTCAGGATGAAACTGGACGCCAAAGATGGGAAGTTCTTTATGGCGCAAGCCCATGATTTCTTTCTCAGCAGTTTCTGCTGTGATTTCCAGACAATCTGGCACCGTATCGCGCTGCACAATCAATGAATGGTATCGGGTTGCTTCAAATGGTTGCTCAAGGCCGGCAAAAACCCCTTTCCCGCAGTGTTCGACGGGGGACGTCTTGCCGTGCATCAGCCGTTCTGCCCGAATAACGGAGGCTCCAAAAACATGGGCAATGCATTGATGCCCCAGACAAACCCCTAGCAGCGGCACTTTTGGCCCAAATTCCCGGATAACGTCGTTACTGATTCCAGCTTCTTTTGGTGTACACGGCCCAGGCGATATGCAAATGCGCTCCGGTGCCAGCGCCGCGATCTCGGCCAACGTGATTTCGTCATTGCGAAAAATACGAATGTCAGCGCCCAGCTCCCCGAAATATTGCACGAGGTTGTAGGTAAACGAATCGTAGTTATCAATGACAAGGAGCATCAGCCTGGGCGGGCGAGAGGAAATCCCGCCATCATTCTCCCATCAATGGCCCCGATTCCGCCACTCGTCAAGCGGGCCAGAATGCCCGAACATCAGCGGAATCCGGTGAAAATCTCGTTTTCCCAGAGCATTGATTCAACCACTGACAGAGACGCAGCGTATAAAAGTGTGAAATACTTCGGAATATCGCAGGAAGTCGATTCTCTTACCCTGAGAAGGGCAGAATTGATAGCTAGTGCTGGATCTTTTGCACTTCTTCGATACTCTTTTCTTAGATTTCTCGCAGGCTGTTCAAGCTGAACACCAAACAAAACGTAATACATTAACGAATATGACTAAAATTATCACCGCAGCCCTGGCGCTTTTGACGCTGGGCATGATCCAGTTGGGCATCGCTGAAGATGCAAAGACCACGACGTATGAGGTAACAATGACAGGCGTGACATGAGCAGGCTGTAAAGGAGACGTCCGTGCGGCGTTCAAAAAGCTTGATGGCATCGTTGTTGCTAACCTCGAAAAAGACATTCAGATCACTAAAGGCGACAAGGCCAACACTCAGAAAGTGATCTTCAAATCTACATCAGCCAAAGTCACGAAAGAGGCTGCTGTAAAAGCGCTGGGCAAGAAAGCCTCACGCTATGTAGTCCAGGAATTGAAGGCAGCGAAAAAAGCTTCCTAACAACAACGAACTAATATCTCTGCGAGAATTTTCAACCCTCGTCGCCCATCCGGTGCGACGAGGGTTTTTTTGTGAAAAGTCTCCGACTTCCTACTTGCTAGACGAAGAGGCAGCGCTCAGTCGATTCAGTCTTAGTCGAACACTACGCCAATTACGCCAACGCCAATTGGTCTTTCAGCCAGCCAACTACGGCCGACACCATTTTGTCCTTGCCGACACCATTGAAAACGTGATCCACGCCTTCCAGCTCGACTAATTTCTTTGGCTCGTTGGCAATTTGGAAGATCACCCGAGCTTCTGCGATAGGCACCAGATCATCCTCCGTTCCGTGCACCAGCAGATACGGCACGCGGATGTCAGCAGCTTTAGATGCTACGGAATCGATCGCAGCCAGATCATTCATGTAGGCGCTGGATAGCGGGCAGTCTTTGTCGTCCCACATGAAACCGGAATCTGGTGTCTGATCACTGAATTCTTCGATCGAAAACCGCTTGGTTTCCACCATCCCTGCCAGGGAAACAAAGTGCAGGATGCGCAGGTCGCTCGCGGTGCGGATCACGCCGACTGCGCCTCCCATGCTATGCCCGGCGTAACTCGCGGTAAAACCTGCTGCCTCAATGGCATCCAGCACACTTCCAAGGTCGCTCACTTCCTTGCTGACTGTGCTGTCGCGAAAATCTCCTTCGCTATCGCCATTGCCAGAAAATGAGAACCGCAGGGCGTGGATTCCTGCTGCTGCCAGTCCGTCGGCCAGTGCTTCGGCCCACGGGCGATCGAGATTGGCGGTGACTCCATGGCCGATGACGACTACGTGCTTGCGGTCGGCATTGGACGTGGCCTGATGAAAACGAAAATCAAGTTTTTCGCCCTGAGGGTTTCTAATTTCTGAGAACATCTGTCTCGGATAGCAGAGGAATCTACGACTGCAAAGCGCGAACGTTGCAATCTTCCGACCACTGGGGCACGGTGGCCCGCTCATGCCAGCAACTCTGGAAAAGATCACCCCAACGGGCCCGAATGCGGCTGACGACATCCTCAATGCCTTCCTCGACTATGTCGCACGGGAAGGGCTGGAGCTTTACGATCATCAGGAGGAGGCAATTCTGGAGGTTTTCGCCGGAAAGAACGTCATTCTGAACACACCGACGGGTTCCGGCAAGTCGCTGGTCGCTCTCGCCATGCAATTCAAGAGCTTGTGCATGAATCGCCGATCGTTCTACACGGTTCCGATCAAAGCACTGGCAAATGAGAAATTTCTCTCCCTGTGCCGCATTCTGGGAGCCGATCAGGTGGGGATGATGACTGGTGATGCCACGGTGAACCGCGACGCCCCTGTGATCTGCTGCACCGCTGAAATCCTATCGAACATGGCCCTGCGCGAAGGTCACCTGGCAGAAGTCGACGACGTGATCATGGACGAGTTCCACTACTATTCGGACAGCAGTCGCGGTGTTGCCTGGCAGTTGCCGCTACTGACACTGTCGCAATCTCGTTTTCTGCTGATGTCGGCTACTCTGGGCGACACCAAACTCTTCGAAGAAACCCTGACTGAACTCACCGGCGCGCCAACCGCCCTGGTGCAATCGGAGCAACGGCCAGTGCCGCTGGAATTTGACTATAGCGAAATCTCGCTGGCTGAGAAAATCGTCGAGCTGGTCGAGAAAGATCGCGCACCTGTTTATCTGGTGCACTTTTCCCAACGCGGCTGCGCAGTGAGCGCGCAAAATTTGTTGTCGTCCAATTTTTGCTCCAAGGACGAAAAGCGCGCGATCGCCGAAGCACTCAAGAAAGCCAGTTTCAGTAGCCCCTATGGAAAAGAAGTGAGCAAACTGCTGCGGCACGGGATCGGCATTCACCATGCCGGGCTGCTGCCAAAGTACCGCGTTCTGATTGAAAAGCTGACTCAGAAGGGGCTGCTCAAAGTCATTTGCGGCACCGACACCCTGGGTGTTGGAATCAATGTCCCGATTCGCACGGTTGTATTCACGCAACTGTGCAAATTCGACGGAACTGGAACCCGCATCCTGACCGTGCGCGACTTTAAACAAATCTGCGGTCGCGCCGGACGCCGTGGATTCGACAATGTCGGCTACGTTGTCAGCCAGGCGCCCGATCATGTCGTCGAAAATTTGCGCCTGGAAGCAAAGGCAGCCGGGCAGCAGGGCAAACGCAGCAAATTTGTCAAAAAGAAGCCGCCAGAGAAAGGCTTCGTCGCATGGGACGAGGCGACGTATCGGAAATTGATCGAT
The DNA here is from genome assembly GCA_051270635.1 of Verrucomicrobiales bacterium. Classification (GTDB taxonomy): domain Bacteria; phylum Verrucomicrobiota; class Verrucomicrobiia; order Verrucomicrobiales; family DEV007; genus JAGROY01. Next base: position 2,296 of record JBNMNB010000196.1, on the reverse strand, counting down.
TCCCCGCCCGAGAAACTCGTTTCCAGTTTCCGTATTCAACACAGCATGCTGCTGAATGTCCTGAGTCGACGCGACGAAGACGGCTGCGCTGCGCTCAAAGAAATCATCGAAAAGTCGCACGAACCAGACACTGGAAAGGCGGCACATCGAAAGCACGCATTCCAATTGTTCCGCAGCCTGGTCGAAGCCAGGGTGCTGGACATCATTCCTGTGCGGGAACGAACCGGGCCAGAGAAAGTCGAATTGAACATCGACCTGCAGGAGGATTTTTCACTGAATCATGCACTGGGACTGTGGTTGTTGGATGCGATTCCCGAGCTCGATCACGAGGCAGCGGACTACGTGTTCAATATGCTCTCGCTCGTCGAAGCCCTGCTCGAGAACCCGGTCATTGTGCTGCGAAAACAAGTCGATGCGCTCAAAACGCAGTTGATGGCCGATATGAAGCGTGAAGGTATCGAATACGATGAACGGCTGGCGCGGCTGGACGAAGTCGAGTGGCCGAAGCCTGGAAAGGAATTCATCTACGCGACATTCAATGCCTTTGTGGAGAAGCATCGCTGGATCTCAGATGAAGGGGTGCGCCCGAAATCCATCGCCCGCGAAATGTTTGAGAACTATCAATCGTTCGACGAATACGTGCGACAGTATGGCCTGGAGCGCAGTGAGGGTGTCCTGCTCCGGCATCTAACAGAAGTCTACAAAGTCCTGTCGCAGACGATTCCTCCCACGGAGAAAACTGAAGAGGTAGAGGAAGCTGAACAATTCCTGGAAGACATCGTGCGCGGCGTCGATTCCAGCCTGCTGGATGAATGGCAAGTCCTGCAGAACCCCGAGAGTGCATTGCAGGCAAGCACTGATTCTGAACCTAAGAAAGAGACCAAGCCCATTCCTGTCACGCGCAACAAGAAGGCGTTCACTCGCCAGCTGCGCAATTCCATTTTCAATCTCCTGAAATCGCTGGCCTCGAGAAACTGGGCCGATTCCTTGGTCATGATCGGCGAGCAAGACCCGGACGGCCAGGCGTGGTCGGCCCAACGGCTGGAGACAGAGCTGGAGGCCTACTTTGCGCAGCGACATCGGATCCGCCTCGACCCCGATGCGCGAAATTCACGGCACACCTATATCAAGCAAGACAGCGGCACTTGGGTTGTGGAACAATCGCTGGTCGACCCCGAGGACGAAAACGACTGGCTGATGCGTCTAACCGTTGATTTGAAGCTGTCAGATCAAACCGAGCGGCCTGCCCTGCAGCTGCAGGGATTCGCGCCCATCGGCCAATAGACAGTAGTAGCTCAGCGAATTGATCCATATCGAGTCCTTGACTTGCTGCCTATCTGGCAGCACGGCTGTGAGGTCGTTTCCGGGCATGCGAACCGCCGATGGTTGCATAGGTTTCCCTCTTTCCAACGCAGAGTGCGTCAAGGTGGGCAGGGCAGTCATTCTCGCAGGAGCCCGCATTTTTAAACGTTAAACCCTAATTTAGCTGTGCTTACGATCCGCAATCTCAGAAAATCCTATGGTGGTAGAACACTATTCGAGAACGCTTCTATGCAGGTCAACTACGGCGAAAGCGTAGCTCTTGTAGGTCCCAATGGTGCTGGTAAAACGACACTGTTCTCTATTGTTCTCAAGGAAGAAGACCCAGACGAAGGAACTGTCGAACGAGACGAATGGACCATGATCGGATACCTTCCTCAGGAAGGCGAAGCCATAGGCGATGAAACTGTCATGGAGGTTGCCACTGGCCAGGCGGGCGAGCTGCCTAAACTGGAAAGAAAGCTCAAGGCTCTGGAAGAAGAGGGAAAAGTCGACGTCGCGGAATACTATGAAGCACAGGGAAAATACGAAGCACTGAACAATCCGGAAATCGAAGCCAAAGCGAAAAAAATGCTGCGTGGGCTCGGTTACAAGGAAGAAGATTTCGAACGCAAGGCCAAGGAAATGAGTGGTGGCTGGGTCATGCGTGCGCACCTTGCACGACTATTGGTGATGGAGCCCGATCTGCTGATGCTGGACGAGCCGACCAACCACCTCGACCTCGTATCATTGCTCTGGTTTCAAGATTATCTAAAAACCTATTCCGGTGCCGTGTTGATGATTTCTCACGATCGCCAGTTCATGGACGAAATCGTCGAAACTGTCTACGAAATCAGCGAGTCCAAACTGCTCAAGTACAAGTCGAATTTCTCCGGCTATCTTGTGCAGCGTGAAGAAGCGTTCGAGCGGCAGCACGCGGCGTGGAAGAATCAGCAAAAGGAGATCTCGGCGATCGAGGACTTCTGCACCAAATTCC
>JBNMNB010000195.1:0-15199 GCA_051270635.1 Verrucomicrobiales bacterium | reverse complement strand
AATGGCGCTCCCGCCGTGGCAAATGGCAAAGTATTCATCGAGACCACTGAGAAGCTCTACTGCTTTGCATTCGACACAGGAACTATCGCCTATGCTCCCCTTCCTCCCACGATTGCACCCAAGCCGGGAAAGGCAGTGGCCCTTCAAGCGGTGCCGTCGGAGGTGCTCCTGCACCCAGGGGAAAACGAACTCATTTCACTCTACTCGATAGATGCCAATGGCGTCCGCGTTGGCGAAGTATCCGGAGCGACTTGGGCATCATTCATCCCACCGACCGCAAAGGTTAAATCCGAAATGGATGCTCAGTTCCAGGAAGGAAGAATCGTGACGAATGCCGACGCCAAAGAATCTGCCGGTGCCTTTAAAGCCACTGCTGATGGGCTTTCCACGGTGATCCGCGGACGTGTGTTACGCGACATCCCCTTCAACGAGGATTTCGAGACAACGGTTTTAATGGAAGACCATCCGACTGATGGAGTCAAATTCGCCTACCCGCCGTTGCCTTGGATTGGCGCGCGCTTCAAGTGGGAGATCCGTGATCTCGACGGCAACAAAGTGCTGGCAAAAACGCTCGATCGCGTGCTTTTCCAGCGCAGCATCACTTTTATCGGGCACCCCGACTCCAGCGATTACGTTGTCCAAGCGGACGTGATGACTGATGGAAATCGTCGAATCAAATCGTCAGTGGGTCTGGTCAACCAGCGTTACATCGCCTCGCTTGAGGGTAACCGCAATCTGCTCGAAATCACATCCAACCACGAACGTCTGAAAGTCGCAGTCCCATACACCGTCAAGGCAAACACTTGGTATACGATGAAAATGCACGTTGACGTCAACGACCAGGGAAATGGGGTTGTGCGCGCAAAGGTATGGGAACGCACCGCCGATGAGCCAGATGCCTGGACTATTGAAGTGCCCCACATGGACGCCCACAGAACGGGCGCACCAGGTATTTTTGGGTTCGCACCGCAAAGCCAGATGCGCATCTACATCGATAATATAAAAGTGTTTCGGGAAAACTGATTCGGCTCCTCATTGCCATTACTCGCCATGACTCTACGCACAGGATTACCCCGAAATTCCGCCCTCGTGGAACCCCTTTTCCCATTGCCCTGGCTATTGTGACACACAATCTCGTTCGTTATTGAGTTTGCAGCTTCATCTAAGTTCTAAATGCGTAAAGAATTGCTACCGTCCCGTCTGCGGAGAGGATGAGCCAGTGATGAGTGACGAATGAAAACCTTGCAAAATTCGGCTGAAAGCCGCAATTATTGCGGGATGGAAAACGGGCGATTATTGAGATGGATTTACTGCTGCTGCTGGATGGTTCTGGGATGTTCCGTCGCCACACAACACGCGTCTGCTGAGCCGGGAGCGGAATCATCCGTAAGCTTTTCGCCTTCTGGGCAGGTATTTTCGAACCATGTTGAGGTGACGCTTGCGTGTTCGGTCAAGGGTGCACATATCATGTTCACGCGCGATGGCAGTGCGCCATCGGCAATGCATGGGGAACGTTATGTGAGTCCGGTGAAGTTGTCGGGCTCGACACTATTGCGAGCAGTGGCCGTGCTCTCAGATGGTCTTGGCCCAGGATCTGATGCGGCCTATGTTCAAGTTTCGCGGGAACTGGCCGCACTGCGTTCGAGGTTGCCCATCATGTTGATTGAGACCTTTGGCGGCAAGATTCCAGGCAAAGGATGGCATCGGGCGGGAGTTGGCATTCGTCAGCTGCCTCGCATGCCTGCCGCCTGGATGTTGTTTGCTCCAAATTCGAATAGTGTCACTACGCTCGAAGGCGATCCCCAGCTTTCGCGGCGGATAGGCATTCGACAGCGCGGTTCCTTTTCTTCGACTTGGCGGCAGAAACCTTACAGTGTGGAAGTCTGGGATGCGGAGGATGAAGAGATGGACGTATCACCACTGGGGCTACCCGCGCATGCTGATTGGAATCTCTACTACCCAGACGTCGATCGGGACAAGGATCACACGATGCTCTACAACGCATTCATGTGGAAGTTGAGCGCGGATAGTGGACGCTACGCACCTCGGTTCCGCTGGGTCGAAGTTTATGCCAATGAAGATGGCGGTAGTATTGGTCAAGACGATCGCCGCGGCATCTATGCGTTGGTCGAGAAAGTGAGCCGCAGCGAACAACGCGTTGCTTTCGAAAAATTGTCTGACGATGGGACAACAGGCGGCTGGCTCATCAGTATCAATCGCATGGATGCGGAACCCAAAGAGGGTTGGCCAGCAAAAAATGGCGCGACCCAACCGCAATTTTTTCATACAGCGGGCCCCAATCGAATTCTGGAAACAGCTGCGAACGAAATGTCGCAGGGAGACGATTTTCCCCGCCTGGATCGGGTGCAATTCAATTTCGAAAATCCGGGCGGCTATAAGATCAATACTGCCCAACGAGAAGCCATCGAAGGATGGTTCAAAGAATTCGAAGACGTGCTCTACGATGATACAAAGTGGCGCGATCCCGAACAGGGCTACCGCAAATTCATCGATGCCGTAGATTTTGTAGATTTCTATCTGTTCAATAATCTGGCAAAGAACGATGACGGGATGCTTTTGAGCATATACCCATGGCGATCATCTGAAGACGGGAAACTGCGAATGGGCCCGACGTGGGACTTTAACTGGGCATCCTATGAGCAGAACGGATCTCCCACCTCTCAATTGATGCATCAGTCCAACCAGCTATGGTTCGATCGCTTATTCCAGGATCCCGAATTCATGCAGCTCTACGTGACGCGCTGGCAGACACTACGCCAGGGAGCATTAAGCGACCGATCGATGATTCAGATCATTGCTGATTTGGCCACCGAAATCGGAGCAGACAACGCTGTGCAGCAAGGAATTCGTAGCGCAGATGAATGGCGTCGACGTTTGTCCGCAATGCAGAACTGGCTGCTGACTCGTGCACGAGCGATGGATAATTCTTACCCAGGCACCCCAAGATTAGCGTCGCAAAAACCATTGGCAGCAGGATCGGAGATCCAATTTTCTCCAACTTCAGGGGCCATCTTCTACACCACCGATGGCACTGATCCCCGGGCACCTGGGGGCAGACTCAGCGCCAGAGCACGCTCTGCTTCCGGCGAGATGCCAATCACTTTGTTGGCAGATAAAGCACCTGCTCGGGCATGGGTTCCGACTGACGAGTCCGGTTCCAGCGAGTGGATGCAGCCGGAATTTGACGACAGCAAGTGGCTATCGGGCAAGACTGGCGTGGGCTTCGACAGAGAACTCACCTATGGCAGTCGCATCGGATTGGACCTATTGCGCCAGATGTCTGGTCGGCAAACCAGCGCCTATGTGCGGTTACCTTTCGAAATCGGCGCAGATCCGCGAGAACTGCAATCCTTGACGCTGCAGGTGGCCTGCGATGATGGTTTTGCAGCCTGGATCAATGGCGAATCGGTTGCCTCTTACCGCGCTCCGCCACGCCCCGTATGGAATTCAGCTGCGACCACCAAAGGCACGGATTCGGAAACGACTCGGCCACCGCGCCATGACCTCACGCGACATCTGAAACTCCTTAGAAAAGGCCGGAATGTTCTCGCGATTCAAGGACTCAACGCTGGCCGAACCAGTTCCGATTTCCTTGTCGCTCCCAGCCTGGTCGCAGGCATCCGATCGAAAGATACTACTCAGTCAGCTGAGTCAGGCATGGAAATTGTCGCACGATCCATGGAATCGAATGTGTGGAGCCTGCCACTCAAAGTAAAAGTCAAGTAATGCCGAATGCAATAATGCAATAGCTGCAATTCCCGTTTACAAATCGATTTCCCCTCGGCATTTTATAGATTGTTCAATCGCTTCCGTGATCTGCAGACAAGTAATGGCATCATCAATTGTGGAGGGCGGAGCCGCACCCTTGCGAATGCATTCGTCAACAAAGAAGCGGACTTCGTTTTCAATGTGAAAATGATAGGCTGAGTAAGTGTGCGAGTGTACAACTGCCTTGGCATTCTCCACCCAGTCGTTGTAGGCGAAGCGCGTGGATCCTTTCGTCCCTAACACTTTCACATAAAATGACCACGCATCCGTGGCATGATCATCATTGGCAAAGCTTGCACCCAGGTGAGCCATTCCTCCATTTGCCAGCCGCAGTGTCACCATGGCCAGATCATCTTCCGTATGTGACTCATAGCTGAACACGGACTTCATGGCACTGAGGCTCACAGGCTTTCCTGTCAGGTAGAGCAGAACGTAGAGATGGTGGATCATCAACTGACGGATGACGCCCGGGTAACGACGCGCCACCTCCTCCGGATGATCAATATTGAACATGATGTAGACCTGCGCCACATCGCCCAGGCGACCGTCATCGATCATGATTTTCGTGCGCCGAAGACTCTCCTCATGGATGTAGTTGTGCCCGGGCATGATCACAACGCCCTTGCGCGCAGCGGCGTCCCGCATTTCTTCCAGCTCCTGCACCGTCACTGCAGCAGGCTTCTCCACCAGCACATGTTTCCCAGCCTCGATCGCCATCATCGCGTAATGATGGTGACTTTCCATTGGTGTCAGAACGAACACGGCATCGATCCTGGGATCATTCACCAGCGCTTCAGGAGACTCAAAAACAGCACACTGAAAGAGCTCACTTTTCGCCTGATTCAGCGAATCATCAGGACTCCACAGTCCCGCGATCTCCATTCCAGTCAGTCGCCCGATGGCTGCGCCATGAAGAAAGGAAATATCCCCTGCGCCAATGAACCCGATTCTGATGTTAGCCTCTTGCATCTGATCCGATTACTACGTCTCGAATCGGAATGCACTATCAATCAAATGAGAAATGAGTTCATCACTTTTACGCCAACCAGGCGAGGCTGTATCACTCCCTCAGTGAAGCAGGAAAGGCAGCACTAGCTGGACATTATGGAATCAAGGGAAATTTGAGCACAATACCTACAACAAACGCATCCAGAAGCGCCGAAGATTTCGAAAACGTATTCTGAATGTGCTTCGACTGCACCGGATGGTTGAGGTCTGCCTTTATTACGTATAGTGTCACCGTGATGACCCTGCGTTGCCTCCCAATCTTTTGTTTCGTTCTATGCGCTAGTTGCGCCATTTGCACCGTTCCTGCATTTGCGGAGAACGACAGTGAACCACCCAATTTCGCGCGTGAGATTTTGCCGATTCTGTCTAACAAGTGCTTCACTTGTCACGGGCCGGATGCAAAGAAGGGCGAAGTCCGACTGGACTCGCTGGCGGGTGCCACGGTTGACCTTGGCGGCTACAAGGCGATTGACCTGGATGCTCCTGAGAAGAGCGAAGTGCTGGCCAGGCTTCACGACAGTGAGGATCCCATGCCCCCAGCGGACGCAGAGAAGCAATTGACCGATGGCGAACGGGCGCTGCTCGATCGATGGGTAAAGGGTGGAGGGAATTATGCCGATCACTGGGCATTCGTCCCACCGCGAAAAGAAACCGATGCCGCAGCGGACTCGGCGATCGATTCTCTCGTCGAAAAGCAGTTGAAAACCGCTGGCATTTCGTTTGCACCTGAGGCCGACCGGCAAACTCTGGCGCGTCGTGTAGCCCTAGTTTTAACTGGCCTTCCGCCAGAGCCCAAGCGCCTTCAAGCGTTCATTGAGGATCAAAGTGATGACGCCTACGATCGTCTCATCGATGACCTGCTGGCCGATCCCCGCTATGGCGAACACCAGGCGCGTTTCTGGCTGGATGCCGTCCGCTATGGTGATACTCACGGGCTCCACCTTGATAACCGGCGCGGCATTTTTCCATACCGCGACTGGGTCGTCCGCGCCTTTAACAAAAATCTGCCGATCGATAAGTTCTTCACCTGGCAACTCGCAGGCGACTTGCTTCCACAACCAACACTCGAGCAAAAAGTGGCGACTGGATACGTCCGCATGAATCCAACGACCTCAGAAGGTGGCGCAATCCCGGCTGAATTTCAGGCCAAGAACAACTTCGACCGGACTGAAACATTCGGCACCGTTTTCCTGGGGATGTCGATGAATTGCGCACGTTGTCACACTCACAAATATGATCCGATTCAGCATACCGAGTATTACCGGCTGATGGCGTTTTTCAACAGTACCGCAGAAAAGCCGATGGATGGCAATTCCTACACGTATGGAACGCACGCCATGGTTCCAGCGGATCAACAGGCGTGGCAGAAGTGGGAAGAACTGGAGCAGGCACAGGACGAATTGTTCGGAAAAGTGGATTCAGCCGCCAGCCTCACTGTCGATGAGATCAAGAGCTGGATTAAGGCTGACGCGACTCAAAAGATCACATGGCTCACCGAACGCGACGGCCCATGGGCACGTTTCGACCTTGCCAGAGAAGCGGACATTTTGAATACTGAGCGTGCAGAGCTGGAAAAGTCTTACACCACAACGTTGATCGCAAAGGAACTTAAGAAGCCGCGCAAAACTTACGTCCTGGTCCGCGGCGAATACGACGAACCATCTGGTGATCCCGTGCAGCCAGGCGTTCTCACTGCCATGGGCGCAATGGGCGACGATGCGCAGCGAGATCGTCTAGGACTCGCAAAGTGGTTGACGTCATCGAATCATCCACTCGTTGCCCGCGTCTACATCAACCGCGTATGGCAAAGCGTCTTTGGCTATGGCCTCGTGCGCACGCCGGAAGACTTCGGCCTTCAAGGCGAACAACCGACGCACCCGCAGCTGCTCGATTGGCTGGCCGTAGAACTTCTGGACAGCGGCTGGGACATGCAGCACATGCTGCGACTGATGGTCAGCAGTCGCACCTTTCAGCAGAGTTCGGCAATGCGTTCGGACATCGACGATTCAGACAATCGACTGTTCGCCCGAGGCCCCAGCTTCCGTCTGGATGCTGAAGTTTTGCGTGATCTCGGCCTGTGGTCGAGCGGCCTGCTCGATCCGCACATGGGAGGCGAAGGCTTCAAGCCTTACCAACCCGCCGGCCTCTGGAAGGCACTCGCTCACCCTGCCAGCAACACCAAACTCTACGAGCGGGACAAAGGTCAGCTGCTTTATCGTCGCAGCCTTTACATCTACTGGAAGCGCACATCGCCGCATCCGATGATGACACTGTTCGATGCTCCCAACCGCGAGTCCAGTTGTGTCCTCCGCTCCCGCACCAGCACGCCACTGCAGTCACTCGGGCTGCTGAATGAGACGCAACGTGTCGAGATGGGCCGGAAGCTGGCCGAGCGCCTGCTGCAAGAACACGCCACTGACGACGCGCGTCTCGATGCCGCATTCACTTTCCTGGCCAGCCGTGTTCCTGACAAAAGTGAACGTGCCACGTGCATGCAACTGCTTAACTCCATGCGCCAGCGTTATGCCGATGCGCCCGAGGATGCCAAATCACTCCTCGCCACCGGGGATGCTGCCACCGACGCATCACTGGACGCTGCCGATCACGCGGCCTGGACTCAAGTCGCCATGACTATCCTCGCCAGCGACATTACCATTCTTCTCTATTGATAATCTGATGATCCGCAGCTCAGAATTGAACTGAAATACTATGAACCCACACCGCGAACACCAACTCATGCTGACACGTCGTCAGCTTTTCGGCAAGGCAGCCCTCGGACTGGGCACTGCTGCAATGGCGCAAATGTTAGGGCCAGATTTTCTTTCGGCAGCGACAAAAGCTGCGCACGGTGGGATGCACCATGCCCCCAGAGCAAAACGCGTCATCTACCTGTTCATGAGCGGTGGCCCAAGCCATCATGACCTCTGGGATTACAAGCCGAAGATGAAGGCAATGTTCGGCAAAGAGTTGCCTGAGTATGTCCGCGATGGGCAGAGGATCACTGGCATGACATCGGGCCAGAAAACGCTCCCCGTTTGCCCGACAAAATACAAGTTCACCCGTCAGAAGAACAATCAGGACGGCGTATGGGTCAGCGAATTACTGCCGCACACGGCGACCGTGACTAAAGAATTGTGTGTCGTGCACAGCACGTTCACTGAAGCCATCAACCACGACCCAGCAGTCACTTACATTCAGACGGGCAGCCAAATCCCCGGCCGCCCCAGCCTGGGCGCCTGGCTCAGCTACGGACTAGGTCGCGAAAATGACAACTTGCCCGGGTACGTCGTCATGCATGCGCACTCAGACCATGCCGAGCAAAGCTTATTCGGCAGGCTCTGGGGCAGCGGCTTCATGCCATCTGACCATCAGGGAATTCTTCTGCGTAGCGAAGGTGATCCCGTCTTGTATCTCAGTAATCCCGCCGGTGTCTCGCGCAAAGATCGTCGCGCGCAACTCAACGCGCTCAGCGCACTCAACCAGCGGCAGCACGAACGCTTTGCCGATCCCGAAGTCCTCGCGCGGATTCGCCAGCATGAAATGGCCTATCGCATGCAGGCATCGGTGCCGGAACTCATGGATCTTTCCGGCGAAGGCGATGCCACTTTCAACCTCTACGGCGAAGAAGCCCGCAAGCCGGGAAGCTTTGCCGCCTGCTGCCTCAATGCCCGCCGCCTGGCAGAACGCGGCGTGCGCAATATTCAGATTTTCCACCGCGGCTGGGACGCACACGGCAATCTGCCGAAAGAACACGAATCCCAGTGCAAGGACGTCGACCAGGGTTGCGCAGGATTAATCAAAGACCTGCGCCAGCGAGGAATGCTCGACGACACACTCGTCGTCTGGGGCGGTGAGTTTGGTCGCACCGCTTACTGCCAGGGCGGTCTCTCCGATACGAATTACGGCCGCGACCATCACCCGCGTTGCTTCACTGTGTGGATGGCCGGCGGCGGCATCAAGCCCGGCATCACCTACGGTCATACCGACGACTACGGCTACAACATTGCCCATCCTGACGGCACACCCATGTCACCCAAGCCGAACAAAGAAGTGTGGACACCAAGCACGATGCACATTCACGACCTGAACGCCACCATTCTGCACCTGTTAGGCATCGATCACAAACAACTTACCTACCGCTACCAGGGTCGCGACTTCCGCCTTACCGACGTCCACGGTCACGTCATGCACGATCTCATTTCCTGATGGCACAGGGATCAAGCTACGCAGCCGACCTCGCTTAAACATGGTGATCCGCAGATTTCGCTGATTGCACAGATTGATGAGCCTGCAGGATTGATAGTATCGCGTAGCCTACTGTGACTTTCGTTTTACGAACTTCACGTTCAGGGAATCGTAGCCGTTCGTTCTGCTATAACGTGCTTCGTTTTCGAGGTGTGGCTGGGCTTCGAGGATGGTGATTTTGTCGACGGATTCGACAAGTTCCTGAAGCAGTGTGCGGATGATCAGGCGGGCGTGTGGAGCGCCGAGACAGAGGTGCTTACCGAAGCCAAATGAGATGTGCGGATTGGGCTTGCGATCGAGTCGTATTTCGCGTGGTGATTCGAAAACGGTTTCGTCGTAGTTCGCTGATGCCCAGCCGAGAGAAACTCTTCCGTCCGGCTCAACGGTTTCGCCCAGCACATCAGTTTTCACCGGACAGACTCGTCCGATGTGGGTCAGTGGCATGAAGACGCGAAAAAATTCTTCACTGGCGTGGATGATGCGTTTCGGCTCGCCACGCAGGAAGTCCAGCGCCTCTGGATGCTCGGCCAGGTAAGCGATGATGGAGGAAATGCTGTGGATGATGGTATCCCGTCCACCCGCAAATGTCAGATTCCCGAAGCCCATCATTTCTTCACGCGTCAATTTCCTCCCCTTGAAGGTGGCCTTCGTTAAAGCACCGAAGAAGTCCTCGCCAGGATCCGCTTCCGCTTTGTCGAATTGTTCCGTCAGGTAATTTTCCAGCGCGCTGCCATTGCTGTCGAGCTCGCCGTTAACTTTAAACACATGAATTCCCCAGTCGATCCATGTAGCGGCTTCGGACTCGGGAACGTTCAGCAAATAAGTCAACGCATGGGATTGAATCGGCAGGGCAAATCCGTTGACGATTTCGATCGATTCCTGCTCCATTCCATCCGCAAGTTTGCCAGCGATCAACACTTGGACTTTCGCAACTACTTCTGGTGACTTTGACCTTTGGAAGAATGGATCTACAATGGCTCGGTATTCGGTGTGCTCAGGCGGATTGGTTTCGATCGGCAACTGTCGCATCGAGCGCACCGATTCTTCTGAAGGAATGGGCACCCGAAACGGCGCATCTGAACTGAACGTCTGCCAGTCTTTGGCAACCTTTCGCACGTCGGCATGCCGTAAAATCATTGGGACGGATTCTCCTTGAAAGGGACAACGTAAGATGCCGCCGTCGGCGCGTGCTTCACGAAACGGATCGTGCTGGTTGGTGAGTTCAGCCATGGTCTAAACTGACTGTTAGACAATTGCGGCACGTATTTGTCAATGCCGCAGCAGGAAGGCTTTGGAATTCAGTAGACTCCAGACAATATCTTCGAGCGCTGACCGCTGATCCTCCTGTCCCGAAAGATATTGGTTCATTGCCGACATTTCTTCGCTGGTCGGAGCACGCGCAATGGTCTGCCAGAAAAAATGCTCGATAATATGCGGCATGGAAGCGCCGGCATTGAGCTGCTTGCCAATCGCATTGCCTGACGTTTTAAGTGCTCGATGCACAATCTGACCACTGGTGAGTTCCAGCACCTGGGCCAGTGATGTCGTATTGCTGCGCTCAAGATCCGAATTCAACAACCGCTCGGGTTTGCCGAAAACTTTGAGGAATTGTTCGCAGCTGCCAGCTTCCAATTTTCTCCCAGCCACGGCGACGCCGGCAATTTGCGCAGCTCGTTTCCCCTTCTCTTCATCATTCAACTGCAGCGGAATGTCCATCACCTGATAAATGCCGTCGAGCAATTGCTCGGCAGTCAGGCGCAGCACCTTTGCATGGGAAAAATTGGTTTCGTCCCGATGATTCGATGCATTCGGCATGGAGGAAAGCCCATACACATTCGACGCCATGATCGTGCGAATGATGTGGCGGAGGTTGTGCCCATTGTTGACGAAATCCGCGACCAGGGCGTCGAGCAATGCCGGATTGACGGGAGGATTAGTAGCACGGAGATCGTCCACTGGATCGATGATCCCCTGCCCCATCAGATGATACCAGATTCGGTTCACCTGAGTCCTGGCAAATAGTCCATTGTCAGGCGAAGTCATCCAGCGGGCGAGTTGCGCAAGCCGATCCTGTTCAGGAACAGGAACGCGCAAAGATTCAAAAAAGGCACGGTTCGCGGCGAACTTATTCAACGTGTCAGACTGCGGCTCTGCGGGCGCGTACAACTGACGCATCTCCATTTTTTCCGGCACTGTTCCAAGAAACGATGGAACTGGAAACTGATTGGTCACCGGATGTTTCTGCTCACGCAGCGCTGACAGAACGACGATCTGCTCGCCACGAAACTGATGTTTATCAAGTCCGTCTTTGCGCTTGTTCGAAATGATGTCGTAGTCGATCCCGTCAAATGCGGCCGCCAGTTCATAGTATTGATCCTGCGTCCACTTTTCGTAAGGATGGTTATGACAACGTGCGCACTGCAATCGTGTCCCCAGGAACACCTGCGCCGCCGCCTCTGCGCGTGCAGTCGGATTACGCAGCGCGCGATAATAGTTTGCGGGCGGATTCGTGTAAGTGCTTCCTGTCGCCGTTAGAATCTGCCGCGCGAATTCGTCCATGGGCATTCCATTCGCAATGCTTTCACGGATCCAGCCATGGAATGTTTCAACTCCGCGGCGATCCAGCACCTTTTCCTCAATGCGCAAAATATCTGCCCACTTCAGCGCCCAGTAGTCCGCAAACTCTGGCAACTCTAACAAGTCATCAACCAGGTGCTCACGCTTCTGCGGATCGGATTCCAGGACAAATTGTTGCGCCTCATCTACGCTGGGTAACCGCCCGGTGACGTCCAGCCATGCACGACGCAAAAACTCAGAATCGCTGCATGGATCAGATGGATTCATCCGAAGTGTCCGCAGCTTATTAAAGACATGTGCATCGACAAAGTTACGCGGCTCAGGCTCGTCCCACTGCCAGTCCGGTCGAGACTCTACAAAGGCGATCCGCACCGGCTGCTGTAAATGCAGATAGCGCACGGCGATCGTCACCTCACCAAACGTCTGCCGATTGACCATTCCCTCTGGGGTGACTTTCGCATGCAAACTGAACGGCTCGTAAACTGCCCATCGGGTAACATCGCGTTGTGCGCCATCACTGAACGTCGCGACCGCTCGTATCTGCACCTCTGATTCGGGCGCGATAAGCACAACCTGCCCCGGAGCAACATCAAGTGCGGTCAGTGTCGGGGCATCTTTCGGCTCGGCTGGAGCACCCTGCTGTATCCATTTGAGCAAAAGTTGATATTCCGGACTACCTGATTCAAATCGCTTACCGCCCTCGTGCCCGACCTGTTCAGTTGGCTTGCGCAGCAGATAACTCGTCTCGGAAGCATCGATCTGCACACGCCGCGACGACTCCCCCTTCATGATCGCTTCATAATCGAGCGCTGGTGACTCGCCCCGCAGCGACAACTTAAAGCCACCTTTTCCTTTCATGCCTCCGTGACAGGCCCCCATATTGCACCCCGCTTTCGACAGCACAGGCATAACATCGCGATCGAACGACAGTAGTATCTCGTGTTCAATCGTTCCACCCACGGAATTGAGCACGAAGAGTAACGCGCAAATAGCAGGAAACCCTGCTTTACGGCCCCAGGAAGCCGCGACAGCGAACGGTGCCAGGTAGATGGAAAGTGGCGACATTTAGAACAGTACCATGCCAGACGACGGAGTCGATGCCATCTCCGCGGACCTTAAGGACATGGCAACAACCAGCTTCGGAAACAATTTGCTAATTATTTACATTCAGGGGATGAATCGCATTCAGGAGACTGATAATTGATAATTGATAATTCCGACAGGCACCGTATCTTTATCCAGTGGTCAAAGGAGAATCAAAATGAGAAGTTCTAATTCAGCCAGCCGGGAGTACGACAGTTTCAATCCCACCCATCAGGCGATTTATCGTCCGCTCACCGTGGTAGGCTGGAAGCCCTACCGCATGACAGTGATGCAACGCTGCGCAAGGGTCGGGCGGATCACTTTAGAGTGTGTCGTCATTTTCGTTTTTCGTACACTTCCTGGGGCAATTGGGAGAGGTGTAACTTCTGCACTGAGTTGGAGTGGCGCACGCATCCAAAAGCCTGACTTGGCCACAATCAAAGCGGTCGCCGCCAATTCGCAGCCCACTGGTCGATCAACATCGACTTCCTAGTCTCCGTTGCTTTAGGATTTATTCGGAAATTAACTGTGCGAAGATGCGCAGGATTTTTTGTCAGCACCAAAAAAATAAAGGCGGATTTCAGCAATGATAGCGAGCTATCTGAGTTGAAATCCAACGCGGGTGATGGCCAAAAAGGCAAGCAGATCTGTGCAGGTTATTTCCGAACAGGCCCTTAGCCTCTTTGGTCTGTGTGCGCAAATTTACTCCCCCTTACCTGACGCCCAGACAATTCCTTTCGCCAGCAGACCGATAAAGTTGCTATCGCGGAATGTGTCATCAGAGTGGCCGTAGGTAGTGCCGAACACACGTGTTCCGTGGTAGTCATTGGTCCACACTACTGGATGCGCCTTCTTATCTTTCTCGCTTACGGACGTTGCCAGCACAGTTGCCGTTGGCCATAGCTTTTCGATAATGTAGAGTTCATCCTTCGGTGTGATCCAGTCTGCCGGAAACCCTTTCATGATAGCGTGCTCTGCGGCGACCACTTTGACAGGATAGTTGCTCTGATGATCGTGACGCCGACTGGTCACTCCGAGAAACTGACGCCAGTCATCCACCTTTGCATCGCGGTAAGTGTGCATCGCACAGTGGATCACCACGGCAGGCACGCCCGCCTTATGGGCAGCAGTGATGCTGCGGATGTATTCGGCATCCACCGTCGCAGCAAAACACTCATTGTGCACTACCACATCGTAAGCCTTCGCCCAGTCAGGATCTTTATAGAGATCAATCTGTGCCTTCGTTCCCTTGCCGCCTTCATTAACCACCGTCCACTCGATGTCAGCCATACTCTCAGTTCCAGTCGTCAACTTCAGCGATTGAAATAGGTAATTATGACAACATCCACCAGTGATCAGCAATGCCTTAATCGGCTTTCCTGAATACATTTTCTTCGCAACAGGTTGCGAATCCTCGACAGGAGACTCCGCATCCTGCGCCAATGCGCCACTAAACGTGAGTGATGACAAAAGGAAACCAAGAACGGCGACTTTAGAAATTTTCATTGTGCCAGCGTAAGCAGTCTCTGCTCAATGGTCAATGCTCTGTGTGTATCGGTGCAACAGGGGGTAGCAGTCGGTATCTTACCATGGCAACTGCAAATCCAATTGCGATTCCCATTGCCCAATCCTTGCAGAATCCTCACAATCTCGCTCTATGACCAAGCTTCATTATGTCCTTCCTGCTTTGGCAGTATCCATAGCCCTTGCGGCAGTTTTCATTCCCAAGTCTTCAGCCGAGGATTCCCTGAAAGTGACAGAGACGGACGAGACCATTGTCCTGACTCACAATGACATCGCTTTCCTTACGTATCACAAAGCCGAAGTTTCGCCGCCCGAGGGAGCCGACCCCATTTTCAAACGCAGCGGCTTTATTCATCCCCTCAAGACCCCAGGCGGTGCCACCGTCACTGGCATTCACCCTGCTGATCACTACCATCACCTCGGCCTCTGGCATGCCTGGGTCAAATGTGTGCACGACGGTGCGCCAGTCGATTTCTGGAATCTCAAAACCGGTACCGGGCGCGTCGCCTTTGTAAAAACGCTCTCCCTGTCCCAAGATCCGAGTGCTCCGGGCTTCACCGTCGAGCAAGCACACATCGCCTACAAAGGAGAAGACAAAAAACCACTGACTGTCCTGCGTGAGCAGTTACAAGTTACGGCACGACTTAGTGGCGGCAGTTATGAGATCGATTACGTCACCGTGCAGAAGAACATTTCCGCACACGCACTCGAGTTGCCCGCCTATCGCTACGGCGGCCCCATCGCCTACCGTGCCCCCCATCACTGGAAAACAAACAACAGCGACTACCTCAGCTCCGAGGGCAAAACGCGCATCGATGGTCATACTACACGCTCCCGCTGGATCGCCATGTTCGGCCCGGCACAAGAAGGCAAAAATGACGGCCCCACTGCAAGTCTGACAATCCTTTCGCACGACAAAAATCACGATGCCCCACAGCGCATGCGCGTCTGGCCACCCGACACCCACGACGGT
>JBNMNB010000194.1:0-15292 GCA_051270635.1 Verrucomicrobiales bacterium | reverse complement strand
GAAGGATGGTGTGCTTGATGAGAACGCTCCCATGGAATTTTTGCTCGCCGACGAACGCGCCGCCATGTCCAAAGACGGCAAGTTTCGTGTATCGCTTTACAAGGCATTCTTGTTCACGCACGTCAGAACCGCCATCAAAGCCGGGGCTCTCAATCTCGAATATGCCTACAGGTACCGGCCACTGGAAGACTACATGATCTCCAAGGAGCGTTGGCAAAGGGACAAAGCCGAACTCTTGCAACGGGCTGGGCTCAGCGAATTTACCGATCCAAAGCAGATTCTTGAGAGTTTGGATGCAGAGCTTTACGCGCAGTATATCAAAACCAATGGACGCATTGCCGACGGAAGTAACGAGCAGGTCAGCATGACCAAGACTGGGGTCTTTCGCGTGGCCACTCCAAAGCTTGAAGAGACCGATGCAGAACCTCTTGGGGTGTTCTTTCCGGAGAGGCAATACATCTCGCTTTGTGAAGTCCTCGCTACAGTTGATCGCCACAGTCATTTTATCGATGACTTCCAGCACCACCAACAGCGCTACAACCAAAAGAAACCATCCAAAGGAACCTTCATCGCTGCGATATCAGCTCTCGGATGTGACATTGGCACCGGCAAGATTCTTAAAATCTCTCGCGACATCAATGCCTCCGAATTGGAAAACACGGTGAACTGGTATTTCTATCCAGAGGGAGTTCAAAGAGCTAACGATCGATTGCTCGCTTTCATGGATCGGCTTGAACTGGGGCGTCTTTATCGCCGTTCACAAGACAAGCTGCACACCTCCAGTGATGGTCAACAGTTCGAAGTTCGAGGCGAATCGCTCAATGCAAATTACTCCCACAAGTATTCGCGAAAGACCAGAGCAGCCAGTGTTCACAGCTTCATCGACGAACGCCATCTACTCTTCCATACGCTCGTCGTCAGTGCGGCTGAGCGTGAAAGCGCCTGGGTCATTGATGGCCTCATGCACAACGATGTCATCAAAAGTGACATCCACTCAACCGACACTCATGGATACACTGAAGCGATCTTTGGTGTCATGCATCTGCTCGGTATTTCCTACGCTCCGAGAATCAAGAACTTCAAAGCCCAAAAGCTCTACATCTTCAAATCACGCAAGGACGTTGATCGGTCAACTTGGAAGGTTACGCCGGACGGATACATCAACAGCGAACTCATCGAGAAGCACTGGGACGATATCCTTCGATTCATCGTCACCATCAAACTGAAGGAAACCTCCGCCTCCGATCTGTTTCGGCGTCTCAACTCCTACTCCAAGGATCACGCGCTTTACACTGCACTCAAGGCGTTCGGCAGAATCCTCAAATCCATCTTCCGGCTGCGCTACATTGACGATCTTGAACTGCGCCAGGCGATCGAGAAACAGCTCAACAAAGTCGAGAGTTCCAATCGCTTTTCGCGTGAAGTTTCAGTCGGCCAGGGCCGCGAAATTTTACAGGCAGACAGGCAGGAACAAGAGATCGCTCAATCCTGTAAACGACTGGTGAAAAACGCCATCGTTTGCTGGAACTACCTCTACCTCACACAGAAGATTGCTGAGGAGACCAACCCCGAGAGACGCACTGCTATGTTGCGTTCTGTTGCCGCCGGTTCGGTGGTCTCCTGGAGCCACATTAACCTGCTCGGCGAGTATGATTTCTCCGAAGACAAGCTCCGCGATTCCTTCGGAATTCAATCCCCCAAAATTCTCAGCATTCCAGCCGCATGATTCTGGGAGAAAGAAATATTCACAACTCCCTCTCTTTACGAGACTCTCAGAAATTCCTGTGGAACTTTAGGTACCTGTGAGGAGTTAGACCCGAAAACAAGAGCGAATGAAACCCGGAGAGGCATGGATTGTGAAGGGGTACTTGCGCTTTGGCACAGCAGGAGCAGATCGAGTTCGCTCAACCGAGATTGTCTCTGTCTCCCTGACTTGGATGATTACATTGGCGGAAGATAAGCCACCCGATCCTTCCACTCCTCATTGGCATGAATTCTCCAAAGCGCCACGAGCCGCTTCGCAATTTGCCCATAGTCGTTCTGTGATATTCGTCTGGAGGGAACAAAAATCACACCACCATGACTTCCCCCATTCATTGCGATCTCTTGGAGAATGGCCGGAATGGTTGTGACATCAAACGTTACAAGAGTGAGTGCCTGCTTCGCAGCAGCGAACAGAATCTGATCATCCGGGCAATTGAGGTAAGCTCCATCTTGCCATTTGTGGAGACTCTGAATCTTAACCTCAGACTCAAGGCCCGTCACCACCTCTACGAGAGCGGGTGAGAAGTGCTCATCGAGAAGAAGATGAATCATCCTTCATTCAGATCAAGAAGCTCGATATGGGGTAGCTTTGCCTTGAGTTCCTCAAAGCTTTCAAGCCCAGCAACTCGGGCACTCGCTTTCTCAATCTCTTCGCTAAAGGTTTCTGCATATCCAAGGGCAGACTCAATCTTCCAGACAGGTTGGGCAAAGTGCGCGGCTACCTTGATAGCCTCGCCACCAAAGTCTGATGCCGTTTGCTTGACGAAATGGACAGCAAGGCGCGTTTCCGAGAGAAATGCGAACCGACCTTCAGGTGTATCACGAAACTCAATTCCACGGAATCGATCTCTTCGGCGAGCTTCTTCAAGAAGTCTCGCCGCTACTGAACCTGGCGTCCCCATGTGACGCCCCTTTCCCTCTAACCAGGAGCGGGTTTCTTCAGGAACGCGGATGCTAAGTGTTGATGAGGCCATTTGTATTAATTGTACTAAATTAGCACATTTCTGTCAACTACGACTGTTTGCCGGTGAACAAGCGGTTTTCGATTGCGTATTTTCACATACTACTCAAAATTACAGTATGAAGCCGCTTTCTCCCCCGTCACTGGCCAGTTTGACGTTTAAGGATCTTGCTGAAATCGTGACGCTTCAACGGAGAGCCCAGAGTGAGGAGAGGGATGAGTTTTCCTTTTTAGACACCTTCGAGAGCAAGGAATATGGCGGTGGCGATTTCTTATCTGTCGCGATGGAAGGCCCAGCTACCAATGGCAGAGAGCTGCTTTCTCGAGGATTCCTCAGTCCTGATCAAGACGCTCCATTACACAATCCAGAAATTACCATCACTGCGGGAGTCGATCGTACCCTGCTGTGGCCCAATGATACCATCGTTCTGGCGGCCCTGGTATACGATCTTGCCGATGGTCCCGAATCTCTTGTTTACCAATGGTCGACCGACGCCACGGGCGTGACATTCCGCAATCCGAACAGCCCAGTGGCAGACATTTCCTTTCCTGGCCCTGGCGTCTACGAATTGACCGTCACGGCAAGCGATGGCAGCAACAGCGCTGCAGATTCAGTATTTGTAACAGTAAATCATCCGCTTGTTCCCAATGCAGGGGGACTACTCAGAGAAGCGTGGGTTGGAATCAATGGATGGCGTCTCAGCGATCTCACCAGCTCCGGGCACTATGAGGAGTCTCCCGATTTCTCTGACATTGTGCAAAGTTTCGAAGCTCCTACCAACTGGTTAGACAACTACGGCCAACGATTCACTGGATTCTTCCAAGTGCCTGCAGAAGGCGACTACGCACTCTTGATTGCCAGCGATGATCAGAGCGAAGTTTGGTTCAACCCGGCTGGCGAGTCACCAGGTGAAGCCACCAGAGTCGCCTACACCGAGCGCGCTACCGGGCAGTACCGTTGGGATCGCTATGCCACCCAGAAATCGGATTCATTCCGCCTATTGCCAGGACAGCGTTACTACGTAGAGGCTTTACACAAAGAAGGGACTGGCAATGACTACTTTGCAGTGGCCTACCAGAGAACAGACATCGAAGGATCGGCACCAGTAGTGATTCCTGGCCCACTATTGAGCCCACCCGATGGAGTCAGCGGCAACCTTTTTGACGGAGAGATCGGCCTCAGTGCCGGCGAAGATCAGAGCACCAGCTGGCCAAAAAATCGCTTTACCGTTGCTGGCACCGCTATTGACTACGTGCCAGGCCCAGACTTGCTGGCCTATCGCTGGTCTGTTTCATCGGCTCCAGCCGGATCAGCCAATGCAGTTGTTTTCGATTCGCCGACTGCTCTATCGACGGCCGTTGAGTTCCCACAGCCCGGTAATTACACATTGTTACTGACAGTGACCGATGGCTTTGCAACTCGCAGTGATTCTCTCACCATTGCGATCGCTGATCCTCTAGATGAAAATGCGGGTTCTCTTCTGGCCGAAGTCTACGAGAACATCAGTGGCTCGTGGGTCACTAATCTCGTCGAATCGCCCAAATTCCCCGATGCTCCAGACCGGCGCTTTCAACTTACATCGACTGAGATCGACTCGAATCAGGACGATTCCTACGGAATGTTGATCCGTGGTTATCTGCATCCACCGGTAACAGGAATCTACCGATTCAACTTAGCATCCGATGACTGGAGTGAATTCTATATCAGTCCGAACGAGTCCCCAGAGGAAAAGGAAATGTCTTGTTTCGTGCCCGCCGCGACGAATTACTACGAGTGGCGCAAATTTCCAGACTACCAATTGTCCAGGCCTATCGAACTCACCAGAGGAAATTCCTATTATGTCGAAATCCGCTATAAAGAACATGGATACCGTGACCACCTTGCTCTTGCATGGCTCACTCCAGGCGACGATGCGTTCGAAATTATCGACGGTGCATTTACTTCTCCGTGGTTGTTAGCAGATGCGGCGGCTCCTGAAGTCACCTTGAATGGAGGGGCAGAGATTACGCTGGAAGTGGGAGCCGACTATGCCGACCCTGGTTTCCTGGCGACGGATCTGGTCGACGGTGACGTCAGCAGCCTGGTCGAGGTTACTGGCAATGTGGACACTACTACTCCGGGCACTTACCTGCTACGCTATGCAGTAAGGGATGCCTCTGGCAATGAATCCAGCGTTCTCACTCGCAGAGTCAACGTCGTGCTTGCTCCGGGTAGCCAGCCGACCTATCCGGCAGAGGCCAGCGCGGCGCAATCTAATACGCAATGGACGCCGCCCTCAAGCCTCTCGGAACACGAAGCAAGCCGCTTTCTTAAGCAGGCAACGTTTGGCCCGACTTCTGAGCAAATAACACGTGTGCAAGCGATTGGAATTGAAGCCTGGATCGACGAGCAAATGCAACTTCCGCAGACGTCTCACCTTGAGCAAATCGATCTTGTCTCAAAGTATCAGGGCGCACGGAGCCAGTTACTCGACCTCGCTAGCGACATTGGGAACTCCTCATCCATGCCGGGGTCTATGATGGAAATCCCTATGAGCCGTGTGCGCACCGATGATCGTTTGTGGACGTGGTGGACAAATGCAGTCACCGCTCCTGATCAGCTGCGGCAGCGGGTCGCCTTCGCATTGAGTGAAATCATGGTAATCTCGGATAAGTCACCAGCGCTCCGTAACTACCCTCGGGGAGTGGCCCATTACAATGACATCCTCGGGCAGCACGCCTTTGGCAACTACCGCGATCTCATTGATGACGTTACGCTCAATCCCATGATGGGGATATGGCTGACAATGGTTCGCAGCTCGAAAGGATCAGGCGGACGAGAATTATCCACGCGAGTTACTCCAGCTATTCAGCATCGGTCTCAACCACCTGAACTACGATGGATCGTTCAAGCGCGATTCAGCAGGCAATGTAATCCCGACCTATGAACAGAACGAAATTCTCGGGCTGTCCCGGGCATTCACGGGATGGACATTCTCTGGATCTCAGGCCTTCACCTGGACGGGATCAAATGGCGTTGACGAAATCAAGCCGATGATGGCATTCGAAGATTACCACGACCGCGGAGCAAAAACAATTATCGGCGGGGCGACCCTACCAGCTGAGTTCACTGCATCGCAGGATATCGACGCAGCACTCAACATCATTTCGGATCACCCTAACATCGGCCCATTCATTGCCCGCAGGTTGATCCAGCGACTAGTGACCAGCAACCCGAGCCCTGCTTATATCTACAGAGTGTCTTCTGTTTTCAATGACAATGGATCAGGTATCCGCGGTGACCTCAGTGCTGTCGTTAAGGCAGTATTGATGGATCGTGAGGCACGTGAAACTCCTGCAGTCGCCTTGGGCGGCAAGCTGAGCGAGCCTATCGTTCGACTGACACGTCTGCTTCGAGCATTTCCGAAAAGTCCGACAAGCAACCCTCCGGTGCTAGGCAGATTCCTGCTGAACAACGTGGGAACCTCCTTTGGGCAATCCCCCATTCAAGCGAACAGCGTGTTTAACTTCTTTCACCCGGATCACCAGGAGCCTGGTCCAATGATGGCTGCAGGATTGTTTTCTCCTGAGTTCGAGATCACCACCGAAGTGACGACCGTCAACACTGCTAACTACTTCTTCGATGGTGCACGGGTATGGCTTCTCAGCCAGCGTCTCACGGGTCAAAATGGATCTCGAACCACTTGAACAGAAATGGCCAACGCCTGACCAACTCTACCAAGACCTCGAAACACTGCTTCTAGGAAGGCCAATGTCTGCCCCCATGCGCTCGGCATTGACTCAAATCCACGAGGCATACGAACAGCGCGTCACCGAAGGAGTGGCCGCCATGATTCAAATGATCGCTGCATCTCCTGAGTTCTCTGTAGACCAGTAATCGCCAGGCAAACCAATCGAATAATCTCAAATAGGAACGCACTATGTCTTCAAGAAAATCACCTTCCATCCTTACTCGTCGAAAGTTCATGGGGTATTCCGCATGCTCGGCGATGACTACCGCAAGCTTGTTGAATTCCATTCTAAGTCTCAGGCAAGTGAACGCGGCCGCTGGAGATTCCCTGCCCCCAGATGCTCCCTACAAAGCGCTGGTCTGCATCTTCCTGTTCGGAGGCAATGACTCAGCGAACATGCTGATACCTCGTTCAGCCTCTGCGCATGCGAGCTACCTTGCCAGCCGTGGCGCACTGGGCCTTCCTCTGGATGCCATTGCGCCTCTCAATGCACAGAATGACCCGGGACTGAATCTGGGAATTCATGGAGCCATGCAAGGATGTCGCGAGATGTTTGATCAGGGGAATCTGGCCATGCTGTCGAACGTCGGAACATTGATCGCACCAGCGAATATGCAAGACTATCGAAATCGAACCGCAGCCATTCCTGAGCAACTGTTTTCGCACAGTGATCAGCAGGTGGCCTGGCAAACTTCCGCAGACACTTCAAACATTGCCTTTAATCAGACAGGATGGGGTGGCCGCATGGCTGAATGTCTGTCAGGAGCACAGGAAAATGGTGCTATCTCAATGTTAGTATCGCTGAGCGGCACCAATTTCTTCCAAGTTGGAAACACGATGCTGCCGTTCCGCCTGGGCAGCAATGGCGCACCATCTTACAAACTGGGCCAGGGCACCAGTGAGCGCGAGCAGTCGCGGTATCAGGCATTCCGCAGTGTCTTGAATGCCAATTCTGCCAATCTAATGGAAGACGCCTTCGCCGATCTTTCAAATAAATCGATCCGCGATTCCGACACCATCAATGCTGCGCTGGCAGATTCAGGTGATTTCAATATGATCCCGGATTCTGGTTTGGGAAATCAGTTGCGAATGGTCGCGAAAATGGTGCAATCTCGGGAAACTCTTGGCATGAAGCGCCAGATCTTCTTCTGCGCAACGGGAGGATTTGACACCCACGGACCACAAGTTGGGGCCCACGCCGGGCTTCTGGGAGGATTAAGTGCATCGTTGAAAGGATTCAACGACGCTCTTGGAACGATCAATGCCCAGGACATGGTCACTTCCTTCACCGCGTCAGACTTCGGCCGCACGTATGATTCGAATGGAAGAGGCTCCGATCACGGATGGGGCGGCCATCACATCGTAACAGGTGGAGCCGTCCGCGGCAGAAATATTTATGGAGCCTTCCCTGATCCTGACATTACCACAGGAAGCAATCCCCTCGATACCGGCCGAGGCAGGTGGCTGCCAACGACATCTGTCGAGCAGTATGGCGCCACATTGGCGAAATGGTTCGGCCTCAGTCCCACTCAGATTCGCGAGGTATTCCCCAACATCGGCAACATCGGCAACTTCAGCACCTCCGATCTCGGATTCATGAACGCATGAAAATTCCACAGAACAAAATCGAATGGCTGAAGAAATTGATACAAAGGCCAGGGACGCGCTGGGCGGGACTGGCGGTGGCGCTGCTGGCTCTAGCAGGTCTGCTTCTCAAGGGCCATCATCCCCAGTCGCAAGCAAGTGCCAACGATCCTACGTCAGAAGATGCAGCCGAAACAGCAACTCTGCCTCTACCGACCAGAACCGCGCAACTTCCTCCTTCTCCACTCAATGCCCTTCTTCAGCCTGATCTGAGCCCCGAGCGGCAAGTCAGCATTGTCGGGCAGATGCTGCTGGACTACTGGACATCCGTCCGCTCATTACCTTCTGGGACTTGGGAAGAAGTCTATGCCGCACTGGCAGGTGAGAACCGAAAAGCAATGCACCTGATCCCCCACGATCATCCGGCTCTCGGCCCTGACGGGTTCCAGTCGGCCGAAGATGGCCCGAGCATCCGCTTGCACGTGGTTTCTTCTCGCGATGGAGTATTCCAGTTGATTCACTCAGGGGCAGATGCCGAGCACTACACTGACGACGATCTCATCTGCAACTTCCCGCCGAACCTCGCAACGATCACTCAACTCTAGGTATTAACTACCCTAACGCTGCGCGAATTCTTGCCACCAGTGGGTTCTCTCTATCACCCGAACCTCGCAAATTGAACACGCTGGCTGCGAGGTAGCGATCCCGGATTGCTGGTGCGAGTTGGGAGTAGTCTTCCAGGATCGCCGCAGTGTATTTGTAATCGTGAGAGTTGTTGCCTTTGAGAAAAAGGTATCGCCGCGCGGTATCGATCACCTCACCTGCACGCGTAGGATCATCCTTGCAGTAGGCAAGCACCTTGGCTGCTGCCGCAGACTTGTCGCTTGATATCGTGGCAAATATCTCTTCAATCGCAGAGTCGCTTTCGATTTTGCCCGGCTGCATTTGATCGATGAATCGTTCCTTGCCTGCGATTTCCTCGGGATCACGTCGGAACATCGTCAGGAAGGCAGCATTCTGCAGCAGGAGAAACTTGCGCAGTGGCTCACTCTGCACACGTCGCCACGCATAGTACATCGCATTAGCGGTGGTGATCGCATGCAGTGACAGAATATCCGCTCGGCGCATCATGAGTTCGCCAGCAAATCCTAACAGAACATCCCAGACGGCCTGTGGGTGCACTTTGTTCTGCAACAATTGCGCAACGGCACGGCTCGCATCGCTAAAACTTCCATCCCTCAAGACGGGCAATATAGAAGTCGCTCGCTCAGAATCTCGGTTACCGGCCAGCCAGTCTGTCGGGATCGATTTTGCCAACTCCCAATTCTCTCGCCCTGACCGATCCGCCTCAGCATCCCGCTGCGCAGGGTTGCTGCCTTCATGCGCCAGTAGCGCGTAAGCGAGCGAGCGCAGCACAGGTTCTGCATGCTGCCAGCCAATGCTCTCGATGGTACGAAAACTGTTCGCCACGTAGATGGCCTTGTGGCCGATATCACGGAAATCTCGCGAACCATATTCGGCAAACAATTCGAACATCTCGGCCGATGACGCATTACGCACCAGCCCAGCTACTGCGGCATCTGCTGCGGCTTCGTCCCAGTTGTCCATTGCCTTGCGAAATGCAGCGACAGCAGCATGCCCTGGCGGAACATCCCGCTCGACCACCGGCCCCATCGTCCAATCCCCTTGCACGACGTCCTGGTGCTGGGAGCTTTTGAAATTGTCCAGCGCCCAGAAGATCGGCAACCAGCGTTCGTTGTCCGGCGAGG
Organism: Verrucomicrobiales bacterium; assembly: GCA_051270635.1. Taxonomy (GTDB): domain Bacteria; phylum Verrucomicrobiota; class Verrucomicrobiia; order Verrucomicrobiales; family DEV007; genus JAGROY01. Next base: position 5,483 of record JBNMNB010000194.1, on the reverse strand, counting down.
CAACACTTGCCAGATGCGCAGAATTGATCACCAGCACGGCATGAAATTTGAAACCTACCGGACGAGGTTGAATATTGCGAACGCCGGCCAGTTGCAACCCTGCCAGAATTTCCTGATAACTGAGTTTCCCAGCCACAACACGTTGCCCGATTTCTTCGATCAGTCGCGCGCGCGGCGTTTCTTCAATCAATCGCACTACAGGCTCGATCTCTGGTCGCAGCATCACCCGGTGTGGTGCTGCAGCGGCTTCCTCAGCTGAAACCTTCCCCAGCGTGGGCAGAAACGCCAAATCACTCAGTCCTACAGAAGCCGCTGCGACGGAACCTCGAGTAAGAAATCGACGACGGGTGGGACTGGACGGTGAATCGGACATGCGAATACACTCTGTCAATTGGGCCACCGCTGTCCAGCTCCAAGCAATCACGCAATCGCGAGTAACTTGATGCATAAAACTTGCATTAGAATAGATTTTACCGTAGCTCTGCTAGAACCGTATTATATCCCATCATGCACACTACCCAACCAGTCACTGCCAGTGCTCTCTTCGCCGGCCTCTGCCTGCTTTTCACAAGCTGCACGCCGTCGTCCGATTCCGCCACTTCGAGTGATGACGCGGCGGGCAAAGTGAAAGTCTTCGTCAGTGTTTTACCTCAGCAGGCAGTTGTGCAGCGCATCGGAGGCGAGCACGTGGCAGTCGATACAATGGTGACCACTGGAGGCGATCCCCACGGTTTTAGTGCGACTGCCAAGCAGATGGTGGCGCTGGGACGTGCGGATATGTATCTGACCGTTGGAATGCCGTTTGAAGTGCAATACTTGCCAAAAATTCAGGAAACCCGGCCCGATTTGCTGGTGGAATCGATGGTCGAGGGAATTGATCTAATGGAAATGGACCCGAACCATCATCACGGCGACGACGCTGATGAAGGTGAGGACGCCCACGGACATGCCCACGGTCATGAAAGTGGAGAATTAGACCCTCACGTTTGGCTTTCTCCAGCGCTGCTTAAAGTCATGGCATGGAACGCAGGCGACGCACTCAGTGAGGCAGCCCCCGAACATGCAGAATTCTTTGAAGCGAATGTTACCGCCTTTGAAGCTGAGCTGGATGAGGTGGATGCTCGAATTCGGACCCTACTGGAATCCCACAAGGGTAAGAAGTTCTACGTCTTTCACCCTGCGTTCGGATACTTTGCCGAGGCCTATGAGCTGGAGCAAAAGGCGATTGAATCCGACGGGCAGAACCCCTCTCCCACCGAGCTGGCAGAGATCATTGCAGAGATGAAACAAGCGGGAGCAAAAGTGATCTTCACACAGCCACAATTCGATGACTCCCCGGCAAAAGCTATCGCCAGCCAGATTGGCGCATCAGTGGCCTCCATCGACCCGCTTGATGCCGACGTGATCGCTAATCTTGAAAGAATCGCCACGGAACTCGACACGGGACTGAGGAAATAGACAAGCAGCCGATGACCGTTTCTGCACCTGCCGACACTGCAACAGAAGCCATCGTTCGCCTGAGTGGCGTGGGATTTTCATACGATGATGTGGCGGTGCTGCGTGACGTCAGTTTTTCGATCCGTCCCCGTGAATCGGTCTGCATCGTTGGCCCCAATGGCGGCGGCAAGAGTACGCTGCTCAAGCTGCTCCTTGGGCTGTTGCAAGCAGATTGCGGCAGCATTGAGGTATTCGGCAGTCGGCCAAAAACCGGCCGCCACCGCATCGGCTACATGCCCCAGTCGGTGCACTTTGATCCGCTATTCCCTATTACCGTGCGCGACGTTGTGCTGATGGGAAAATTAGACTGTATCTCCGCCGGATGGTTTTCACGGAGCCATAAGAAACTGGCACTCGAGGCATTGGACGAACTGGGCATGGCGGACTGCGCCGATCGTAAATTTTCGAATTTGTCCGGTGGCCAGCGTCAGCGCGTCCTCATCGCCCGGGCCCTGGTCTGTGATCCCGAACTGCTGCTGCTGGACGAACCGACTGCCAACGTCGACCAGGCAGTCGAGGAAGAATTCTACGCGACGCTGGAAAAGCTGAATGCCCGAATGGCGATCATGTTAGTATCGCATGATCTCGGATTCGTTTCCCGATTCGTGGAAAGCGTGATCTGTGTCAATCACACCGTCCACGTCCACCCCACGGCAGACCTCACAGGCCGCGACATTCGCGAAGTTTACGGCGAAGACATGGCTGCAATCCGTCATGATCATCGCTGTTCGTCGGAGGGACACGCGCACTAGCGCTGGTCATTCATGGGTGAGTTTTTTCAACTGCTGAGCGACCCACACGGCGGGATTTTTCTTCGTCAGGCATTAATCGTCGCGCTCGCGGCCAGTGTTGCGTTTGGCATCATGGGCACCTACGTTGTGGCCAAACGTATCAGCTCACTGGCGGGTGCCATCGCCCACAGTGCCCTCGGCGGCATCGGTGCCGCGCACTACTTGCAGGAAAAATTCGGCATCACGTGGTTTGAGCCCATTCACGGCGCGCTAATCGTAGCCCTGCTGTCGGCATTTTTAATCGGACTCGTCACTCTCTATGCGCGCGAGCGGGAAGACACGATCATTTCAGCCATCTGGGTCAGCGGAATGTCCGCTGGATTGATTCTACTGAAGCTATCCGGGGCCAGGAGCGTCGACATGATGAGCTACATCCTCGGCGATATTTTGCTCGTCGCCCCCAGTGACCTTTGGTTGTTGCTGGGGCTCGATGCTGTTGTCGTTGCCCTTGCACTGATTTTCTATCACAAGTTCGTCGCCATCTGCTTTGACCAGGAGTTTGCCGAATTACGCGGAGTGCGTGTGCGCGTTTACTACTTTCTCATGCTGGCGCTGGTAGCGGTCAGCATCATCCTGCTGATGAAGCTGGTGGGCATCGTGCTGGTCATTGCCTTGCTGGTGCTCCCGGCCGCATTTGCAGCACGATTTGCGAATCGACTGCACACGATGATGGGGCTTTCGGTGCTGGCCTGCATGGCGTTCGTCACCTTGGGCATGGGCATCAGCGTGCCCTACGATGTTCCAACGGGCGCCTGTATTGCTGCTGTCGCCGCCATCGCCTACTTTGTCGTCCTGGCGGGTGGCAGCGTCAGGAAAAGATGGCGTCGCCTGGCTAGAAAGTAGCACTCTGGCAGACGCGACAACGCGGACTTGAATTTCCGCAATCATCCGGCCACGGTGCCGCCATGATAGATACCGCACCCACTCCCGATCGTTCGCCCGCGCAGAAGCCAGGATTGCTTCAGCCCGGCAAAACGATCGGCATCGTCGGCGGTGGACAATTGGGCCGAATGCTTACCAGAGAAGTTCGTCGCATGGGTTACCGCGCCGTCATTTTCACTGACGAGTATCCCCCATCTCCTGCCGGGCAGTTAGCGGATCGCGAAATCAATGCGCCCTACTACGATCCAGAAGCCACTGCCACATTCATCCGCGAGATCGATGTCGCCACTATTGAGTTTGAAAACATTCCTGCAGAATTGCTCACCGCAGTGGAACAACGTGTCCCTGTCTATCCGTCACAACACGCACTTACAATCTGCCAGAACCGAGAGAAGGAGAAGAATTTTCTGCGTCAGCAGTCGATCCCCCATGCCGAATTCCGTGTCGTCGATTCTGGTGCATCACTGGGTGCTGCAGTTGCCGATCTGGGAATGCCCTGCATTCTGAAGACCGCTGCCTTCGGCTACGATGGCAAAGGACAGCGAAAAATCACACATGAGGAAGACTGGGAAACCGTGTGGCAGGAATTTGGTGCCAGCCGCGGTGTGGTAGAGCAATGGGTCGACTTTCAGTGTGAAGTATCCGTCGTTTGTGCGCGTTCGATTGCGGGTGAGATCGCACACTTTCCACTGGCTGAAAATATCCATGTGAACCAAATTCTCGATACAACTATCGTCCCGGCACGCTGCACGACGGATGCGCTGCAAAAGGAAGCGCAGCAGCTGGCGACAGAGATCGCAGAAGCACTCGACTTTGTTGGCACGTTCTGTGTCGAAATATTCATCGCCCAGGATGGTTCGCTGCTGGTAAATGAGATGGCTCCTCGGCCACACAATTCTGGCCACTTCACCATCGATGCCTGCAAGACGAATCAATTCGAACAACAACTGCGTGCCGTCGCAGGGCTGCCACTGGGAGATCCCTCGCTGCTTTCAGGCGTGGTAATGAAGAACTTGCTGGGTGACCTCTGGCTTTCACCGACCGAGCCGCCCAACTGGTCAGATGTGCTCAAGGAGCCGAACACCAAGCTGCACCTCTACGGAAAACGTGTCGGCAGACCAGGGCGAAAAATGGGACACTTTTGCGTCCTGGGAGAACCGGAAGAAGCGCTCGAAACAGCAAATCGATTGTTCCAACAGCTCGTAAATCAGGGAAAATCGGAAAAACAGGCCTAAAATTTGGCATTTTTTGCACAATTAGCGTAAATTCTACTTCCCCTTGGCTCAGTTTTTGCGACTATCAGGTAATCAACACCCGATTCTATTCTAATCTATGAAACTAAAAAAAGCAGCCCTAGCAGCCCTATCCGTAACGACGGGGCTTCTCCTACCAACGGCTCATGCCGGACTGGTATTTGCAGATGATCTTTCGACCGATACCAATTGGACGGTTCTGGGAGATGCCGATACAGCGGCAACGTTCGGATACGATTATAGCGCCAATGGAATCCCCTCCGCTCCGAACGGAACGGGGACGGTTGGCCTCAAGCTGGAAGCCAATATTGCTGGGGCAGCGGCGGCTGGCGTTGCTGCAGTGCGTTCGACTGGCATCAGCGGCACTCCATACCGGGTCAGCTTCGACGTTTGGTCAAACTACGCGCTCGCCGGGTCGGGAACGACTGAGTTTGCAGGTGGTGGAGTTGGTCACGATGGCGCGACCCTTGGAAGCAATGGTGCATCTCTCCTGATTACCGGTGACGGCGGCTCTTCCCGCGACTACCGCCTTTATAAAGATTCGAATGAGCAATTTATCGCTAGCCTTCAATACAACGCTAGCTTTGCTACTAACAATGGCAGTGAGCCATTGATCGCTGCTGCCATCGTTGGCACAGCAGCACCAGCAGGACAGGCACAGGTGGGAACGCCTAGTGATGGGGCAGCAGCCTTCCAGTGGATCACCATGCACATTGATGTGGATCCAACTGCTGGACAATCGAAGTTCACTCTTCTGGCTGATGGTAATACTCTTGAGATTGGAACCCTCGACAGCAGCGTTGGTGATGCCGTCAATATGGATGGCAGCGTTTCACTCGTCTATGCTGACTTGTTCTCCTCACTTGCTGACACTCCAGGGCTTCAATTTGGCGTTTTCGATAACGTCAGCGTCGAATCCGTGCCTGAACCTACATCTGCAATGCTTCTTAGCATGTGTGGATTGGGATTCTTCTTCCGCAGACGCCGCTAAATAAGTCGGACAGGAATGGGAAGATACTTCCCATCAATTTTGGTAAAAGGCGGCACTTCGGTGTCGCCT
>JBNMNB010000193.1:0-15402 GCA_051270635.1 Verrucomicrobiales bacterium | reverse complement strand
CCGACAGTCTACATTCGCGTTCGCGTTTGTGTTTGTGTTAGCATTGTCACCATTAGCATGCTCAGCTCTACCAACTTCCTCGGAAGATTCCTCAACGACTGGCACATCGACTGCAGTCGATTCAGCAATACTGACGGTAGCGGCGGCAGCAGCCACAGGAGGAGGAGAACTTAACTCAATAGCCGAAGCAGGTGACGCAGCTGGAATAGAAGGGGCAAATGGTTCCGCGGCGGCGACCTGAGGCACTGTCTCTGCCGGCTTAGGTGTGTCACTCAAAGGCGGCGCAGCAAAGGGACTAGGACTAGCAGCACTGGAACTGGAACTCGCGGAAGCCGCAACTGGTGGTGCTGGTGCTTGCGGCGCTGGCGCGCTCGCAGTAAAAGGAGGAATGCCCCCCGCATCAGACCTGGACGGAGCGAAGGGCATCGCCGGCCCATTCGCGACTGACGCGGCAGCAGGATTCACTGAACTCGCTGCAGTACTGGGCAACTTTGCATAGACTTCCTGAAGTGGAATCTTCACATGCGTGTTCATTCTACCGTTCCCAAAGGCAGCTTGGAATTGAGGATCCAATGCCCCAACAATTTCGCTGAGCAGAATAGACACCTTGCCGCTTGGCACCTGCGACACGATCCCTGCCGAATCCAAGCTCACCATCATTGATTCAGGTATTCGCACTGGCTCAAAACCAAGCACATCTACCGACAAGTCAGACAAAAGGTCACGCAGACCAAAGGTTATTTGCGTATTGCCACCTGCAGAAGAAGCAGGCTGCGCAGGAGTGAACGCCGCAGATTGACCACTGGCACTAACTGCACCGCCAGCTATGGAGGACGGAGCAAATGGAGGCGTACTGGCAGCTGATGAGACTGGTGGCGCTGACGTTGCAGAACTCGGCGCAAATGGCGAAACACTTTGCTGATGCGATTGCTTTGACGGCGCAAACGGCGAACTGGTTCGAGTTCCCGCGAACTCATTGTCTCCAGCTGACCCAACTGACCCAACTGCTGCGGAAAATGGGGAGACTGGTGCGCCGCCAGATGAGGGCGTTGAAGATACTGCAAATGGCGCAGTTGCCCCAGAGCGCGGGCGCGCTGCCTGCGCCTGTGAGCTATCTCCCCCCCTTCCTCCTGCCGGATCAAATGGTGTCGGCTCACCCGGCTTACCAAGCAATGCTGGAGGTGCAGCGCCGTCTCCTCCTCCTCTCCCTGCTAAGGAAGGATCGTGAGAAGATTTGTCGGCGTCTTCGGGAAAGAGCTTTTTAAATGAAAATGACATGCCAGAACACTGCAACTATAGGTGGCCAAAGGCCTCAATCTGAGGACTCTGCATTCATTGTCAATAGATATAAATTATTAATTAACCTTAAATAGTTCTCCAAAATCTTCAGAATGACAACATTTGCGCTAAGCTTCTACCAGTGATGCGCCAAAGGAAACGCGAAACGCAAACCACTCCAATAAAGCTAGAAATCACTCTTCCCGAAACAATTGCAACTCCACAGTTTCTCTAATTTCAGCTCTTTTACTCCAATGATTTCCCAGCGAACCATGTATTTCAATGAATCAGAATGTTTCCGCGACGCACATGGAGCATTGCGTTTTGATCGAAATCTGAGAAGCTTCGCCCTGAGGATAACTATGCAACTTCGACCTGTAATCATCGCACTCACCGGGCTGGCCATCGCTGGCGTTACTTCCTGTTCTTCGATTAAACAGGCGATCAATCCCGAGCCAGACCTCCATCCTGCGAGACCCAAGGCCGTCGTTCCACAGGACTTCCTGTTTACGGAATATCTCCCGCTCAACAAGTGGCTGGACCAGTCAGTGCGTGTCGACATCCTGGATGTCCCGCTTTCCAGCGTATTCCAGCACCCTGCGCTTTCTGGATTGAATCACAATCTCACGGGATTCAGCCCAGGCGACAAAGATGAAGCCAACATCACCATTCATGAAGTTGCGCTAACACGCAGACAACTTCTCTGGTCTCTCAGCCAGGATCACAAGCTGGCGATGGTGCCGAAGTTCGACGCTCAGGGTGGCACGTCCTACATCGACATTAGAGTTGAAGAATTATAGAATTTCTACTTCTCCTCTTTCAATCTCAGCACTACAATCCACACACAGCCTTATAATTGAAGGCTTTTGGCAACGAGGCAATGGTGCCTCATGATTCAACAAACAAGAGTGACTCGCGACGCCATGACAGCAGAAGAAACCATCTGGAAATCCACGCCGTCGCAGATCATTCATCTGCCCCTCCTGATCATTGGCGCAGCAGTGGCCACGGGCGTTTCCATCGGCCTCGGATTCATTGGCTGGGCAGTTCCTCTCTACTTGGGAATCATTGCACCCGCTTGGATCGTCTGTCTCCTGCCCTGGTTGTGGAAGAGTCTGAATACAAAGTTTTACAACTACGACCTCACCACGGAGCGATTGAAGCTAACGACTGGAATTTTCAGCAGAGAAACCGACGTGCTGGAACTTTACCGAGTAAAAGACATGGCAATCTCTCAGCCATTCATCCTACGTCTGTTCGGCCTTAGCAACGTGACACTCACCACATCAGATCGCACAACGCCGATATTGAAATTGGAAGCTATTCGCGAGGGTAGCACGGTACTCGACACCATTCGCCATCACGTGGAAGAACTGCGCGAGAAGAAACGCGTCCGAGAGGTCGATTTTGAAGGCGACGACTCCGAAGACTTTGACGACATCTAGTGTTCGCGGTGAAGGCGAATGATCGGTTCGGCCCTTGATTAGGACGACTGAGGGATGATTGTAGCAGTATGCTGATATTAGATGCCCATCTGGATCTCTCCATGAATGCCATGGAGTGGAACAGAGACCTTACACTTCCAGTAACTGCCATCCGCGAAGCGGAACAGGGCATGGACGATCGCCGCGGGAGAGGAACTGGCACTGTCTCATTCCCCGAGATGCGCAAAGGCAACCTGGGAGTTTGTGTCGGCACCTTGATAGCCCCCTGTTCGCGTCCAGAGAATCCCATACCCGGCTGGCATTCGCCAGAAGCTGCATGGGCGCAAATTAACGGCCAGCTCGCCTATTACAGCGCTATGGAACGCGCAGGGGAAATTTCTCTAATTCAAGATACTCCCAGCCTGAACCATGCGACCAATGATTGGAGCAAAGTGGACGCATGCAGCGAGAATCGACCGATTGGTGTCATTGTTAGCCTCGAGGGCGCGGATCCTATCCTTCACATTGGACAACTGGAAGAACTCTACGCGAATGGACTGCGCGCACTGGGCCCGGCACACTATGGCGCAGGCCGCTACGCCAACGGCACCAATGCCACAGGCGGACTGCCAGAATGTGGTCGCGAATTAATCAAAGAGATGGATCGCCTGGGCATCATTCTGGATGTCACCCACTTGTGTGACGATTGCTTCTGGGAGGCGCTGGATATTTATCACGGCCCCGTCTGGGCCAGCCATTCAAATTGCCGATCACTAGTCGATCACAACCGCCAGTTCAACGATGAGCAACTCAAGACCCTCATTAAACGAGATGCTGTCATCGGAGCAGTCATGGACGCGTGGATGATCGTTCCGGGCTGGGAACGCGGCAAATCAACTCCTGAAAATGCTGGCGCAAACTTCGACAGGCTCATCGATCACATCGACCACATCTGCCAACTGGCCGGCAGTTCCCGCCACTGCGGGATCGGCTCAGATCTCGATGGCGGCTTCGGTAAGGAACAATCTCCTGCGGATATCGATACCATCGCTGACATTGCTGCACTTAGCGAGAAGCTGAGAAGCCGCGGTTACTCCACTGAATCGGTGGAAGACATCTTCAGTGGCAACTTCCTGCGTTTTTTAAACGACGCGTTGTCAGCGTAAATCCGGCTCAAACAAATTAAAGCCCCACCCGGCACAGCAATTTCGCGCCCGAAATTATATGTTTTTTTTTTCATGTTTCTAATTGCAGGACACATAAAACAGGCTAATCTCGTCCCATGATGTTCCTTGACAACACCTGCAGAGGGGCTTTTTCTACTAACATCTGCCCCCTGACGCACGGGGTTTAGAGATATGGATTTATCGAACTACGTACTGCCAATTGCAGTCCTGCTACCGTTCTTGGGTGCCTTGTTCGTGGCGTTGTCGGCGCGTTTTCATCGCGCTGCTCCGGCTTGGTGTTCGGCGCTGGCTGCGTTCTCTGCACTGCTGGTGTTGATCCCGGCGATGACTGGCGTTTTCGCCAGAGGGACTCTGATCCAGTCATGGTCATGGGTTCCACGTATCGGTCTGGAGTTTGCGTTCCGTTTGGACGGCTTGTCGCTGCTATTCACCCTGATGATCCTGGTGATAGGGCTGCTGGTGATTTTGTATGCCGGCTACTACCTGTCTGCGAAGGATTCAAAGGCACGCTTTTTCTCCTGCCTCCTTTTGTTCATGGGGTCGATGCTGGGAGTGGTGCTTTCTGAGAATCTGCTGCTACTGTTAGTGTTCTGGGAGCTGACCGCGCTAAGTTCGTTCTTGCTGATCAGCTTTTGGCAGCATCGTGAGGATGCGCGGCATGGGGCGCGCATGGCGCTGGCGGTGACCGGTATGGGCGGCCTTGCTCTGTTGGGTGGTGTCCTGATGCTGGGGCAGATCGTGGGTAGCTACAATTTGACGGAGGTACTGGCAGCGGGTGAAAAAATTCGAGCCCATGAGTGGTATCTGCCAACGTTGATCCTAATTCTCATCGGGGTATTTACCAAGTCCGCGCAGTTCCCGTTCCATTTTTGGCTCCCCCGTGCGATGGCTGCACCGACCCCCGTGTCTGCTTACTTGCATTCTGCGACGATGGTGAAAGCGGGCATTTTCCTGCTGGCGCGGTTCTTCCCAGCGCTGTCAGGCACTTCGGAATGGCAGTGGATCGTCGGAACTGCCGGGATGCTGACGCTGCTGCTGGGCGCGTTCATTGCCCTGTTTCAGCATGATCTCAAAGGGTTGCTCGCCTACTCGACGATCAGTCACCTCGGTTTGATCACGTTGCTTTTCGGGCTGGGCACACCGTTGGCGGCGGTGGCGGCACTTTTCCACATCATCAATCACGCGACCTTCAAGGCGTCCCTGTTTATGGTGGCCGGAATCATCGATCACGAGACCGGTTCGCGGGACATGCGCAAGTTGAACGGCCTGATGAAGTACATGCCGCACACGTCGATTCTGGCGATCATCGCCGCAGCTGCGATGGCGGGTGTGCCGCTACTGAACGGGTTTCTAAGCAAGGAGATGTTTTTTGACCAGGCGGTAGTGGCATCCGGTGCTTCGCCGTGGGCGCTGGCAATCCCCATTCTAGCGACGCTAGGGGCGATTTTCTCCGTCGCGTATTCACTGCGCTTTATCCATGACGTGTTTTTCAATGGCGAACCTGTGGACCTGCCTCGTGTTCCGCATGCCCCGCCACGCTACATGCGCATACCGGTCGATTTTCTGGTGATCATTTGCCTGGGCGTTGGAATTCTGCCCGCACTTACGGTTGGGCCGCTGTTGGCAAGCGCTGCGGAAGCGACGATTCAGGGTAAGCCCCCCTACTACAGCCTGGCCATCTGGCACGGCTTCAATATTCCGCTGCTGATGAGTTTCGTTGCACTGTTAGGGGGCATCGCGGTTTACATTTTTCGCCGACGTCTGTTCGCGTGGAACGAAAAGTACCTGGCGCATGTGGATGCGCGGATTGTCTACAATTGGGTGTTGCAGGGGCTGATCAGTTTGGCGACAGTGATAACACGTCGGTTTGACAAGGCTTCGCTGCAACACACGCTGACGTGGACGCTGGTTACCGCCGGGCTGGTAGCCGTGACTGGTTTCGTTTCGATGGATGCTCCGCTGTTAGGTGACCGCCCGCTTATGGGATTTGACCCGGTTGCGCTGATCGCATTTGGGGGGCTGATGTTAGCCAGTGTGTTAACAGTTGTGATGCACCGGCAGCGGATGATCTCCCTGATCATGCTCGGAGTTGTCGGCTTGTTAGTGTCATTGGGGTTCGCCAAATTTTCCGCGCCCGACCTGGCGCTGACACAGCTATCAGTCGAGATCGTCACCGTGGTGCTCCTAATGCTCGCTTTGTTCTTCCTGCCCCAGTACACCAAACCGGTCAGTTCGCCATGGCGGCGTTTCCGGGATGCCATCTGGGCGGTGGGCATCGGATCAGGCGCGGCTTTGTTGACGCTGGCAGTGCTGACTCGCAACCTGTCGCCAATCTCCGGCTATTTTCTTGAGAATAGTGTTTCCGGTGGAGGAGGAACCAACGTTGTGAACGTGATCCTGGTGGACTTCCGAGGCTTCGATACCCTCGGTGAAATCGTTGTACTCTCGCTTGCAGGCTTGGGGATCTTCGGCCTCTTGCGCAAGATCCACCTGCACGCCTCGATGACCGATCTGGAAGGGCGGCCGTGGATCACCGATGCCCACACAGTGATCCTGCAGAACATGTCACGCTTGCTGTTTCCGCTGATGCTCTTGTTTGCCGCCTTCGTTTTCCTGCGCGGGCACAATCTGCCGGGTGGCGGGTTTATTGCCGGGCTGATAGCGGCGCTGGCCATCGTCTTGCAATACTTAGGCAACGGTATCGAGTGGACGTCTGCACGCATCCGCACCGACATGCATCGGGTGATCACTGCAGGACTGTTCTGTGCTATCGGAACCGGGTTGGTTTCGATCTTGTTAGGGTATCCCTTCCTGACTTCTGCCTTCACCTATCTGAACTGGCCAGTGGTAGGAAAATTTGAAGTCGCGAGTGCCATGATTTTCGACCTGGGAGTGTTTCTAGTGGTGGTTGGCGCGACGGTTATGATCCTGGTAGAGTTGGGTAAGTTTAACCTCTTGCAGGCAAAGCCTGGCAATCGCCCGAAAGGAGACGGCTGATGGAACTCTTGATAGCTATAAGCGTGGGCGTGTTGACGGCCTGTGGCGTGTATCTGGTGCTGCGCGCCAGCACATTCCCAGTAGTGGTGGGGTTGACTCTGTTGTCTTACGCCGTGAACGTATTCCTATTCTCGATGGGGCGATTGACGGTGGGCGTCCCTGCGGTGATCGATCCAACCGCAAACGGCTATGCCGATCCGCTTCCTCAGGCCTTAGTCTTGACGGCAATTGTGATCGCGTTCGCCATGACAGCGTTCGTGATTGTGTTGGCATTGAAGGCCCGCGATGAGCTGGGCAATGATCATGTGGATGGTGAGGGCGCTAAACTTCCCAACAATAAGGGGGAAGAAGTATGATGCAGTGGTTGATCGTACCAGTACTGTTGCCGCTGATTGGCGGACTACTGCAACTCGTGTTGAGGAGTTTCGGATTGCCTGCCCAGCGTGCACTTGGACTGCTTCTGACTGGTAGCCTTGTGGCATTGGGCATCAAGATGCTCGTCCTGGCTCAGGCGGGTGACACGCTAGTTTACAATCTTGGCAACTGGCCTGCACCATTCGGAATCGTGCTGGTGCTCGATCGCTTGTCGGCGATGATGATTTTGCTCACTTCGATGCTGGCACTCGCAGCATTTGGATATTCGAACGTCATGCGGATCGATGAGAAAGGGGCACACTTTCACGTCTTGTTCCAGTTGCAGTTGTTCGGCCTGAACGGCGCCTTCCTAACCGGGGATGTATTCAACCTGTTCGTGTTTTTCGAAGTTCTACTACTGGCGTCTTACGGGCTACTGCTGCACGGATCAGGGGCTGAACGCACGCGCGCTGGATTACATTACGTGGTGATCAATCTGATCGGCTCCACGCTGTTTTTGTTCGCTGTCGGGGCGCTCTATGGTGCGGTTGGCACGCTCAACATTGCCGATATGGCACAGAAGGTGGCGGCAGCGCCTGCAGAGCGGAGCGGGCTGATCGCGGCTGCAGGGCTCTTGCTGTTAGTCGTGTTTGCGCTGAAGGCGGCAATGTTCCCGCTGTATCTGTGGCTGCCGCAGGCCTACGCGAATACCTCTGCACCGGTGGCGGCGTTTTTTGCGATCATGACCAAGGTCGGCGTTTACGCTATCATTCGAGTGCATGGCACGGTCTTTGGCGAGCAGGCGGGGCAGCTGGCCTGGTTACACATGCCGTGGGTCTTGACCGGGGGGCTTGTCACGCTGGTTCTGGCCGCGCTGGGAGTGATGGCAGCACGAGGCCTGCGTGAGCAAGTGGCTTACCTGGTGCTCACATCCGTGGCCACCTTGCTAGTTGCTGTCGGTCTCAACCGAACAGAAGCACTCGCGGCAGGCCTGTATTACTTGCTGCACTCAACCCTTCTAGCCGGGGCATTTTTCCTGCTGGCTGACCTGATCAGGCGAAGCCGAGGCCAGGCGTCAGATCGGTTCGATTCTGTAGTGCGAATGCCTGATGGTCGATGGTTGGGGATTGGGTTCTTCCTTGCTGCTGTGGCACTCGCGGGTTTGCCGCCAATGTCCGGCTTCATAGGCAAGATCATGATTCTGGATGCGGCGTTGGCACATCCGTGGCGGTGGCCTGTATTGGTATGCACCCTGATGGCCAGCTTGCTGATCCTGCTCGCGTTGGTGCGGAGCGGTTCCTTCCTTTTCTATCGTCCGCAAGAAATCGCATTAGTGGAAGATTTTCAACCAGGCGAATCTCCAGGGAAGTCAGCCTTGTGGATCATAGGAAGCTTGCTGGTGATTGCGCCCTTACTCGTTCTGTTCGCGGGTGGAGTGATGGATTTCACCACTAATACAGCCACGCAGTTGCATCAGGTTCCGGAATATATAGAAGCTGTCCTGGGAAATCCGTTAGTCGGGGGGGATCGATGATTGTAGTAAGAACGCTGTTTCCATTTCCCTGGTTGAGTCTGACCCTGTGGGCGATTTGGCTGTTGGTGAATAATACCTTTTCCCCAGGCCATATGGTTCTAGGCGGAATATTGGCGATCCTGATTCCGTTCGCCACGGCCGCGTTTTGGCCTGAGCCGGTTCGGCTGCGACGCCCTTGGCTGGCCATCAAATATTGCGGGCGCCTGGCACTGGATATCCTTACTGCCAACCTGCAGGTGGCTGTCTGGATCATCCGACCGAACCGGCGACTGCAGCCGGCATTTATTCGCTATGAGCTAGAATTGCATTCGCCTCTGGCGATTAGTTTGCTCGCCAGTACGATTTCCCTGACGCCAGGCACGGTGTCTTGTGATCTCTCCTCCGACCAACGCTTCCTGCTGATCCACTGCCTTCACGTAGAAGACGCGGACAGCCTGGCCCTACAGATCCACGAACGTTACGAACAACCACTACTGGAAGTGCTAAAGTCATGCTGATACCCCTGACTCCCATTCTTGATGCCTCTCTTAGCATTGCCGTTCTACTAGTGAGTGCCGCATCTGTGCTGAGCCTGATACGCTTGCTGATTGGCCCGAGTGTGCCCGATCGAATCCTGGCTTTGGATACGCTGTATGTAAATACGATCGCGCTGGTAGTCCTGTTCGGCCTGAGACAGGGAAGCATGCTGTATTTTGAAGCCGCATTGCTGATCGCGGTAATAGGTTTCATCGGCACAATCGCGCTAAGCAAGTACCTGTTGCGCGGTGACATAATGGAATAGTTGAATCATGATTGAAGCACTCGACATCCTACTTTCTGCCCTCGTGCTAATCGGCGCGCTCTTCATCCTTTTGGGATCCGTCGCGCTCGTGAAATTGCCGGACTTTTTCATGCGACTACACGGTCCGACCAAGGCGTCAACACTCGGCACAGGGGCAACCCTGATCGCTTCAGCGATCTATTTTTCCGCCCATGTGGACGGCCTCAGTCTGCATGAGGTTCTGATCACGCTCTTCCTGTTTATTACGGCACCAGTCGGCGCCCATCTGATGGCCAAAGCAGCCCTGCATCTAAAGCTCAAGCAGGTCGAACGCACACGTCACATTGCTCCAAGTCATCGGGCAGAAGAGAGGGCGTAGTTAAACAGAAACCGCTATATGAACAATCGATCCCGGGGAAGAACCACTACATCATTCCCTGCACTGGCAGCAGCTGTTTTACTACTGGTGAGCTGTGAGAAAACTACACCCACTGTGAAGACACCTGCACTCAGCAAAGACATGTGGTGGTCTTATCCCGATACGATCGAAATTGTCGTTCCCGGGAATGATCCCCTTACCCTGCGAGTCGACAAGGGACATCAACTCCCGGCCGACTATGTCCCTCCACGACTCACAGTGATCGACGCCAGCGTCATCGCTACTAACAAAGAAATTCAGGTCATGGAGGATCTCATCGGACCGCTCCGCAAGCTCAACGCGCAGGCCGTCATCGACGGTGTCGATTTGTCCGTCATTTCGGGATATCGCTCATTCGACTATCAGGAAAAAACCTACAGTGGCTGGATCAATTCGAACAGCGGCGATCGCCATGCTGCGGACAAAATTTCCGCTCGGCCCGGCCATAGTGAACACCAACTTGGCAGCACCATTGACTTCTCGACAGCTGAGATCAACCACGGCATCGGCGGGCGATTCCATCGCACCAGAGCCTGTGCCTGGCTGCTGGCGAATGCACCAAAATTCGGTTTCCGACTGTCGTATCCTGAAGGAAAGGAACGCGAAACACGTTACAGCCACGAGGGCTGGCATTGGCGGTTCTGGGTCGACAGCGCCAGTGCCTTACAGTAAATGAGATCGATTTTCGTCGCACTGAGGCGAGAACTTTGCTTCACTGGGACGCACGTTGTTCATGAATATTGCCAATGCCACTTTCACTGCCATCGACTTCGAATCCGCAGGAGCCCAACCCGGAAAGACCGACGTCCCGGTACAGATCGGCATGGCGACAATGGTCGGCCGTCATCTGCGTGAAGACACGCTTTTCTGTAGCTACCTGAAAGCCGATCAACCGATCACCTGGAGTGCTCGAAAAGTTCACGGCATCAGCGACGAAGACATAGCCGGTGCGCCGACATTCACCACATTGTGGCCGACCGTGAAGAACGCGTTGGCGGAACGTGTCGTAGTAGCACATGGGGCCGGCACAGAAAAACGGTTCCTGAGAGCCTTCCCCTTCCACGGATTTGGGCCATGGGTCGACACACTAAAGGTCGCACATGCTGTCTGGCCAGACGCCCCCAGGCACTCTCTAGAAGCCCTGATCGAAATGGTAGACCTGAAAGCAGAAGTCGATGTGCTCTGTCCGGAACGCCGATGGCACGACGCCCTCTACGATGCTGTCGCCTCACTCGTTCTGTTGCGATTTGCTATTTCCGAATGTGACCTGGACGGCTCGCCATTGCAGACACTGGTCGATCCAGATCGAACGCCCTACTTTGCGAACAGGGCCGCACGACTTTCGATCGCCGCCGCGCAGAATGAATGACCACGAAGCCAAGCGCATCTAATCCCGAGCCCGTTGAGATTCTGATCCCGCTCGAACTCGACCTACACTTCTTTCAGCCAAGCGACATGGGCCAATCGCTTCCTAATATTTCTACGTCGCTCCACCCGTTCCAGGGAAAGTGCGTTTGTGGTCAACCCTATCACTTGCAGCCCCGCAGATCACCCGGCCGCTGACTCGGCATTCGAGCGCCATCGCTCGTCCGCTTCACTCCCATACGTCCGCAATTCCATTCGAACCGATTTCAACAAACGCTTCAAGGCCCAGTTTACAGGGATTTTCCAACCATTGGCTAAGCTCGTAGATTCTTCGAATGCCGCATGCTCTACAGTTCCTAGTCTTAACCATGGGTAAACACCTGAACCGATTTCAGGAAGACGTGATTGATTACCTCAGGGAGGAGAATCGCGTTCTCCACGAACAGCTCGGCAGTCGATGGCTCCACCTCATCGATGCCCAACGGCGGCCGGCGGCGGCCGGCGGCTAAGTATCATGACCCTACAGGCGCTGCACTCGATAGTGGCGATTATCCTTGCACACGGGAAGGATTAATCGGAGCGTCGGTTAGAGGTTCTTAGACTTCCGGCTTCACCCTAATCGCTTCAATGACGCGCCCACCCAGATGGTCAATAAAATTTTTCCTTATCGCAGTGACGTTGTGGTCGCAGGTCGGTGGCGTCTGCGCTGAACCGGAGCTTCACTCGGGTCTGATCGCGTATTGGCCATTGGACGGACACGTTGAAGATGTCGTGGGAGATCACGAAGGGGTTGCTCGGGGAGTTACTCCACTTGAGTTTGTCGGTCTCAAGGGCTTTGGACGTTCAGTGAACTTGGATGGCATCAGTCATTTCATTGAGATCACAGGTGGTGAGGAAGACGATTTCGACTTCGAGGATGCAAGTATGAGCATATCGATCTGGTTCACGATGGATCGAGGCAAAACGGCGCAAACGTTGATCGGAAAAGGCGGGTCAACCTCGTGGAGATTGGCGCAGTTTGGAGACGATCAGGTTCTCAGCTTTGCCGGCGTCCAGGGGGTCAGCTTGAAAAGCCAGAAATTTTCGAGATACGGAGAACTTCATCATGCGGTTGCAATCGCGGATCAGGAATCAGCCGAGACGCGATTGTATATCGACGGCGAGTTAGCGGCTCAGGGAGTTGCTCCGCGCTCAAGGAATGGTGAAGCTCGGCTTTCGATTGGAATGCATCCCGAGAACAGGAATCGAATTTGGAATGGAATAGTCGATGACGTCGCCATATGGGATCGCCCTCTCACAGAGTTGGAAGTGCAAGAGTTGTGGAACAACGGTGATGCGCGACCGCTCGGGGTTCATTTGCCAGACACAAATCGAGATGGATTGCCGGATTTCTGGGAAGAGGTAAACGGGTTTTCGCTTGAGGCGCAGAACGCCGAAGAGGATTCGGATTCGGATGGATTAACCAATCATCAAGAGTATTTGCTCGGGTCAAATCCCAATGACCCGGACACTGATGCAGATGGATTGATGGATGGCGTTGAATCAGGAACCGGCACATGGATCGGCATCAACAACACTGGCACCAGCCCGTTTGATTCAGACAGTGATGGCGACATCCTGCGAGATGGATTGGAAAATCCCGACCTTCCCACTACTTGGCCAACAAATTTCGCAACCGATCCTAATCTTATTGACACCGACGAAAATGGCACCACCGATCGAGCTGAGGTGACAAGTGTTCGGGATCCGGACTTTCGGATTGGTGACGTCAGCGTAGAAAAAGGACTTCTCCATATCACGGTCCCTACGAGAATCGATTCTTACTACGTGTTATACCGGAATGGGACACTTGAGGAAATTGGTCGGCCGATCCAGATCGTTACAGGGGCCGAATCTGAGATCACTTTCAGGGAACGCATCATCGAAGGTCACGATATCTATTACACTGTAAGTCAATATCTACGGGCACTGCCCGACGACTTGGATGGCGATGGGATCGATGATGTTACCGAACTCGACAATCCCGGATTTTTCAGTGCGTTGAATGCTGCGCGTCTGGTTGTCGAGGATGACGGCGCGGTGATGATTCCTAACGTTGCACTATTTGACTCGTTCTCGATCGCCAATGCCCGCGGACTGGATGCTGCGTCCGGCACCACTCAGCAACCGCGAATTATCAAGCTGGTAGTATCCATCCTCCCCCGCAGGGAGCCTGCTGCCTGGTTCGTGAATTCTACACAGCACGCGGTTCACGAATCGTTCAAAGGTCGATCGGGAGTTCCCTGCGTCGGCACCTGCGTTCACGCCGAGATCATTCAATACCCCGGGCTCCAACTTGGGGACGGCAGCATTGGAATCTATACCGTTCGGCTCGACGGCATCACGAATTTCAAAACGGTGCAGGCCGTATTCGAACAAGTGGAGATTAACATGCCCGTTGCTCGAGGAAGGCTTGCGCTTCATGTGATCAGCGGAGATCGGGC
Source organism: Verrucomicrobiales bacterium (assembly GCA_051270635.1). Lineage (GTDB taxonomy): Bacteria > Verrucomicrobiota > Verrucomicrobiia > Verrucomicrobiales > DEV007 > JAGROY01. Next base: position 1,602 of record JBNMNB010000193.1, on the reverse strand, counting down.
GTGGTATAACAGGAATACCAGGAGATTTGAAGATGCGGGAATCCCCGTAGTGTTTGACGACGATCTTCTTGGCGACAATGCCTACGTAGGACTCAATCACGCCGAGGGATTCGGTCGACTCCGAGTCATCGAGCCTGGGGAGCGTCCGGCGCTGACGGATATTGCAGTTTTTCGCGTCATCCCCAACGATATCCCGCACATCTCTGGCATCATTACTGAGATCCCTCAGACTCCGTTGTCGCATGTTAACTTACGCGCGGTTCAAAACAATGCCCCAAACGCATACATCAAGGACGCCACTTCGACCCCAGAGATTCGCGACCTACTCGGCAAGAACGTCTTCTTCAAGGTGACAGGTGCCGGTTTTGAGATTCGCGAAGCCTCGCAAGCAGAACTCGATACGTTCTTCGATGGCATCAGGCCAAAGGAAACGCAGATCCCTGTGCGCAATCTTGCAGTAACTGAAATCAACGACCTGGATGATATCGTATTTGTGGATTCAGACGCATTCGGAGTGAAGGCAGCCAACCTTGCCGAGTTGCGAACGGTCGATTCCATTGGTGAGGATACCGTTCCAGATGGGTTCGCCGTGCCGTTTCATTTTTACCACGAGTTCATGAAGCACAATGGACTCTACGATCGCGTTCAGCGGCTTATCGCGGCGCCCTCATTTCAACAGGATCCGGAAATTCGTGATCTTGTTCTCAAATCGTTTCGCAAAGAGGTCAAGAATGGGGTGATGCCGGAATGGATGCTAACCGCCATTGAGAGCTTACAGAAAAGCTTTGATGCGGGCATCTCGATTCGATGTCGTTCAAGCACCAACAACGAAGACCTGCCCGGATTCAATGGTGCTGGCCTTTACGATTCTTTCACTCATCATCCCGATGAAGGCCACCTCTCCAAGTCCATCAAGCAGGTGTTCGCCAGTCTCTGGAATCTGCGCGCCTTTGAAGAAAGGGACTTCTACCGTATCGACCATTTTGAAGCCGCAATGGGTGTACTTGTTCATCCCAGCTATTCCAATGAGAAGGTCAATGGCGTTGCGGTAACCAGAAATATCCTGTTCGGTGCAGGCCTCATAGGCAGCAACACTTACTACGTGAATGCCCAGATCGGCGAAGAACTCGTAACCAATCCCGAAGGAGAGGCTACTCCAGAGGAGATCCTTACGAATCCAGACGGGTCGGAAATCACCTATCTCCGGGGATCCAATCGCGTCCCCGAGGGCGACCAAGTCCTGAACCGGTCAAGGGTTCGGCAACTTGCGAGACATATGAAAAAGATTCGTGACCATTTCAAAGATTTCTATGGTGGCGGTCTCACCTTCGCGATGGAGATAGAATTCAAAATTAGCGAGGACAATCAGATCGTTATTAAGCAAGCCCGGCCGTGGGTAGATTAGCCTTTTGCGAGGTCTTTGCTGAAACTCGACAACAACCGCTACTGGGTGCGAAAGACAGCCGATGGAAGATCCGGTTCATCGGGTTCTACCGTGGCCGTGCTACTTCCGCCAGACGAGCAAAAGAAGAATCACATTCTATTCATTATCAATTTATTACGCAAAATCACATGTTAAATGTGGAATGCCGCATTGCCCAA
>JBNMNB010000192.1:0-15694 GCA_051270635.1 Verrucomicrobiales bacterium | reverse complement strand
TACCGCAGCTGCAGAATAGTATCCGCAACACGTTTAGCGAAGCAGGAGAGCCCAATGATCCCGAGCCCCCGGGGCCGACGGCACGGACGGGGAATCAGTTTCAGAGTGGGACCGCTTATGGCGGTTGGCAGGCGACCCGGATCAAGGTAGGCCCCACGGTGGTGGCTGGTAGCACGAGCGAAGTGGTCGGTGCGCCCGGCACGATTATCACACCCTCTTATACTCCCATCGAGTCGGATGGCGTCACACCGATTCCTGGCCAGAGGATTCAGCTACGGTCGGTGAAGATGGGCCGACCAATGGTTCTTCGCACGGTCAGTTTTCCCTTGGGATCGGTGATTAAGCGCCCTGACCGCAAACCCAATGGCGCCCCCCTCGACCCTGACGTCTTTGCTGAAGCAGAGTTTTATTTCAAGGAACCTGCCAACGCCGCTTCGGGAAGGTTCTATTGGAGCCCTCACGCTGAGAAAGTCTTTGCCACTGAACCGGGGGTGATCACGGTCGATTGGAAAGAACGACTGAGCGGAAATGTTTTCACGCAGTCCTACACGATCTCAGGCTCGCCGGTCAAACCCTCCAAGACCATTTATTGGACCGAACGCGGTTTCAACGGCCCGCTGGTGAAAGTGGAGAAGACTCGCGTCGCCGAAGTGAACATTCTCTACAGTGATATCTTTCCTGAGTTCGTCGATTTTCCGGATGCTTTTGACTTTGATCCGACCAATCCTCCCGATCTGCTCCCTCCGGTCATCACCGCTCAAAATCCATTGGATCCTCCAGGGACGCCACAACTCCAGACGAAGACGCTTTGGCATGACACCGTGGACAACGCCATCCATGCTTACAACACTGAAGGTCGTGTCTTCGTGGAACTGCTGGGGGACTTGCGTGAGCCGGACCGCATCTATCGTGAGCACCTCGGCTTCGAGATCGTGGACGTGGTCCAGGAGACCCGACCTGACGAACTACGCGTGGCGATCGGCGACCGGGTCTTGCCTGTGGACGAAGCGGACATGACGGCAGAAGAGGAGGCGCTCGTGGCCGATCCCGTTGCGGGCAAGGCTCTTGATTCGGATCCTTATCTGTACGAACATCTGTCTCTTGGGGGGACCTCGCGCACTCTCTATGCGATCAAGGAGACGACACCTCTTCGCGTGCTCGACCGGAATGGAGATTCTGTGATTGATGAGCTCGATGAACAGCAGAGCAACGAGGTCCTGATCTACTGGAAAGAAGAGGGGATCATGCAACTGCAGTGGCCGAAGAAATACGTCGGCTATATCTTCAAATGGCCGGAGGAGTACCTCGCTGGCGCGGCAACGGAGGCGGAGTTGCGTGAATTCTATTCGATGTATGCCCGACCTGAATTGGCTTCTGACGCCGAGGCGACCGGAATACAGCTCAACTCGGCCAACAATCCCATCCTCACCTATCAAGATGACGAAACGAATCGGCATGCACAGATCACGGCGTTGACTGTCTTTTTCACGAAACCAGGCACGGGCAACCGCAGTCTGATCCGCTACACCAATGGCGATGAAATTTGGTTTGAGCGCGTCTATTCGCGAGTCAATGATGAATTCGACGATTACAACACCTCGACCTCCGCAACCGTGGGAAGCCGCATCGACCCACCCACAGGGATCGCGAGCCCGGTCGGTTATATTCGCCAAACCAGTGGAGACGCCTTCAATGCTAGGGTTTATGTCGATCCTTTCCTTGGTGGATTTACTGCTGCTGCCAAGGGCGCGATTATTCCCGTCAACGCGCTGGCAGGCAATGATGTCCTCGAAGTATGGTGGTACGAAGAGAGCCTCCCTCCTGCAGATACTAGCACGTTCACTTCGGTGCGCTGGCCTTCCTATGTGAAGCGCTACCAACAAGCTTGGCCCGTGACCGACGCTGACGATGCCAACATCTTTGACGAAATCGTTATGGCGCGTAACGATGGATCAGGCGATCTGGGAATTGCCGCTACCGGAAGTATTTATCGTCAAGCTGATGCGGCGCTAGCGGGCTTCAATCCGAATGAGGAACATGCGCTGATGAGTGGTGGCGTGGCTTGGGCCTTACGAGACGACTTGAATCGCTCGGATTCCTCGGAGCCCTTTGTTCTCGTCGACTACACGGCTGAAGACGGTCGTCCCGCCATGGTGATCCGTTGCGTCGTGCGAGAGAATGCTGCTTATACCTTCAATTATGAAGCGCCCGTGGGAGTCATCCTACAGGCACCGATGCCTTTACCCGTGATACCACTTCCCATCGATGCGAGTGGGAAAGTTAGTAACGTCGAAATCGGTGCTCCAACGGATGTGCCGACGAACTTCGTGGGCAATGAAGCCGGGTATGAACATTACGAACGTTTCACCTATGTCGACCGCAAAGGATCTACTTGGATCTACCGTGGACCACATGGAGATGGCGTTAATGTCGGGTCTGTCACGAATGCAGCGAAGAAGTTTAGCATGCACTACTTCTACAAGACCCAGGCATCCTTCGATTTCCCAGGCGTCACGGCACCAGCGGTCGGTAGTATCGTCCGTTACCTGCGTCCCTATACCAACGGCACGGATGCCTCGGGCGGCTTTGTGAACGCACCGCTGAATGTCACCTTCACGCCGGTGTGGCCCTCTAATCCACCCGTGCTGGGTGTTGCCGAAACTCTGGCATTACCCAAGCGAGGCCTGCCTGCCGTGCGTGGCCAGAGCAGCGCCAGGCTCCTCTATGAGCAGTCGACCGGTGAAGACTTGGCATTGAAGACTCGTAGCGCTAAAATGATAGACCCAACCAGGGCGAAGACCTATGAATTCTCCACGGCTGGATTGGAGAAGGTCCCCGGTTCTATTGCCACCAGTGATTATCTCGGCAAGACCTTCTTCCCGAATCTGCCGCCTCATCTGAGCGAACGGCTTTTCGTTGATCCCAATATTGGAGAACTCGGCGCCTTGGTGTTTATCGGCGAATTTGTCGATGACCCGTTCGGAGAAGACTACTTCCTGCTCAATGTCATGAGCCCTGAAGATGTGGTCGCCGCCAAGGGGCTTGCTGATAGCAGTGACGTTGACTTGGCCAAATGGCAAGCCGCCATCGACGGCTTGCAGACCGTTCTCGAGACGTTTATCGAAGATCCAGCTCGGCGTGGCACCTACAAGGTCTCTGCTGGACTCAATGTCAGGATGGGCACGACCGCAGTAGCCGAGGTTCCTAGCGATGACACCGCAGTGGATTCTTATGCCATCTCTGCAGCTGGCGGTGGCACGGGCTATGTGGTGATGGCAACTGGCGATGGCGAGGCCTTCACTCCGGCTGGAGATCCTGTTTCCCTGCACGTGTTCAAGGTAGCGCCACCGCTGTATCGGGGAGAGCTGAAGGTATTGGCCTCAGCCAATCCGCTCGACGAGAAGCTAACGTTGCAGCATTCAGGCGATTTCGCAGGGGATCCGAATGATTACGAGTTTGCCTGGATCACTGGTCAGCCGGTCAGTGGGTTTCCACCATCGCTCTATTCCTTTACTAGCCTTGAAGTGTTAGGCAATGGGGCTGGCAGGGCATGGAGATTTCTCAACAACCCGGCGCGTGGGTATCAAACCGCGCGTGATTATAGTTTCGATGCCAGTGCTTGGACCGCTACGGGCGATCTCTCTGCCAATCAGCTCACGATCAATGATGGCAATGGAACGGAAGCTAACGGGACCACGTTGCCCAATGCGATCCTGCGAGACACGTTCGATTGGGGAGCGGCCACTCCCATCGACCTCTACCTTAGTCTAATCATCGCCGACAATGATGGGGCCGTTATCTACCTGAACGGTGCGGAGATCGCCGTCTGGAATGTGCCTGGCCGCACGAACTCCGTCGATACGACGCCTCCAGGAACCCTTTCCGACCAGACGCTGTCACTCGTCTTCGCAGTGACACCCGAAGCCTTGCAGGCGCAGAACACGGTCACCGTCGATCTTTATACAGCGTCAGATACGCGGCAGGGAAGTTCCTTCGACTTGCGCCTCGATAGCCAGCAGGAGACGGCCGATATCAGTGGGTGGCAACCTGTCGACGCGACGGTGAAAGATGTTCCCGGGACAGCCGCAGACGATGAATCAGCGGGCGAAATTGGAAAACCGAGGCACACCATCGGAGGCGCTAGCATTCTTACACTGACTGACAATTATTTCACGATGCGTTACCGGGCAATCGCGGGCACTGCTGCCGCGACAGCAACCGGGGGTGGCGCCACGACACCGGGAGAGTGGTCGCGCTGGATGCCGTCCCAACTTGCGGAAGGTTGGATCAAACGCGCCCTCGCGGGGATCAATCCCTTCAATCAGCGGGTCACCGATTTGTTCAATAACGAGGTGAACAGTGATGTATCATTACTCACACAAGCCGGGCCTCGCTGGGAAGGCGATATCGCTCTTAATCTTGAAAGCATCAATGATTTCGGTCTCATCGAAATCTATGAAACCATCCTACGCCGTGGGAAGAGTTTGAGTATCGATGGCGCTCCTGCGCTCAACGTGCCGGCGGCTAACGACGCACTTTTACTCGCGGCTGGCTATCTCAACGATCTCTATATCTTGGTGGGCAACGAGGCGTTCGCTGATGCGGCTAATCCCACGATTGCCTTCAGCACGGACGGCGGCAATTTTGGCACCAGCGGCCAGTTTGGTGAATTCAATACAGCCTTATTCGCCTTCAAGGGTCAGCTCCCGAGCGTCCTTGAGGAGGAACTCGCCTTGTTGCGCGGTCGCGATGATAATTTGCAACCTGGAGTGCAGGTGGCGCCGGTCTATAATCGCCTGGTATGGAATTTCACTCGTGGCATCAATAGTGGTGAGGTGGTCTACGCCTTGAACTATAACATCAAGGATTTGAATGCGGACGGCGCGGCCAACACAGTGGACGCGATCGAGCAATTTCCACAAGGTCACGGAGATGCCTACGGCCACTACCTGACCGCGTTGAAAGGCTACTATGGCCTGCTTCACAATCCTAATTTCGCCTGGACGCCACGCATTGAAGCCGTCTCTGTTTTGGGACAGCCGGTTTCCATCGATTACCAAGACGAGCGCAAGTTTGCCTCGGCCGCTGCGGCGCTGGCGAGAACGGCGAGCCAGACCCTTGATTTGACATACCGCAAGGAATTCACCGCCGACGAGAATACGGGTTGGGCGCATTTGCGGGATGGCAAGGTCAATAGCGGGACAGGCGTGACGCGATACTGGGGCACCGATGCATGGGCGACTCGGGCGGGCCTGGGTGCTTACTTTCACTGGGTGACCGCGAATTCGATTCTTCCGGAATCCGACACGATCCATGAGGGAATCGAGAAGGTCGATCGCACGACGGTTCCAGAACTCGACGAAGTCGCGGCGCAAGCCGAAGCGATCCAATTGACGCTCGATAACGCCGATGCACGGCTCAATCCCCTGGGACTTGCCCAAGGAGCGATGGCCTTTGATATCTCCCCCACGGATGTCGACGATGGTAAGACGCATTTCGAACAGGTCTTCGACCGCGCTATTGGTGCGTTGCGCAATGCCGACTTCGCCTTTGACAATGCCAAGGATTCTACCCAGTTGCTGCGTGGGCAGGAGGATTCTCTCGACGCCCGCCGACACGCGATCAACCTCCAGGAGATGGCCTACGAGAACCAGCTCGTGGAACTCTACGGTACGCCTTACACCGACGACGTTGGTCCCGGCAAGACGTACGCCCAGGGGTATGAAGGCCCAGATTTGATACACTATCAGTATGTCGATGTCGTTGAATTGTTTTTCACCCCATCTGACGCTGAGAAAGAAGTGGTGCTGCCGATCTCCCCGGCCTTCTTGGCGACGAACTCGACCATTCTCAACTACGATCGCGATCGCAACGGCTTGGTCGATTTGGATCAGGACGGAAATCCCACGGTGCCTTCGGTGGTCTTTTCCCTGAACGCTGCGGGTGAATTCGTCAAACCATCCACCTGGACAGGACGGCGAACTCACCCTGGGAGGATCCAGACAGCGATATCCAATTCCCTCAGCGCTCGTTTAAGAGTGCGCCAAGCGGCGGACGAAGCCGACAATGTGCTTGGGTGCATGGTAGACCTCCTTCAAGTTTATAGTGCGACCGTCAACGCTCGCAACGGGGCGGTTAGGATTACTAACACCGCTAACGACGATGTTGATGCCGCCCAGGCTGGTATTCTTGCCGCGAATGTCATTGCACGCGTCACTGGACTTGCCAGCGACACCCTTTCCCTTACGGCAGAAGCCGTTACCGATGGCTTTCCAAAGGTCATCGGCTTCTCAAATGATCTCATCGCCCCAGCACGCGGTTTGACGAGACTTGGTTTTGTCGTCGCAAAGACTGTGGTCGACGCTCTCACCCTGATCGCGGAGAGCACGGCTGATGGCTTGGATCTGAAAATCAATCGCTTGCAGCGCCAACTCGAAGTCGATCTCGAATCTCAAGGCTGGACGGCCGAGAATCGGCAGCTGATTCGTGACTTGCAGGTTGAGATGGCCGGTTTTCAAGACTTGAGAGCGGCGCTCGATATCGCTCTTCGAGACTACAACCAGACGCAGCGCGATCTTCAATCCGCCGTCGCGGAAGGGTTTGTTATTCAGAAGGAACGCGAGGTCTTTCGCAAGCGGGCCGCTGCGATCGTCCAGGGCTACCGCACCCGGGATCTCGCCTTCCGTGTCTTTCGCGATGAAGCGCTTGAAAAATACAAAACGCTCTTCGATCTGGCCGCTCGTTATACCTTCCTCGCTGCCCGTGCTTACGACTATGAGACAGGCTTGCTCGACGGTTCGGGTAACAGCGCTGCTGCCGCCTTTTTTGATGGGGTGGTTCAAAGTCGCGCGCTCGGGGTGATCGATGGCGACGGCAGTCCCCAGTTTAGTGCCTCGACGACGGGTGATCCCGGTCTGGCGGGTGTGTTAGCGCAAATGCAGGGTGACTGGGCAGTCGGAAAGTCGCGTCTTGGATTCAATAACCCGGATCACTACCGCACCACCTTCTCACTGCGTCAGGAGAACTATCGTATTGTCCCTGGGGCGACCGGTGATCAGAAATGGCAAGATACGCTGGCCTCGCGCCGGATGGCAAACGTCCTCGACGATCCCGATGTACAACGCTTTTGCATGCAGATCGCCGATGAGAATGGCCTGCCGGTCCCGGGCATCGTAATTCCCTTTTCGACTACGATCGCCCAGGGCTTTAACTTCTTTGGTAGGCCCTTGGCCGCCGGAGATCATGGTTTTAGCCCGAGTTCCTTCGCCACGAAGATCCGAGCTACTGGGATTGGGTTTGATGGCTACATTGGCATGGACTCGCCTTCCGCTGCGGGCGGTGCTCTCCTGGGAATCGGTGCGCAATCTCCCTCCAATCCAGACCTCGGGTTCCTCGATCCCCAGGGACTTAGTGCGACCCCTTACGTTTACCTTATTCCAGCCGGGGTCGATTCGATGCGGTCCCCCCCATTGGGTGACACGAGCACTGTGCGTTCGTGGACGGTTGACGACCAGGCGATCCCATTGCCCTTTAATATCGGCAATTCTGATTTCGCTACGAATGCCGGATTCACTTCGGGTGAATCCCTGAGTGAAGAGCCCTTTGCCATCCGCAAGCATCAGGCATTCCGTGCGGTGTCAGGAGAGACCGTCTTTAGCAGTGCTGCTGGATTCACGAACGCCCGCCTGATTGGCCGTTCAGTCTGGAACAGCAATTGGAAGATTGTGATTCCGGGAAGTACCCTTCGCAGTGATGCCGAAAGTGGGCTCGAGGCCTTCCAGGCGACGGTGGACGATATCAAACTCTTCTTTGAATCCTATTCTTACTCCGGCAACTAACCGCTTTCCCCTCGCCAATGAACTCACATTTTCAAAGAATCCTTGCCCGGACCATGGCCCTGTCGTTTCTCGCGGTAGGCATCGGGCAAGCCTTTCCACCTGCGCCGCACCACAAGATATTCGGAACGGTTCGCGACAGCAAAGGCAATCCACTTTCTGAATCAGCGATCGTCATTCTGAAAGGAACAAGTGGGGAACTTCTTCGCGGCCCAGTAGACACGACCATTGAGCCCGGAGCGAATTATGTGCTGAAAGTTCCCATGGATAGTGGAACGCTAACACAACTGTATCGACCAACGGCCTTACAGCCCACGATGCCCTTCACCATTTCTGTCCGTGTGGGTAATACTAGCTACGTCCCTCTTGAAACGAAAGGGCCTGCGCCAGAGATAGGAGAACCGGCCAAGGGGACGCGGCTTGATCTCACCCTCGGGATCGACAGTGACGGCGACGGGCTTCCCGACGCCTGGGAGACGGATCTCGTGAACTCTGATCGCAATGATGCCTACGTTTCTATCAGCGATATTCGGCCGGGGGACGATATGGACGGCGATGGCATTTCCAATCTCAGCGAGTATATCGCGGGCACCTATGCCTTTGATGGGAGAGACGGGCTCAAGTTCGATATTGTCGATATCCAGCGAGGACGCGCCCATATGCGTTTTCTCACCATTACGGGGCGCACCTATACGGTGAAAATGTCCACAGACGGACAGTACTTTGCTGACGTGCCGTTTGCCACCGCTGCAGATTCAGAAGCAACACTCACTAGTTTCCTAGCACAAGGGGTGGCCGCACAGGATCTCTATATCCCGGTCGATATCACCAACAAGAACCAGCTCTACAGACTCCATGTCGAATAATAAGTCTCGTAGGCCCAAGGCAGTCTTCGCGCTCGCACTAATCGTCGTGGGAGCAGTCATCACGGGCGTCTGGCTGGCCTTTCTTCCTAACGATCCGGTTGAACTCACGCGTGAAAGTCTGGATTTGCGCAAGGGCGTCCTGGTCGTCAAATCTACCGGACTAGTCTTCGATGGTATCCTCGTAGATTATTTCCCAGATCATACCCTCCATTCCGCAGTCGAGATTCGAAGTGGCCAAGCAGAAGGCGTGACTCGCGGTTGGTATGAAAGTGGTCAGATCGAGGTCGAAGAGACCTTTGTTCGGGGAGTCTCGCACGGCACACGCAGACGTTGGCATGCCAATGGCCAATTGAAGTCGATCGCGACTATTGTGCATGGGAAAATCACCGATCGCTATCGAGAATGGCACGATAACGGACTGCGAGCGGCCGAGGTGACTATGGCCGATGGTCAACCGCAGGGCGTGAGCGAAGCCTGGGATCGCTTGGGAAAACTGAAAGCACGAGTGGAACACCAAAGCGGCCAAGTAGTGAGCAAGGATTACTTGGCCAATGAAAGCGCCCTATGAAGATCATCCTCCTTAGCTTGTTACTCTTTCTTCCAGGAGTTCCCTACCTCCGGGCGGCAACTCCTAATGTTCTAAACCATCAGGGGCGTATCGCCGTCAATGGTGTGAACTATAATGGTACGGGCCATTTCAAATTCACGTTCGTTACTGGAGACGGGACGCAAACCTTCTGGGCAAATGATGGGACTGCAGGCGGTGAGCCAGCGAGTGCCGTGCCAGTCCCAGTGAGCAATGGTCATTATACGGTTGCGTTAGGGGATCCCGCTCTAACGAATATGACCACTCCGGTCACAGCCTCTATTTTCTCCGCGAACAGCGACGTTCGCTTACGCGTTTGGTTCGCCATGGACCCAACGGACCCCTTCGAACTGCTCTCTCCAGATCACCGCATCACGACAGTTGGTTATGCCTTCAGTGCGGCGGGGGCCACGCTCGCCGCCGGTTACGAAACCGGATCAGGCCCAGAGCTTAGCTTCCAGGGCGTTTCCGTCGGGACTCTAACACTCAGCGCGACCTTTAATAGCAGTTTTAGTGAGACCCCAACCGTTCAACTTGCTGATGGCTGGTCGGTGACTGCCTCTACCGGATCGGCCTTCACTGCCTCGGCCAGTTTCTCACCCCGGACCATCGATTCCGATGGGATCGTGGGCTCCGACACCTCTCTCACTGTCATTAACGGGCGGCCCGCCGTTGCCTACCGGGATGCCGCCAATGGAGACCTTCTCTATATGCGCGCGTTCGATTCTTCTGGCGCGAGCTGGCCTGAGAGCCCGACACGAATTGCAGGGGCCATTACGGACGTGGGACGATTCGCTTCCTTGGCCGAGGTCAACGGGCGTCCTGCCGTGGCCTATTACAATAGTTCGACGGGGAATCTCGAATATGTCCGCTCAGCGGACGCCAATGGTTCCTCCTGGCCGCTACCGATCGTCGTAGATGGTGCCGCCGAGAACGTTGGACGCCATGCCTCTCTAAAGGTGATCGGTGGCGTGCCGGCCATTAGCTATCAAGTCCCGAACTCGGGGCAGATCCGTTATGCCTGGGCCGGAGATACTGCAGGAACCACCTGGAGCACGGTGACCGTGGACGGAAGTGTTGCTCAATATAGTGAATACACGTCGTTGGCATCGGTGTTAGACAGGCCTGCCATTGCCTACCGGAACACGACCAATGGAAATCTTCGCTATGCCTATCTCAGTGGCAGCGATCCTGCCAATCCGTTGGATTGGACCAAACTGAACGTGTTCACCACAGGCGACGTGGGCATGTTTCCATCTTTGGCCGTGGTGAATGGGAATCCCGCGATTAGTTATTACGATAGCACAACCACCAATTTGAGATATGCCCGGGCGGTAAATGCGACAGGCGCCACCTGGACCGGGGGAATCAAAGCCATTGTCGAGAGTTCGGTGGGCGATGTTGGTACCCACGCTTCCCTCGCGGTGATCAGTGGACGCCCCGCTGTCAGTTATCGCGACGCCACGGCAGGAGATTTAAAATGGGCAATCGCTAGCAATGCAAATGGAACCACCTGGTCGGCAGCTAATCGGTTAGTGATCGACGGAGACCTGGCCAATGTCGGAGCTTACAGCTCACTCGCTTCCGTGGATGGCCTGCCTGCGATCGCCTACCAAGACGAGACCTCTTTTGATCTAAAATACGCTTCTCTGCCCGCAGCATCCTGGTCCGCAAGCAACGGGACGGCTGAGTCCATCCTAGCCAGCGGCGTCAAAGACGGCGGTGTCACCGAGGCCATGCTCGATGAGGACCTTGGCATCTGGAAAGTCGCTGGGAACGACCTCGTCTACCAGACAGGACGCATTGGCATCGGGCGTGTGCCTACGGCAAACGCTCTAGAAGTCGAAGGCACCGCTTCGAAGACGACTGCAGGTTCGTGGTTGGCCAATTCTGACCGTGAGATCAAGACAGATGTTAGGGAGCTCGACCGTGCTTTGGAGACGATTCTAAAGATTCGGTTAGTGGATTTCGAGTACACCTCGAAGTATCGCGAGGAACACCCGTTCATTGATGATCGCCGTTTTCCAAATGTCATTGCCCAAGAGTTCGCTGAAGTCTTTCCAGAATGGGTGCAAGCGAGCGGCGAGGACCAGATCCTTCAGGTCGATACTTATCCCATCCTGATATACTCGGCGGCCGCCATTCAAGAACTGGCGGAGAAGCTCCAACTCGAAGGCAAGCACGTGGAATCTCTCGAGGCCCAGAACGCCATGCTTTTGAAACGGCTGGAATCCATTGAGGCCAAGGTGGAGACCCTTAGCAACTAGGATTGATGCCAAAGCCACGTTCAAGTATGGAAGCGGGCGGTGCCATTGGACACTTCATGAGCCCCGGGGTTACCGTGTGTCTTCTTTTCTTTTTCGTGCTAGTGCCAGGAGGACTCGCACAGACAGCCACCAATCCGGGGGGCACCATCACCTTGATTCATGGCCAATCAGGAGGAGGCGGTCCCTCAGAGAACGGTGGCGGCACGATTGTCAATGATTGCTCGGTATCTACTGGTGTGGCGGGCGGTGAGATCGCCATCTCCCCATCGTTCCTTTCCTATGCGGGCTTCATCGGGCAGTTTTACGATATCACCCTTGGCTTTGGCATTGGCGCTTTCCGACCGACCATCGATGAGAACAGCACCCGTCAGTTGATCCCTTACAACGTGCTCGACGACAACACCGGATTGGCGTTCGATGCCGACCAGGTGAATTGGTCAATCACGGCCGGGCCTTTGACTGGCATTGATACCGATGGCCTTGCCTCGGCCGGTGCGGTCTTTGAAGACACGTCGAGCACGGTTCAGGCCACCTTTCTGTCTAACACCGTATCCTTCGACCTTCTGGTAGTTGATACACTTCCGGATAACTTTGAAAGTTATGCTAGTGATGGGCTAGCTGATGCCTGGCAAACTCAATTCTTTGGCCAGGACAATCCAGATGCCGGCCCCCTTCAAGACCCCGATGGGGACGGCCAGAACAACCTGTTTGAACGGCTCGCCATGATCGACCCCACGGATCCAGATTCAGCCTTTGATAGTTTCCTCCGCGATGTGGTGGGGCAACCCGACCTTCAAGATATCGTCTTCTCGCCGGTATTCCAAGAACGCACTTACACCGTTCAACAAAGTGTGGACCTGAGCGCTAATGGTTGGACAAATCTGTCAGGAACCATGGTCGATACCGGAGACCAGCGAGCGGTGACCGACGCCAATCCCGGCTTGCGGAAGTTCTACCAGATCATCATCTCCGAGTAATTTAATCTCATTAACACCGACATGGCTTGAGGAATGAGTGTTTTAACGTCGAGTAATTGGCGGCGAGACGCCACCGCTACGGCAGTTTCCGTCGTTCTATCCGGTTGGTGGCGATGATCAATTCTTTTTTCTGCACGACCAGGGCGTGGATGGGTCCGGAGTTGAGTTGGAAGAGGCGTTTCCAGTGGCTATCGGTGGCGGACAGTTCGTAGATGCCCCCGTTGGAGGTGCTTGCAAGCAGGCGTTTGCCTAACCAAAGCAAGCACAGCACACGTGCTTCCAGTCGGCCAGCGACGGGTTCGTCTTCCATGCCGAGCCCACGGTAGGTTCGGATCAATCGTCCCTCAAGGGTGTGCAAGCGCACGCGAGCATCGCGTGATCCTGATGCGACCACCTTTGTTTCAGGATGGATGGAGACGCACTCGACAGCGGCGGTGTGTTCTTGCCAGCGTTTCGGCGGTTCTTCGGAACCGCGGGCCATAGCTAATAGAGCACCATCGAGGCCGCCGGAGATGAGATGTGCGCCATCGGGAGAGTAGGCGACGCAGCGCGCGATGCCGTTGTGTTTCCCTAAGAGTGTTGTTTCGGTCGATGTTAGGTCGATCTCGAAGACTTGGCCATCGTGACAAGCGACGGCGGCGACCTTGCCTTCAGGATGGGCTGCGACGTGGTAGATGAGATCGTTGCCTAAGGTCTGTTCCTTGGTCGTTGCGGAAACCATGGCCACCTTACCCGCGCGACCGGGCGAGCCTCCGGCGACGAGCAGTTGTGTCTTCGAGACGATGGCGACACTCAAGCAGCGCCAGTTGGATTGAAAGATCGCTTGTCCGTCTTTCGAGACGCTGTCACCCGAGGCGGCGTAGAGGGCGCCATCGGCTCCCACGGCCAATGACGTGATGAGACTTGCCGACGTCGAGGGCGTCGCCGAAATGTTGGTTAGGCTGCCGCCAACAGTGAGGCTGACAAAGTGGCGACGTGTCATGTGGCCAACATTTCTTTGATCGGAAAGGCTTCCTCATCGACCACGCGCACTGGGCGTTTGTCAGGGGTGGTGAGATTCTTGTCGGTGTCGAAACCGAGGGCGGCTAGGACGGTCATGAAGAGGTCGGCCGGGCTGACCGCGCGTTCTGCGGGCTCCTCGCCTCTGGCGTCGGTCTTGCCTACGACGGTGCCTGGTTTCAAGCCTGCCCCGAAGAGCAGCGCGGAACTGGCGCGTGACCAGTGATCGCGACCACCGGCGGGATTTAGCCGTGGTGTGCGGCCAAACTCAGAGGCTAACAAGACGGTGGTGCGTTCTAGCAAACCACGTTCTGCCAGGTCTTGGTAGAGCGCGGGCACGGCTTGGTTGATCATTTCTAGTTTGGGCGGGAAGCCATAGGTGAGGGCTCTAGCAATGCCCTGGTGATGATCCCAACCACGATCACGAACCAACACGGTGCGCACGCCGCCTTCGATCAGGCGTCTTGCAAGGAGACAACTTTGGCCGAGGAAATGGCGTCCATAGAGCTTGTGGGCGCTGGGGGCTTCCTCGCTGACTTTGAAAAGCGAACGCACGGCGGGATCGAGTGAGAGGTGCCGTGCTTGTGCTAGGAATTGATCGCGTGCCGCTTCGCTGGCAGAACGCGGCGCGCCATCGATGGCATCGAGGGCTTGCAAGAGCTTCATCGCGCGCTCCATGGGGACGGGCGGTTGCAGATCGCGCACTTTGAAATCGGATTTCCCTGGGGCGGCTCCTAGTTCGAAAGGCCCGCGACTGACGGGAAGGAAGCCTTCTTTCCCATAAGGATGCGCATCGGGAATGGCCACGTAGGGTGGGATGGGGGTGTCTGACATTGCCCCGTGATCTAGCAGAGATCCGTAAGAGGGGTAAGTGAGAACGGGGGTGGGGCGCCGGCCGGTGAGCATGTAGTGCGAGCCTCGATCATGATTGCCTTCCGGGCTGGTCAGGCTGCGCACGAGGGTGAAGCGATCCATCATCTTTCCCAGATCAGCCAAGGGTTCACTGACAAAGACGCCTTCGAGAGCGCTCTCCACATGTCCGAGGTCGCCGCGAATGGCGGTGGGCGCTTCGGGCTTGCCATCAAAGGTGTCCAGGTGCGACATGCCGCCGTCCATCCAGAGGATGATGAGCGCGCGATCCCGTTGCTGCATCTCGGGAGCCGCCGCGAGCAAGGAAGGCAGGAAGGGCAGGCTGCTCATGGTGGTGAGAAAGGGCCGTCGTTGCATGATCAGAGTGGTTAGCGTTGGGAGCCGAATTCGCGGCTTGTTAGGAGGGCGAAGGCGAGGTCTTTCCCTGCGGCGTGGCGGTCGTCGGCTCCGGTGAAGGTCGGCAGCAAGGTGGTGCGCTCTTGATCGCTGGGGGCACGGGAAAGGATCCGTTCAAAGAGCGCTTGAAGTTGTCGATCAGGGCTGGGTTCGAAATCGAAGATGGCTTCGATCTGATTGCCGGGGATGGACAAGCTGCGTTGGATCTGGCCGCGATTGAGCAAGGCCAGCTGTCGGGCCAAGGGGGATTCGGGCAAGGTCCAGCCCTTGATCGGCACATCGAGAATGAACTCTAACGAACGCCGAAACTGCCACTCGGTGAGGGGACGCGCTTCCCTGCGGGCCAAGTAGTCCAGCGAGGGCGAACCTTCACTGGCCAGTTGATAGCTTTGTGAGGTGACAATGAACTGGATGAGGTGCCGCAGATCGTAGTCGGAATCTTCCAAGCGTTTGCATAACAAGCTGAGCATGCCTTCGAACAAGGCGGGATTGGTGTCGCGATGATCCTCGGGCGGGTCCACCAGGTGACGCCCGACCAACCAGCCGAAGATCCGATTGGCCACGTTTCTTGAGAATTGGCCTTCGCTCCCTTCGAAGATCAGCCAAGACAGAGCGTCGGCGCGATTTACGAATTCGGGGATGGGCTTGTTCCCGATAGGCAGCAAGGCAGGCGGGATCGCTTTCTGATCACCGGGTAGAAAGAACTTGCCGGTCATCATGCGTTCCGGCTGCGCGGGATCGGGACGAGGCTCGGCGAACCAGGCAGAGAAGCGTAGGTGCTGGTCTTGTCTCCAACGGTCTAACGGATGGTTGTGACAACGCGCGCAGCCAATGCTCATGCCTAACAGAGTCTCGCCAAGATACTCGGCGCGATCTCGCGGATCTTCGAAGCGTTTGA
>JBNMNB010000191.1:0-15735 GCA_051270635.1 Verrucomicrobiales bacterium | reverse complement strand
AATCGGACGCAGGCAGAGAAAGAGAGTTCCCGTGAATGCGTGCATTCACCCGTTATCCGAACTGGCCGAATAACGGTCGGGGAAAGGTGACAAGTGGCGAGTCGGAACCGCCTTAGTACGGATCCGTATGCTTGGTGGTGTGGGGGGCGGGAGTTCGAATCTCCCGCCTACCCGATTTTGCTTCTTTGTTCAAGACGCGTGGTTCCAGTATAAAATGGTTCGGCTCTCTCGATCAATACCGACAATCACACGATCACCTTCATACCACTTGTAGCGACTGAGGTCTGTCGGTGCCTTGGGGATGTCTGATATCCAATCGAGTTCAGGATCTGATGCTACACTGAGTCCATCGATCCACTGATCAATCTCTCCTGCAGGAACGACAGCGAGGACACGCACGTTCCACTCGGTCGGGCCAGGCACCATCCCGCTGCCCCCATCAATATACGAAAGGTGGAAATGAAGATCATCGTAGCTGCGACGAAACTTCATGTAGCGCTCCAAAAACTCCTGCTTCTCAGCAAGTGTCGTGAACTTGCTGCTCACGGTGTCCGTCGTCTTCCCTTTTCCGCAACCGGCCAAGAGGCAGCGTGAGCACCAGAGCAAAGAGTGCGAATGGTTTCATTTCTTAGCAGAACAGTTTTGTTAATCCACTCTGAGAGTGGGGTATCTTCATTTAAGTGGAAATAACTTTGGGTCATTTCTCCTACGATTTCAAGGAATTACGTGAGATTCTCGAGTGTTTGTATAGATTGAATATCAGTGCGGAATTGGTTGAGAGTGGAAAGGGAAATTCTCGAGTGGTAATTTTGGATACACGAAGTTCGTATCCAAAATTACCAGGAAAAGTTGATGGGCATTGATGAGCGTTTTTAGGGGAAGTAGTTTTGTCTGGGTTCCCCTTTTTCGTGTTGATCTTGAAGCGAACGCGGCCTCCATCGATGGCCACTGCCACTGCGACTTTCTTCGCTTGAAGCTCCCTGTCGCTGCGGCAAGTTACGTCCTACTGCTCGATCCCCGAGCGGTCGCGTGGACCGAGCAAAAGTGGCCAACGCTGGCGAAAGTCGTAACGCAGTAGAGGTGACTTGAGGGAACATTATCAGGCTTCTTTGCTTCTATGAGTTATGGCGTTTGATAGAAAGCAGCCTGGGCACTTTCCGAGCCCCGCAGTGCAAAGGAACAGCAGCAGGAGCGGGCCTTGAAGAAAGATGTATTCGACCATTCCTCTGTGATGTAAATCACAATGGAGCATGGGAAAACCCAGGGCTAAAAATCGATGCCTGCAAGTTTGCCTTGTTGCAAGAGGGGGCAATCGATTAGGCTGTTCGGGCTCTACCCTCCCTACCCCCAGAAACTGATGAAACCTCTGCATTGCCTTCTCTCTGCAGCGACTGCTGCTGCATTCTCGCTTTCTCACTCGTTCGCCCAAGACACTATTTTCGAAGGAGAGGGCAATTGGAATGATGACGATCTCTGGGATCTGGGGGTTCCGGTTGATAATTCGGTCGCTATCATTAATGGAGACTGCACGATTACGGAAGATACGGCTCTGCAGAACAGCTTGAATCCGGCCGGGGTGCGTATCGGAGAATTTACTGAGGGAACGCTGCGTGTGACAGGCGGCACTTTGAGTGGCGCGCACGGTGGTAACAATGGTGTGTTTGTCGGTGTGGGCGAAGGTGGCATCGGCACGTTGATCATTGAGCAAGGTGCCTCCTATCGATCGCAGGGTGGTGGAATGGTTGTCCGCGTGGGTGACTTTGACGGTGGCCACGGAACGGTAATCGTCGGTGGTGAGTTGCTCAATTACAAATTTTTCGAGCTGATCAATGGCACCTTAGAAATGCTGCCAACGGGAGTGAATGCCAAGTTCAATGAGGCCAACTTAAGCCTGATTGGCGCAGATGGAATATTGTCCTATGTCATCGATGGCGCGAGCGTCGGTGCATTGACAAAGGCCGCAGGAACGAGTGGCCTGCAGGTTGAGATCGATTCCGATTCCGAACTCAAGATCACGCTCGGGGGTAGTTTTAATATTGGCGATTCGTGGATACTGATGAGTTACTCTGAGCTCACTGGCGAGTTCTCGCAGGGCACGGAGTTCACTAATGAACAAGGCTACACGTTCACCGTCGACTACGGCGCAGGAAGCAACAGCGATGTGACATTGACCCTCACCTCGGATGAGGAACGGCCCAAGATCGTCAGCTACACCGCGACTCCGGCTGCAGTTTCTTCGGGCGATGCCGTAACGCTGGACTGGGATGTCGATCAATTTACTACGCTGATGATCAGCGGCGTGGGAAATGTGACTGCTAGTGGTGGGCAGGGATCGGTCATTGTGAATCCCACGGAGACGACGTCTTACACGCTGACAGTCGATTTTGACGATGTTATCATCATGCAGGATGTGACCGTGGTCGTCGATGCGCAGCCAGTAATCAATGTGTTCACGGCCACGCCGTCGGTGATTGCGCCAGGTCAGTCCGCGACCTTGTCCTGGGACACATCGGGAGCGACAGAAGTGACCATCACGCCGGATATTGGAGTTGTCACCGCCGTAGGTAGCATGACTGTCACGCCTGCGGAAACAACAGCCTACGAGATCACTGCGACGAATACGACGGGGCAGGTGAATGAGGAATTCACCCTCACGGTGGACGCGATCGGCGCGGCTCTGGTGCGTCGCTACGACGCTGCAGCGGATGGCCAGACGGCTGGTGCCTGGCTAGACGGCATTGCCTTTCGTAACTACGATATGAAGAACATGGAGCTGGTGGATGTGGAAAATTCTCCTAACACTAGCCTTACAAAAGCATTCCGCATTCTCAGCTCTACCAATGACACAGGTGGAGACAATGGAGACGGCTTTGGGTTTACGGAAGTCAGCTTTGAGATATGGTTCCGCACGGCGGATTTAGACGACTTTCGCCAGATCATTTTTGAAACTGGCGGTGGCGCTACGGGCACCTCGCTGTCGATCGATGAAGACGGCCTCTACTTCTGGCACAGCTCGGACGGCACGCGGACGATCGACATCAATGTTGCGCTGACGCAGATCAATGTGGAGGAGGACTTCGTGCAGGCAGTACTCTCACTGGATAGTGTGAATAGCAGCGCTTCCCTGTTCGTGCGCGGCGCAGCGGGCGGCAGTGTATCGGCGACGGTTGAAGGAGAGATCGGCAGCCCCGTCGGGCGATCGGCTGTTTTCCGCTGGTCGAATTTTGCCTCGGCAGTCGAAGGCGCACTGGGCGGCACCGCAGGCGAGCCACCGCTCGATGTCGACAGCTTTTTCGGTGAAATTGCGATCATCAATGTCTACGATCGTCCGTTTTCTGAGGAAGAGGCACTGGAAGCCTTCTCTCGAATTGCCGCCAACGTGGGTGAAGATGACTCTGACGGCGATCTTTTGCCCGACTTCTGGGAGCTGACGTTCTTTAACAATCTCGATTCCACAGCGGAAGACGACAATGACGGCGACACGCTCACCAATGCCGAAGAACTACTGGCGCGCACGGATCCGAGCAAGGCGGACACCGATGGCGACACTCTGACCGATGGGGCGGAGATCAACGGCGATCCTGCCACCAACCCACTGGTCGCCGACACTGATGGCGATGGCCGCAGCGATGGCGAGGAAGTAAATGGCAATCCAACCAGCGATCCTACGAAAGTGGATACCGATGGCGACGGCTTCAGCGATTCGTTTGAGGTCGCACAAGGATCGAACCCTAACCTTGCCACAGATATTCCGGACGATCCACTCGGTGAGCCGACGGTGATCACCCAGACGCTGGAAACATTGCCCAGCTTTAGTGGATTCAATGACGGAGCGGATCTGCTGGATGTCACGTTCCGTGCCTGTGTGAACTTCACTGCCAAAGACGATCCCGATCTTGAAGTCATTTTCGAGACCGGTGGCGGCACAGTCGGATTCTCACTTGTCTATGAAGAAGGCTCAAAGCTGGTGCTGCGGGCAGCGGGCGATGGCGGACTCACCGTGGCCACGGTCGAATACGTCCTGACAGAGGGACAACTCGCTGCCGGTGCGCTTGAGTTGACCTGGGTATATGATGTCGATAATGGCGAAGGCGATTCTGCGATTGCGTTATTTGTTGATGGCCAGCAAGTGGGCACGGCTTCCGCATTTCTCGGCGGCGACTGGAGCGGCACCAATGGCGCGGGATTCGGCATCGCTGGCTCCGGTTTCGCTGGCACTGGTGAAAATGGAGACCTCCTGGGAATCGATTTCCTGTCAGGCGAAATCGATGCCGACAAAGGGCTGCTGTTCTACTCTGATCGACTCTTCACAGGCGCTGCTCCCGGCGGCGAAATCAGAATCATCAGCATCACCTACAGCAACGGAATGCCAACGATCGAGTGGGCCAGCACGCCGGGTGCCTTCTACTCGATTGAGGGTACCGAGACCATTCCCGCGTGGCTGGAGATCGATGACTCCGTAGAATCTGATGGGGATACCACGACCTATACGGACACTCAAGCCGGTGACTTAAGCGCTTTTTACTACCGTATCATTCGGCAGTAGGCGGAATTGCTGCAAGCAGGCGATTTTGCGCATTTTGCGTATTTTGCACAAGTTGCAAAGTGCCCGGTTGCCCTGGCCGTTGTCTGAACGTATCCATTGCGCGTGAACATTCCATTGTCCCGAATCCTGCTTGTGTTGAGTGCGCTCCTGGCGTGTGCCTCATGTTCGTCGCGTGCGCCGCTAAATCGCCCGCTCTTCGAAACACCCGTCACCGCTGATCTTGTGCGCTTCGTTCTTACTGAGATCCCAGCGGAAACGCAGGCTGAAGCGAAGATCGCCTATATCAGCTTTGGCGACTACATTGTGGACGCTGCGTCGCTCGATTTTCTGCAGAATTTCGAAGGTGCGGCAGTCAATTTTGTCGACGGCAAGAACTTCCGTGACAAGGAATATGCCGGTAAGCGATTTATCATCGATACCAGTACTCCAGAGGAATTGACGCCCCTGATGCTGCAGATTCGCGCAGTAACCCGTGATGGAACCGGGTATCACATCGAGGCTGCCTGGGCATTCAAGGAACAGCTTTCGCGCAAGCTTTACCACGTCGAAACCGCCAGCGGCAGCAATGTCGTAACTGTCGAAAAAGAAATCGATCTGCGGGGATTTGAAGAGGCTGCTGGCGGCGACGGCATTCAGGAGACGGAAGTCAAAACCGAAACTGCACTGTAGCCATTATTTGAGCAGTGTTAGATTTGGTCTACGATTTCAAGTCGCTTTGTTCGATACTCATCGTCGCTTATGAGTCCCTTCTCTCGCAGTCTCCCAAGTTCCTGAAGCCGCGATTCCGTGTTTTTCAAAATTACCTCACTGTCCCGGTTGCCAGTGGTTGGCTCACTGGCGATACGCGCTGTGACTGGGTGACTTTACATGCTGAAGGAAGATCTCGATCACGCGCTGCTGCGCTTTCGCGGTGAGACTTGAATAGACAGGTAGTCGCACCAGACGGGCCGCGAACTTCTCCGCATTTGGCAGCGTGGGAATCAAGGCATCGTTGCCGATCAACTGCTTGTAGTAGGGGCTCTGGTGCAGGGCCAGATAATGAAACACGGCATACACTTCCTGCTCTATCATGCTGTCCAGCAGGTTATTGCGTTCCTCCCTGGTGCAACACATCACATAAAAGAGATGGCCATTGCCAGTGAAGGGATAGCTCGGCAGCGATGGCAGATCGAACGCGCGCGTATTCGTAAATCTGCGCAGTTCATCTTCATAGCGCTGGAAGATTGCCGTCCTCGTTTGTGTTACTTCTGCGACGGATTCCAATTGCGCGCAGAGCATCGCCGCAGTGATATCTGACGGCAGAAAAGACGAACCAGTGTCCACCCAGCAGTACTTGTCCACCTCACCGCGACGGAAAGCCGCACGGTTGGTGCCTTTTTCCCAAAGTATCTCCGCCCGCCTGGCGAAGCGCGGGTCATTCACCACCAGCAGTCCACCTTCACCAGAGCTCAGGTTCTTTGTTTCGTGAAAGGAGAATGCCGCCAGATGCCCGATCGATCCCAGCGGCTTACCTTTGTAAGTCGCGTCGATGGCTTGTGCCGCATCTTCGATCACAATGATCCCATGCTTATCTGCCAGTTCCTGAATGGCATCCATATCACAAGCGACACCACCGTAATGAACGACAACGATCGCGCGTGTTCGCGGCGTTATGCTCTCAGCAATCGATTCAGGATCAATGTTAGGATGTTCCTCGCAGCTATCAGCGAAAACGATCTTTGCACCATGCATGGCAAACGCGTTCGCCGTCGAAACAAATGTGTACGAGGGCACGATCACTTCATCACCCGGCTGCAGTTCTAACAACAAGGCACACATTTCTAACCCATCCGTGCAAGATGACGTCAGCAGGCAATATTGAAATCCGTAGCGCTCTTTGAATGCCTCATGACACCGCCTGGTGAACGGACCATTGCCCGACACGTGACCATTGGCCAGTGCCTCCCGGACATACAGAAATTCTCGCCCGGTGAAATGCGGGATATTGAATGGGACGGCTTCCACGATCTAGTTTCCGCCTCCTTGTGAGCAAACAATGATCCCGACAATGATTAATCCCAATCCGAGAATTTTGCTCGCGGGCAGCAAGTCACCAAAAATGAAATGACTGCACACTGCCACCAGCGGGAACGTCAGGCTCATAAATGGATAGGCATGGTTTAGTTGAAACCGCGAAAGCGCGATCATATAAAAAATGCTGGCAATAAATGCCGCTGCAAACCCCGATAACACCCAGGGATCCAGCAACACGCGAAATAAACCCAGAATCTCCTCCCTGTTGAAGCCACTCAACCCAATACCCTTACTGGACACTCGCCAGTAAAGCACCAGCTGTCCGTAAATGGTAAATAAGATGGTAGCAGCAATGAAAACGTATCCCATGATTCCTCGGCGAGGCTAGCGAAGGAAAAGTCAACGTGCAACGAATACTAGTGCAAGACCTTATGCAGTATCAGAATTATCAGACCCACTCAGAATTTGCTCAATTTGTCTGCGGTGGATTCCCATGTGGATTCCTCCGAGGGCATGCCATCCCGCGGCGTCCAAAGGCCCAAACCATGGATGATCGTAGCGCACCTGGGTGTGCAGATTGGGGACTTTCTGACCGCACTTCGTGAACAAGTCGCAGGAATGTTCGAAGGATTGGATGCTGGTAACGTCTGCCTTGAGGTCTGGTTTGACATCGGCTGTGTTTGCCGTCCTCTGTGGAACTTCTCCTTTTGCAAGCGAGCGAATTGCCGTTGCCACCGCCAGGTTGACGATCTTCAGATGATCGAGCGTCATGAACACGGACCAGTAGCGGCTGCTGTCTTCCATGCCTCGAATGCGGTGGATCAAAATGGTCCGTGCGCCTGTCTCCGGATCGCACGAGCGAGCGAGAGCCAGTATCTTGTCGCGTTCGCTTGCGAAAAGCTCTGCAAATTGAGCGCGAGTCTTGCGACGCAGCGCCCATCCGAAACGTATCCGGGCGATCATGAGCTCGAATTTTGGAAGGCCGGCTCCTGGAGCATGAGTGACGGGTTTCATAAGTTTTCTAGTTTTGTGAGGAATTTTCGAAAGACCGCCAGATGCCCCATCAGTGCAGTGGTTACGGCGACGGTTGGCAACCAGATGAAAGGAAACCAGGCGACCCAGATACTGTCGGGCTTCAACTGCTGAAAGGCGGACGGAAAACTGAGCGTGGCGACACCGACGACCCAAACCAGAAGAAACAGAGCAGCACTGTTCCACAGCAAGATGCACCAGCGGGGCAATTTTGTGAGAAATGGCAACAGCAGCAGGGCAGTGATGCCGGACAGAATATCGAGATTCCATCCGCTCCACGTCATTTGCTCAGGCGCAACTCCCTCCAGCACTGCACTATGAATCAACAACTCGACCGGAATCCGGAATGCCTGAAAGCCAACGAGGAATCCGATCGGCAGCGCTGCAATGCGTGCACCGAATGTTGAGAAAACGAGAACGGCAGTGGCAATGAACGCCGGAACGAATAAAAAAACGATGCGTGGGGGCGTGCCAGTGAAATTGGCGACAACGCCGCTGGCACCGAGAACGCCAGTGAGAATCAACCAGCCAGCCCCACCGATCCCGAAGCGCCAGGATCTAAGCACCACAGTGAAAAGGACTATCAATCCGACGGCCAATGCAATGAATCCCCAGATGAGGAGGTGCCCAGGCTGTGCAGGTAAAGGAGTCATCAGTGCCAAAGTAGTATTTACTTGCAAAAGACAAGCAAAATACATGTGGAATGCAAGTGATTTCATTCCAAAAGTGGGGAGTGCCCGAATCACCACTCAGCGAAGAACCTTCCAAAATCCGCCGTTCTCCCTGTCCCGTTGCCTGTGCGCTGGATATCGTGGGCGATCGCTGGACATTGTTGGTAGTGCGCGACTTGCTACTCGGTAGAACGCGTTTCAAGGAGTTCTCAACTTCCCCAGAAGGGATCCCGACAAATATCCTCAGCGAACGGCTGGAGCGACTGGTGCGCCATGGCATTGCAGAAAAAATTCCTGCGGCGGCGGGCTCGAAGCGGCTGGCCTACAAGCTGACGGCCAAAGGCGAGGCGCTGCGCCCGGTGCTGCGATCGATGCGTGACTGGGGGCTCACGTGGGAGGAGGACACCCGAGCTGCACTGGAATAAAAACAACCGCGCAACAATGTTGAATTCGTCCGCTGGAATCCCATAGTCGGAGGACATGCTCACCGTTCTCAAAATCCGCAATCTTGCTCTCGTCGATGATCTGACGTGGGAGGTGGGCGCTGGCCTGGTCTGTGTGACTGGTGAGACTGGCGCAGGCAAATCGGTGATCGTCGGTGCATTGAAGCTGGTGCTGGGAGAGCGGGCGGACAAAGGGCTCATCCGCACTGGCGAGGACACGTGCTCAGTCGAGGCAATGTTTCACCTGCTGCGGCCCAACGAAGTGAACGCCGCACTGGAAGCGGCAGGGCTTGATCCCTGTGAAAACGCAGAGCTGATCGTGCGCCGCGTCATCAGTTCCAGTGGACAAAACAAGCAGTTTGTCAATTGCTCACCTGTCACCCTGACAGTAATCAAATCGATCGGCCATCTGCTGGTGGATTTGCACGGGCCGCACGACCATCACTCGTTGTTGTCACAGGATCGGCAGTTGACCATGGTCGATGCCTATGCGCAGACGGAACTGCTACTGGCGAAATACCGCGACGCCTACCAGTCATGGAAACGGGCGGCGACTGACCTGGAGCAGCTGACGCACTCCGAGCGTGCCAATGAACAGGAACTGGATCTACTGAAGTTCCAGATTTCTGAGATCGAAGACGCCAGTCCAGAACCCGGCGAAGAGGAGCAAGTCGAGCAACGCTACAAGATAGCGGCCAACAGCACCAAGCTGGTATCCCTTTCGAATAGTATCCTCTCCATCCTGTCTGATGCTGACGACTCGGTGCTCAGCAGGTTGGGCGAAATGCAACGCCTGATCCGTAACCTTGAACGCATCGATCAGGGCGTGACCGAACATACGCAAGGCTGCGAAACCGCCGTCGTTGAGCTCGAAGAAATGGAGTCCGGGCTGCGTCACTACGCCGATGCCCTGGAGCTGCATCCGGAAGAAATGGCGGAGATGGAGGAACGCATCAATACGCTGCAGACCCTGAAGCGAAAGTACGGCTCCACTATTGAAGAAATTCTGTCCCATCGCGATGAAGCCGCCGAACGGCTGGCGCGCATCGAAGGACGCAGTGATGAAATCGAGCGCCTGCAGGCAGAAGTGATCGCCGCCCGCGCCGCAGTCGATGAGCTGGGTGTGCAGCTGGGGCAGAAGCGCCGCAAGGCTGCGCCGCGCCTGGCGAAAGAAGTGTCGTCGCACCTGACCGCGCTCGGCTTCAAGCGTTCAAAATTTGATCTTGAGCTGGTACCGCTTGACGCCCCAGCTGCGCATGGATTGGAGCAGGCAGATTTCCAATTTGCCCCGAACCCGGGCGAGCCGTCGAAGCCGCTGCGGCAGATCGCTTCCAGCGGTGAAATGTCACGCGTCATGCTGGCGGTGAAGAGCGCACTGGCGCGGCAGGATTCAATCCCGCTCCTGGTCTTCGATGAAATCGATGCCAACGTCGGCGGAGAGATCGCGGAAGCAGTCGGAGCAAAAATGGCATCGCTCGGCAAGAGCCATCAAGTCATCTCCATTACCCACCTGCCACAAGTCGCCGCACTGGCAGCCTGCCACTACCTGGTGACCAAGGTATTCGATGCCAGGCGAACGCGTTCGGTGCTGGAGGAAGTGACCGCCAACTCACGCATCGAAGAAATCGCCCGCATGCTCGGTGGCAAGAAAACTTCTGCCAAAACGCACGCAAAGAACCTTCTGGCTGCAGCCAAAGACCCGGTCAGTACCAAATGAAGAAGGCATCCAGAAAATCTTGGATGCTCAATGTGGTAGCGGCACTGGCGATGCTCGTTGCGGTCGTCGCATTCTTCTGGTTTGCCTTCGCCAGCCTCAGTTACGAATGGGAATGGGCACGGCTATGGGAATATCGCGCGCCACTTTTTAGAAGCTGGCTGTTCACGATTCTGATCTCTGCACTGGCGCTCATCGTAAGTGTAGTGCTGGGAATTTTGCTTGTGTTAGGGCAACGATCAGGTGTTCTTGCACTAATAGGGTTTTGCCGCGGCTACGTGGAAATCATACGCGGAACTCCCTTACTGGTGCAGATCCTGATCATGAACTACGTGATCTTCACTGCGCTTAATATCCACAATTCGACGGTGGTAGGTGTCACCGCTCTAGCCTGCTTCTCAGCCGCCTATCTGGCAGAGATTTTTCGCGGAGGAATCGATAGCGTTGCCAGGACGCAAGTCGATGCCGCGCGAGCGGTTGGGTTCACGCGGCCACAGATTTACCGTTATGTGATTTTCCCGCAGGCCATGCGTCGGGTGATGCCTGGTATCGCTGGTGAATTGGTCAACCTTGTGAAGAACTCATCGCTCCTGATGGTCATCAGTGTTGGCGAGTTCACGAAGGAAACCTACGACTTCTTCAGCGCTACCTACAAAGGATTCGAAGGCTTCATCATGCTGGGCGTCGGCTATCTTTTGCTGACGCTGCCGATCACTTATCTCACCTATTACCTGGAGAGAAAGTTTCGCTATGAAAGTTGAGCTGAACGAAATCGTCCGGCGCTATGGCGAGGCGCAGGCATTGAAGGGCGCCAGCTTTTCTCACGACGGAGACATCCGTGCGCTGGTGCTTATCGGGCCGTCAGGCGGAGGAAAATCGACCCTGCTGCGAATCTTAGGGGGACTGGAAGCGCCTGATGGTGGCAGTGTCAGTGTAAATGGCCAGCCGCTGCCAGCTGATGAGCGCGGCCTGCACGCGTATCGACGCAAAAACGGCTTTCTATTTCAGTCTTTCAATCTTTTCCCGCACTACAGCGCCCTGCATAACATCACGCTGCCACTGGAAGTCGTGCATGGCAAGGAGCCGGAAGAAGCACGCGAAATCGCAGAGACTGGACTGAAACGCTTTGGCCTCTACGAGCACAGAATGAAGCGACCATTTGAGTTGTCCGGCGGGCAACAACAACGCGTCGGCATTGTCCGAGCGATCTCTTCCAAACCCGCCTTACTGCTGCTGGATGAGCCGACATCGGCACTCGATCCCGAAATGACGGCGGAGGTGCTGGACGTCGTCAAGGAACTGAACGAAGAAGGCCAGGACATCATCCTTTCCACCCATGAAATGGGTTTCGCCAGAGCAGTCGCCGACCATTGCCTGTTCCTCGCCGAAGGCACAATCGTCGAACACTCGGCTGGAGCTGGTGTATTTAATGCGCCACAGTCAGAAAAGGCACAAAGGTTTCTATCCAGAGTTATGCAATACTAAACATGGCGAGTTCCTCACCTATCGCTCGTAAAAAAGAAGGCTGGCTGGGAGTCATTCTGACAGCGTTGGGCTGCGGAGTATTCCTGGCCTGGTGGTTCTGGCCCAGCGATGGCGATTCAGATTCGCTGTCCCGAAGTGCGACTCCTGCGAATTTGCTGCAAGCAGCTGAGGAAGCACGCACAGCAAAAAATGGCGCTGCACTGGATGCGGAAATTGCGATCCTGACATTGCAAGCGCATGCCTTTGGCGACGACTGGCTGCTGCAAAAAGCGCAGCAATCCGTGCAGGATCCAGCGCTGCAGGAATTGATGAATCTCTACGCCCAGCCAGAACCTGCGGCAACCCTTACAGAACCAGAACCCGATGCTCTCGAGACTGCATTGGAAAAGGACAAGGTGGATGCTGCCCTGGCACTTGGAGCAGCAATGGAAGGACTCGATCAATCGCGCGCAATGCTGAAGATCGCAGCCTTCCACACGCAGATGGGCGACCTGGATCGCGCTAAGGAGCTGGTGGAACAGTACATGCGTGGCGTCCCTGAGGATGCCGTTGACTTGCAGCTGAACATGGCGCGCCTCCACGGGCAATGGGGCGAATTTGAAAAAGCGGAAGCGACCGTTAAAATGGTGGCCGCAAAAGCAGGCACTACCGACCAGATGCTGGCAGTCGCCGAACAGTGTTATTTACTGAACTTATTCGACGAAGGTCGGCGCCTGATGGCGCAGGCAGAGCAGTCGGCAGGGAAAGACGAGGCACTGGCTAAGCAAGTCATCGAATTCTACCTGACAATGGGAGAAACAGTTATGGCGCGGAATTTTTCAGAGCGAGTCACCAGCTCCGGATTGCTTGCGCTGGAGTTGGCGCTGGCGGGGTGGGAGCCGGACGCCTTTGCGGAAGCCCTGCAGGCGTGGCGCACGTTAAAGACTGACACAGCAAAGTCGCAGGCTGTCTCAGCGATCCGCGAATACATCCAACGGCAAGTTTCCGCAGCCAATGTGCCTGCGTTATTTGCAACGCCTGTCGCTTCGGCGGCAGCCATTGATGACGCCGCACTCACCGCGCTACAGGAGGCAGTTGATAGCGCGCAACCCGAGCTGGCGGCGGCGGCAGTAGCAAAGTGGGAGCCGGCCGAACATCGCAGCCTTGGTTATGTCATTCTCTCACGTCTGATGCTGTGGCGCCATGCACGCGCTTCGGGAGGCGCGCTTTGATCGCCTTCGAAAATGTCACTAAGTGCTACGGTGGAAAACCACCCGTCACTGCTGTCGACGATGTCAGCTTCACTTGTCAGCCCGGCAGAGTTTTTGCATTGTTAGGGCCCAATGGATCGGGCAAAACTACCGCGCTGCGCATGATTGCAGGACTGCTCCGCGCGGATCATGGCCGCATTCTTGTCGCCAGTCACGATGCAGCAACCCAGCCGCGAGAAGTGAAGCGACGGCTTGGGTTTCTCACTGGCAGCACCGCACTTTACGACCGTCTGACGCCTGCAGAGATGGTGCGTTACTTTGCCAGTCTCAACGGGATAGATCGGAAAACCGCTGCGGCGCGGCAACACGAATTATTCCAGAAACTTGGCATTGATGCCTTTGCCGACCGCCGCATTGCTGGTCTGTCGATGGGTATGAAACAAAAAGTATCGATCGCCCGCACCATGATTCATGATCCGGAAGTCGTGGTGTTCGATGAGCCAACGGTCGGACTCGATATCATCACTTCGCGGGGCATCATCGATTTGATTCGCGACTGCCGAGACGCTGGTAAAACAGTGCTCTTTTCGACACATCTGATGGGTGAAGTCAGCCAACTGGGCGATGACATTGCTATCCTGCACCGTGGAAAAATGTTGCATAGCGGGACCTTCGAGGCATTTCGCAGCGGAATGGTTGCCGCATCGCTGGAGGATGAGTTTCTCCGCGTCCTCGATACTGCTGCTGAACCACAAGTGGAGGTGTCGTCAACGTGATGACCATCCTGACAGTGTTTCGCAAAGAATTCACGGACACCATCCGTGACCGCCGCACGTTGCTCATGATGATCGTCGTGCCACTGTTCTTTTACCCTGTGTTAGCATTTCTGTTAGGCTACTTCAGTCAGCAGCAACGCGAACGCATTGCCGCCACTGATGTGCGGCTGGCAATCATCGATCCTTCGGATGCTTGCCGCAGCAGTGGTTTGTTGTCGCACTTCGAAGAAAAAGCCGCCAAGGAACATCTGGTGATCGATGTGAATGCTGTCAGCAGTGATGCGGCAGAAATTGTCGAGCGTGATGACTACGAAGTCGCCATCCAGGTTCCGAAAACATTCATGACGACACTGAACAATGGCGGATCCGCGCAGTTGCAAATTTTCTACAAAGGGACCAGCGCTGGGGCGTCCGCTGGTGTAAAAGTGAAAGAACTGATTGCAGATTTCGCTGCAGGTGTTCGCGAGCAACGTCTGCGAGACCGCTCCATTGACGAGAGCCTGCTCGAGCCGGTTGTGATAAGCGTCAACAATGTCGCGTCGGCTCGCGAGGAACATGCGGACGGTGTGTTCGGAGGCATGTTTACCTACTTTCTGATTTTTCTGACCTTCGTTGGATCGATGCCGGCAGCGGTAGACCTGGGTGCTGGAGAAAAAGAACGCGGCACGCTTGAGACGCTACTGACTTCACCAGCAAGCCTGTGGAGCATCCTCGCTGGTAAGCTCCTGGTAGTGGTTCTCACCGGATTGGTTTCTGCCATGGTTTCGCTGTGCAGCGTCATTCCGATCATCCTGTTCGGTGCCGATCTAGGTGAGGCGCTCGGTTCTATTGTCGGAGGCGCATTCACCTTCACCAGCGTGCTGATAATTTTATCGCTGCTGCTGCCGCTGGCAGTCTTCTTCGCCAGCATCACCCTGACACTTTCATTCTATGCCCGCTCCGCTAAAGAAGCCCATAGTCTAGTCACGCCCGTCATGATGGTCGTCGTAGGTGGTCTCATGGTAGGAATGCTACCGGGAATGAAACTGACCATTGGCTCCGCGTTCATTCCCGTGCTCAATGCCTCACTCGCCATGCGCGCCGTGCTCGGTGGGACGACCACACTGGTGCCGATGCTCATCGTCTACATTTCTCTGCTCTTGTTAGCCGCAGGGGCTTTGTTCCTTGGAGCGAAGATCGTCGCCAGGGAGCGAACACTCTTTCGCGGTTAAACTTGACTAGACTAATTTTCGACCAAGACTAAAACGACGGATCGCTGCCTCTTGGTCTAGCAAATAGCACCAACATCCTTGTTGATGCCTGGAGAACTCAAGAAGCCGTCAACAGAATGTTGACGCTACAGGGCGTGGGCACTTAACAAGCGCCGGGCACGGGCCAGTCACTTATTCTTATCTCTCCGGCAAATTCGCTGGAAAATCGGGAACCAGCTCCGAAGCGCGCAACTTTTCCCCTGGCCCGTTGAAAAAGCTCATCTTTCCATCCTTCGAACACAGCCAGACCTCGTTCGCCCCTGCTTCAAAATAAAGCGCGATCTTATCCCGGATCTCGGCCTTGGTATTCGAGCGCCAAATAACTTCTACCAAAATTTCAGGACAGCGCGTGAAACAGGATTTCCCTTCCAGAGAATTCCAAACGTCATCCGAACTCCAGGCGACATCAGCAGCTTTAACCCCGTCGGAAGTCGAAACCGGGCACTCGGTAATAGGTCTTCCGTTTTATTGGTAGGAACTTTGATTTCCAGGGGTGGGTTCATGGGCGGGCGGAGCCTAGCCTGCATAATTCATCAAGAAAACACTTGTACTCATAACTAACTATCTTATAGATAGTTATGTTACATTCTGAAATCCCCACCCGCGCGCCTTCAT
>JBNMNB010000190.1:0-15799 GCA_051270635.1 Verrucomicrobiales bacterium | reverse complement strand
CCCTCCACCGATCCTGTCATGGGGGTGCGACAGTCAGGACAGAGTTCGATCGAATCGTCAGATATCCCCGTCACTGGCCTAGCGTTGGAATATGGAAAAAAGGTGTCGCAGCTCTGACTCTACTTCGTCCTCTGCAACGGTGGACGCGATCTCTGCACGTAGAACTTCTTTGTAACGGCGCTTCATCCTGTGAACGCGCACGCCTACCAGTGAATTGCTCATTCCCAGTTTTTCCGCAGCGGCATCGTAGGCGCCATCTCCAGTTCGATCCTTGCCACTCAGATAAGGACGCAGGGTTTCAAATATTTGCCCCTCCCCCTTTTGCTCAAATTCTTCACGCAAGAGTTTCAATACGCGGGCAAGTAACGCCAGCGCCCATCGGCGTTCAAACACATCGATCGGCGATTGACTCGAGTGCGCATAGGCTCCTTCATCCTCAGCCAGCATTTCTTCAGCCTTCTCGATTGAAATCGTAACCAGATTGCCGCCACGGATCTGTGAACTCTCCTTTCGATGCAGTGAGATCATGTAGTTTTTGATCCCCTTGATAAGAAAGGAGCGAAGACGACCCTTCTGTGGGTCTGCAGTTTTCAGGCCGTTACTATGGAGGATTGAATAGATGAATCCCTGCGTCATATCTTCGGCGTCCTCGGGTGTGCAACCTGAGCGCCGGGCAAAAGCGTAGAGTGGCAGCCAGTAGCCTTCGCATATGGCAGCCAGAGCCTCTTTTCCCTCAGTGGAATCCATCGCAATCGCTCGCCTGACCACTGTCCACTGTGTTAAAGGGAACGCGTATCGGTTACTTTCGGCATCGACCTCGTTGGAGTCTCTTTCGATGAGAGTTTCTGTATCTATTCGTGCAATGGGCGGCACAGTTGTATGATAAGTCTTCTCTGTTGAATCTCAACTCCATATCAACGTTCTACGTGGAACATTTTACTTATCCAAAACATTATGACGTCCTTGTGGTCGGTGCTGGTCACGCCGGCATCGAGGCAGCTCTCGCAGCATCTCGTCTTGGAGCGGCCACAGCAATCCTGACCCAGAACCTTGACACTGTCGGCCAGATGTCCTGCAATCCCGCGATTGGCGGTCTTGCTAAGGGACACATGGTACGTGAGATCGATGCCCTGGGGGGTGCAATGGCGATCAATACCGACGCAACTGGAATCCAATTCCGTATCTTGAACGCAAAGAAGGGCCCAAGCGTGCGCGCCCCCAGAGCCCAGTGCGACAAGAAGGCTTACCAGTTCCGTATGAAAGCGATCCTTGAGCTCGCTCCAGGGTTGGATCTTCATCAGGGGAATGTCGCGCAGCTTGTAGTCGAGAACGGGAAGATCACAGGAATCGATACGAGCCTCGGAATGCGCATCTCTGCATCCGCAGTGATCATCAGTGCTGGCACCTTTATGCGGGGGTTACTCCATGTAGGAATGCAGAATCAGGCTGGCGGTAGGATGGGAGATAGTATTTCGACACTCAGTGATAGTCTCCGAGTACTTGAGTTTGAAGTGGCCAGATTTAAGACAGGAACTCCCTGCCGACTCAACGGACGATCAATAGACTTCTCAAAATGTGAAAGGCAGGATGGCGACCAACCCGCTCCTCGGTTCTCCTTCCTACCTGGGCTTGGGGCTGAGAACGAACTGTTCACACTGAATCGAGAAGACGCCAACGGAACGTTCCACGTGGAACAACTCCCCTGCTGGATGACCTACACCAACAGCAAAACTCACGATGTTATCCGCAACAACCTCGATAAATCTCCCATGTACTCGGGACGGATCGAAGGCGTCGGCCCCCGCTACTGCCCATCGATCGAAGACAAAGTAGTCCGATTCGCTGAAAAATCCCAACACCAGGTATTTCTGGAGCCTGAAGGCAGGCACACTTCAGAGTATTATGTGAATGGTGTCTCAACCAGCATGCCCTATGATGTGCAGTTGGATTTCATCCGCTCAATTGAAGGACTGCAGAATGCCGAAATCATGCGCCCTGGCTACGCTGTAGAATACGACTACTGCCCGCCAACGCAACTGCGCCATACCCTGGAAACAAAACGCGTCGAGAATCTCTATTTCGCTGGCCAGATCAATGGCACTTCCGGTTACGAAGAAGCTGCTGCCCAGGGACTCATCGCTGGCACCAATGCTGCCCTCAAACTGGCTGGAAGATCACCCTTTGTCCTCCCCCGCTCCGCCGCCTACATCGGCGTCATGATTGATGATCTGGTGACCAAAGGGACTCCCGAGCCCTACCGCATGTTTACTAGCCGCGCCGAGTATCGACTGCTGCTGCGCCAGGATAATGCAGACCTCCGCCTGACGCCGCTGGCGATCGAAGCAGGACTCATTTGCTCTGATAGGCGCAAAAATACTGAACTCAAGCAATCCGCGCTTGCTGAAGCA
Source organism: Verrucomicrobiales bacterium (assembly GCA_051270635.1). GTDB lineage: Bacteria > Verrucomicrobiota > Verrucomicrobiia > Verrucomicrobiales > DEV007 > JAGROY01. The sequence continues at coordinate 13,391 of JBNMNB010000190.1, read as the reverse complement.
CATCGCTTCGTAAAATCCAATTCCTTCCAGACAATTCCCCTCAGCAAGTGGTTCCGTCGTCCAGAAAACACACTTCAAGATTTACCCCGGGACTATCGTTCTGCGTTTCCTGACCCCATCTGGCAATTGCTTGAGACCGACCTCAAGTATGAAGGCTATGTCACTCGCCAGCAAGATCTTATAGACAAATCCATTCGCATGGAATCGACAGCAATTCCGGCAGATCTCAACTATGCGGGAATCGAAGGACTGAAGCAGGAAGCCCGCGCAAAGCTGATCGCCATCTCCCCTGCCACCCTCGGACAAGCTGGGCGTATTCAAGGCGTCACGCCTGCGGATATTGCGCTGCTAACCATCTGGCTGCAGCGAAAATTCCGTGAAAATGCTGCACTCTCCAAGAAAGACTAACATTACCACACTAACAATACAACCTAACCACTAACATTAATACCTATATTTCCTAACACTTTCACAATCTCTCGGAATGCTCCAGAACCATCAACTGGATCAAGCCCGGCATCCTGTACCGACTGCGGAATCTCAGGTAAATCCACCCACGAGCGACATCCACCATAGCTCCGGTGATACGGAATCCGCCAGCTTTCGCCCAGCTGCCACACGCGCAGCACAGCCAACTGCACACTCCCCTTCCCTCCCTGATCACCATCACTGTAAATAAAGCGCTCACGAATCACTTGCTCTTTCCAGATATGCAATGGCTGCAATTCACGCACCGATTCCCAGTCGCTCAATTCACCCTTCCACAGCACCTCTACAAAATAGCGTAGAGGAATCGATTCCTCAGCCACAGGCAGATCTGAATCCTCAAAGCTTTCACGGACACATTTCGCCTGTTCATGAAACAGCGTAGGAAACAGGAAAAACGCCTCATTTTTAAATGAGAATCCAGTTCGTCCCTCAGCGATCCCGCCCTTTCGAAGAATAATTTGCTGCCTGCCAGCACCGATGGCCGCACAGACAGTTGACCATTCTTTAAAGCCGATAGAAACCAGAGAGGGGGCTGCACGCATACCCGGCAAATGACCCCTGATTCTGCTCCGTGCAAATCGAAAAAATCCATTGGCGAAATTCGGCCCTTTGCTGTATACATTCAGAAATACAGATGGTGACCGTAGCTCAGTTGGTAGAGCCCCGGCTTGTGGTGCCGGTTGTCGCGGGTTCGAGCCCCGTCGGTCACCCCACTTTTCCCTTTCCACAATGCAGTCGTTTCTCACAGTGGATTCGTTCTAATGGAATCGCTTGAACAACGAACAGGCTACAAGTTTAGGAACTCACTCCTTCTTGCAGAGGCACTGACGCATCCCAGCCTAGCTTATGAAACTCAGCGGCCACACTTTGATAATCAACGACTTGAGTTTTTAGGAGATGCTGTCCTCCAGCTTGTCTTGACGGACGAACTCTATCGCATCTTTCCGAAATTCAACGAGGGCACCCTCACCAAACTCCGCTCGCGACTGGTCTCGCGTTCCGCTCTCAACCGCTGCGCTGTCTCCATCCGTCTCGGCGATTACCTCCTCATGGGTAAAGGTGAAGACGCCTCCGGGGGCCGCAACCGCCCCAGCACACTTGCCGATGCCGTGGAATCCCTTATCGGAGCCGTTTATCTCGATTCTGGAATTGAAGCAGCTCGCGCATTCGTCCTCCGACTCTGTGACACGCACCTCCAGGAAATTATCGATGAACCGGACGAAATAAATCCCAAGGGACACCTCCAGGAACTGCTCCAGTCCCATTCCACGGTCAGTCCTCATTACCACATTGTCGCGCAGGAAGGGCCTGACCATTGTAAAATCTTCAAGGCCGAAGTGATATGGTGCGGGCAGATCCTCGCAAGCGGAACTGGCAAAAGTAAAAAGCTGGCAGAAACGGCCGCCGCCCGCGCAGCGTTGCTGAGTTCTAACGTTGAATCCCTGTTAGCAGAAACCACTCCTGCAACCCCTCAATGACCGTCTAATCCAACCGATGAAGAACACCGACAACCCTGTGAACAAATATGGACCAAATCCAGTAAGCGTGTCTAACCTGGTACTACGCCCTTCTTGTTAGCACACCCCAACCATTGTTCGCATCGCTATTCACAATCTCCAATCCATGTTCCACGCATCACAGCGTGCAGTTCCACAACTTATGCACGATCGTCCCGCCTTCTATGACTAAGAGGGTACCTTTTTTAATCTATCCTTCCTCTATAGAGATTGGGAACAACTTGTTATTCTCTATTTCATCACCTCGCGACACAACCACTAACACCTGATGGAAAAGCTGCGTTGTGGAACCATTCTCACGGCTCGATTCATTGCTTACCTTGCTGAGGAAAATACCAGGCAACGCGCCAGAGAAACCACCAACCCTGTCGCCATTCTTGAATACGTGAAATGTGCTGAAGGCGCTCGTGCTGGCCAGGCCTTCTGGAGCCTGATATGGGGCAGGGGAAACCCTGAAATGCAGGACTGGTGCTTGTTTAAAGTTGCAGACGTCACTATCTTCATGTCCCGACAAACCCAACAGGCTTTGAAATGGAAGTACATTGATTACGTTGATAATCAGGTAGTTGTTCCAACCTAGAACAAGTGAGACGGATGCTGATTGTCGATTGCGGGCATCTACATTTGCTCCATAGTGGCGGCAATGCCAAAGAAAGTGTGGGAGCCTGGCTTTCCTTTCCAGCCAGCGCGCGCGCCGTTCTTTTACGGCTGGGTCATTGTTGCAGTAGCATCGATTGGCATTGTTTTCAGCATTCCCGGGCAAACGATGGGCTTCAGCGTCTTCACCGATATCCTGATGTCGGAGCTCGGCCTATCGCGGGTGCAATTGAGCACCGCCTACTTTATTGGCACAGTCCTCAGTGGATTTACGTTGCCTATGCTTGGCGTCTGGTTCGATCGCCTCGGAGCGCGCCGCATGGTCGTCTATACATCTCTGGCCACTGGGATGATCCTATTCTATCTGAGCTGGGTGAGGGGACTGCTCGATCTGTTATCGCCGATCGATCCTGACACTACGACAATTCTTATGCCGCGGACGGTGACGGCATTTATTCTGATCACGATTGGATTCTATCTGATTCGTGCTTCCGCTCAGGGTGTGCTGACCATGACGAGTCGCAATGCCATTGGCAAATGGTTCGACTACGATCGTGGCATTGCCCTGGCGGCCAGCGGCACCGTCACCGCTTTCGCGTTCTCCGCAGCCCCGGCAGTTCTCAATGCCCTGGTAGAGAAGGTAGGCTATTCGCACACATGGCAGTTGCTTGGAGTGCTGACTATTGGTGTGATGGCAGTGATAGGGTGGTTATTTTTCCGCGACAATCCAGAGGAGTGCGGACTGGTGATGGATGGCAACACGGCCCCGAGCGATCGCAAAGAAAATGCAGACATGACGATCCACCGCGATTACGAGCGCAAGGAAGCGATCCGCACTTGGTCATTCTGGGCTTTCAATCTCTCGTTCGCCTTTTTCTCGTTGTTCTCTACTGCCTACACCTTTCACATCATTTCTATAGGAGAAGAGGCTGGTCGCTCAGCAGAAGCGATCTTCAGCTACTTCATTCCCATGTCCGTGGTCAGTGTTGCGGCAAATATTGCTGCTGGTTGGCTCAGTGCGCGCACACGGCTGAAATATCTGCTCATTGCCATGAATATTGCCGCATTCTCTGGTGTGATAGGATTAATCTATCTGTCTAATAGTGTCGGACTTATCGCATACATTCTGGGTAATGGCATGTGCGGCGGATTCTTCTCCGCCCTTTCCGGAATCGTCTGGCCGCGCTTCTTTGGTCGCACCCATCTCGGAGCGATCAGCGGACTGGCCATGTCCAGCATGGTCATCGCCAGCGGCATCGGCCCACTGGCATTCAGCCTCTCAAAATCCAGTGTTAACAGCTACGGAGCCGCACTCTGGATCTGCGCCGGCATTCCCGCAGTGCTGGCGCTATGCAGCCTTAGAGCCGATAACCCACAGCGAGAAACGTAGTGGTGACTGAATGGCACACCTTCTTTTTAATCATCGGCAGAGTCGCGAGTTGGAATTCTCAGGAGTCTGATTCCGAGGTATTCAGGCAGATCAGTGGTCATGGAAAGGAATGAACCTCTATTAGTCGGTCGTTTCTTCCCATCTGCAACCATAGAAATTCAGGGGTGTTCTGTTGTACTACGCGACATCCACATGGCCTCAGACGCAGGTAAAACCAGTCCGCATTTCACCCGCCCGCGACGTGTTGACCGTTGTTTAGGGGGACGTTTCTTCCGAAATAGAAACCCCTATGGGCTTCCAATCAAAGGCTTACCAGAGCACCTGAAATTTGCTCGGAATCAGCACCAGAATTCTCGCCAGTGGGTGATCGAGTTGCTACCATGCAGCGATGCAAACCAACCAGATGAACCTACATCTTAAGCACGAACCTTCTCGAGCTGAACTCGATACCGATCGGTTCATAGCCGACGTCGAGGCTTTTGACGGGTTCGGTACGCAGACACGGGTAGAGGAGTTTCCCGATCCCAGCATCGACCTCCGTTTGCTGGTAAATGAATTTTGGACTTCGAAGCAGCGAGCCGCCAGTTCACTCCACGAGATATCTTACCGGGCATGTTTCAAACCGCAGCTGCCGCGATTTTTTATAAATGGGCTATCCGCACCAGGCGACATCGTCTACGACCCGTTCATGGGCCGTGGGACGACGCCGCTCGAGGCAGCTCTCCTCGGCAGAGTGCCGGCGGGGTGTGACGTGAACCCGCTGTGCCGGCGGCTGGTCTTTCCACGCCTCGATCCGCCATCGCTAGAGGAAATCGAGACGCGTCTTGGAGAAATACCGCTAATCGGCCGAGTGCCAGCGAGCGCAGAGGAGCTCCTGACATTTTACCACAAAGACACGCTGAAGGAGATCTGCGCGCTACGCCGCTACCTGATAGACCGGGAGAATAGTGGGGAGATCGATAACGTTGATGCGTGGATCCGGATGGTGGCGACGAATCGGCTGACCGGCCACTCGGCTGGTTTCTTCTCGGTATACACCCTGCCTCCGAACCAGGCAGTGACAGTAGCTTCGCAGATGAAAATAAACACGAAACGCGACCAGGTGCCTCCGGTTCGACTCATCATCCCGATCATTTTGAAGAAGAGCCGGGCGCTGCTAAAAAAGCTGGAGCCAGCGGAACTAGGGCAGCTCAGGCGCGTGGCGGACGACGCGCTGCTGCTGACAGGAAGTTGCGACAAGACACCTGAGATAGCGGCGAACTCGGTCTCGCTAGTGGTGACATCACCGCCGTTTCTGGATGTGGTGAACTACCAGACCGACAACTGGCTGCGCTGCTGGTTCAATGGGATCGACGCACAGAAAGTGCCGATTTGGCAGCTGAAGAAGCCTGAGGATTGGATGGCGAAGATGAAGTCAGTCTTCAAAGAACTGCGCCGGGTGTTGGTGCCCGGCGGGCATGTGGCGTTCGAGGTCGGAGAAGTGCGTGGGGGGCAGTTGCTGATGGAAACGCTGGTCGTCCCCGCCGCGCTCGAAGCAGGGCTAGACCCGCGCTGCGTGATTGTGAACGATCAGACCTTCACCAAGACAGCCAACTGCTGGGGCGTCTCGAACCTCTCCAAAGGGACAAATACCAACCGCATCATCCTACTGCGGAACTCGCCCTGAACAGAGTCCATAGCCGTCAACGCACGGGTGTGTCCGGCCAGGTATGGACAGCTGAGGGATCGGACACGCCTCCGATTTCTTCGAGCAGGCGGAGCACGTGTTGTCTCCAGACTTTGAGGTCTGGTTCGCTTCTGGTGATACCTGATTTTGGGAAAACGAAGTAGCTTACGGAGACGTCGCTGACAACTCTAGTCTTGCCGTTGGCTTTGGGATTGAGGGTTTTGGCGATAAAAAGGGAAGCCTCGCCTGCTTTGTCGGCGGGACCGGCATCGCCTAGAATGGCAGGGTATATCTTGTTCTTGTAGACGACTGCGGCAAAGTCACCAGTCATTGGGCCGAAGGCTGCGGACGAATTGACCGAGGTGGGTGGCAGGACGACGAAGGGATCCCGATCAGCGAGCAGGAAGCGTCGCGCGTTCAACCCTCTTTTGGTTCCTGTGGTCAGGCCACGTTGTTGATCCTGCTGATTTGGGCATCGCAGGTTTTCAGCATTTCTCGCCAGATGACACCGGGATCGTTCGCAGCCTGCGCAACGATATCGACACGCATTTTCTGCAAGTTTTTTAGCGCTGCCGGGTAGTAGGAAAGGAATGGATTCTCAGCCATGTCCCGTGATCGAGCCCAGGTGTAGGAGGTCTCGGGCAGGTACCAATCGGACGAGCGCGCAAGGTTGTAGTCGTCGATGGTGCTGGCCCGTCCAGGATCCGATCCATCGGTTACCACGTCCATATCGGACTACAGCAGGAATACCTTTCTGCCAGTGTCAGGATAAGTGAGGAGCAGCGCAGTTTCACAGTCGAAGTAGTTGTGCTGGGTGGACATTTACCCGCGTTTGATCAGAGCGGTTTTGCGGTCGTAGAGTTCTTTGTATCTGCTGGACACCCGGGCAGTTTCCATCAGCTTGCGAAATCCCGGCAGGATCTTAGGAAGACTGGGATTGATTGTCTCGAGCTGATCCGCAGTGGTCGCAGGGGATGGTCTGACGAATTCAAGCTTTTGAATGTAGCTCTTGCCAGCCGATCTCAAGGATGCGCTGGTGCGGTCCGATTTTTGCACATCCCATGTGCCAATGCCGGAAAACTGAGCGGTGGCAGCACCAGTAGTGATCACAAATTGGCCAAGGAACAGCAGGAGAAAAGACTTACGCATCGGCCATAGAATGGCAGCAATCATGAATGACGCAATGAGACTTTGATCGTAAGGACTGGGATCTCCCTGCCCCGGCGATACATTCTCAGCGCTTTAGTTTTCGGATTTCCCTTGCCTCTGCTTCCACCACTTCTTTGCGAATGCGCGTGATTTCTTTTGAAATTTCGGCCGCACGCTTTTTCGCATGTTTCAATTCTTCATCGTTCAGCGCATCCTTGACCTTCAGTAAATTGCTCTTGGCCTCATTGTCATCTGTCGCAGCCACGTAGGCAAGCCACGCATAAGCTTCGACAAGGTTTTTCGCCACTCCGTGACCGTTGGCGATCATGATGCCGTATTCGTGCACCGCAGGCAAGTATCCCTCCTGCACTGCCAGCCGGTAGTAGTCGATGGCTTTTTTGTAGTCTTGTTCGACGCCATCGCCCTTGCGAAAAATCTGTCCAAGGTGATAGGTCGCTTGCAGATCACCTTGTTTTCCGGCGGCCATAAAGTATTCCATTGCCTTACGTATATCACGCTTCACGCCATCATTGCCCGACTGGTAAATAATGCCTAGATTCGTCAGTGCTGGACGTAGGCCTTGGTCCGCAGCTTCGGTGAATAGTTTCACCGCATGCTTCACATTCTTCTTCACGCCGTGCCCTTCGAAGTAGAGGGATGCCAGCAGATGCAGCCCCATTGGATTCTTTGCCTCCGCCGCCGTTTGGAATTCCTCCTTCGCCTTTGCGTAGTCGCGGTTGTTGTAGGCGATTATCCCGTCCTCCAGGCCAGCGCGTGCTGCCATGGGAACGACGAAAACGGCCATGGCCTCCAGCATCGCTAGTCTCATCCGATTGTTGATGGTGGTGAAATGCTTCATGGGAAAAGGTGCTTCACTACTGTTACCGCGTCAATTTTTCCTGTTTTCCCTTAGTGCACAAACAAACGCGTTGTTACGCAACAAATTGATCCTGGGTGATCTCGAATTGAGGTCATCCAGAAGGCACGCACCCTAACGGTTGAACAAAAACGATGGCGTATTGATCAATGCCCAGGCCAGGTCCTGCGCGCCTGTCAGGCGGCGATTGGCCAGTTGTTCTTTGCTGAGTCGGACATCGTTCTCCAGACGGACTAGCTCTGGATCGGGAGCTATCTGCTGGCTGAAGTTGGTGAAATTTGCTTTCAATTGGGTGAGTCGCGTATCTTCTGGCGATGGCATTTCTGCCTCGGCGATCGCGTTACGTAGCTTCGGAAGTTCCGGGGCGTACTGGCTGAGGTGCTGGAAAAGTGCGAGTGTTTGTTCGGCGGTGCGTTGTTCGGCGGGAGTTGCCGCAGCGGTGGCGATGTTCGTGGAAATGCCAATATTCGGTGATGCGGTGGATGTTGCAGACAGGCGGAATTTGCCCAGCGTCCACTTCTTGCCATTGTATTGCTGGTGCATCACGAACCGCAGCCGCACGCCATTCTCACTGCTCAGCGGCTGCTTTGTTTCAAACGTTGCAGTCTGGTTTTCACCTAATTTTGGCGAGATCGCCCAGCCATTATTCTGCGCATCCATTTTGCCATCGATGGCACTGGCGACAGGGTAGCTGTCCTGGCTGTGCGTTGCTTTCGCGTTGTGCAGTTCCACTTTTTTCCATTCTGCTGCCGCTATCTGAAACAATTTGATCGAGTCAATTTTAACGCTGCCCTTGCGTGCCATCGGGTCCAGTCGCAATGCGGTCAATGCCTCGGCTGAGGAAAAGTGAACGCGCAGTGGCGTTTGCGTTCCGCTCTTGAGCGAGAAGCGCATCGATCGTTCAGGCGCAAAGCCACCTTTCTCAGTAGCCCAGAAGAATTCTGCGTCCTCGCCGTTATCTGACTGGACGTGAAGCTCGACCATGTAGTCGCCAGCGGCAGCCGAGACTTGCGTTGATAGAGCCGGATCATTTCCTTCGGAGACAACTTCCAGTTGACCATTGACGCTATTCACCTTCGCCTGCTGATCGACTTTCCAGTCATCCGCATCAGTCGAAAAATTCCATTCCCTTACAAATGCCCAATCGCCCGCAGACCTGGCCGGTGCCCACCAGGTTTCGAATTCTGTCAGGACAAAATTACCGTCGTCCGCGCGGCCGGGGCCATTCTTGGGCAGGCGCGAATCGGTCAGTGCTTCAAGGCGAATTCCGGCGATGTTCTTCAGTGATGTCGCGGTTTCGATGGTCAATTCGCTGCGATCATTGGCTCCCGAGGCGAACACGATTCCATCTCCTTCGTGGCTCAATGATGTCGCGATCGATGCGGTCATGCGCTCGGGTTGCAGTGAATTCCATGACGTCTTGTCCTTCAGAGAGTGCGCAATTTCCTCCAGCCGCGCAGGCACAGTTGCCTGAAAATCTCCGAGTGCCTTCTTCGTCGCGGCAATGTTAGCGACGCGGTCGTTTTCGCGCTTCTCCAGAACAGGCACGAGTTCTTTCTCATAAGCGCCCAGCTCTTGTTTAGCAGCAGCGATGCGTTCCTGCCGCGCGGATTCCATTCGCTCACGCGCTGGCCTGATTTTCTCTGCATAGGTCGCCAATTCCTCTGACAGCATTTTGTGCTCAGCTTCAATGCCATTGAGAATTTCGACACTGGCGGTGATTTCTTCGTCCCTGGCTGGGCGATTGAGCATCTGCATGAACAGTTCATTTACCAGATCACGATCGTCCGGGAATTGCTCAATCAATTTTTTGAGTGCATTGTCAGGGCTACTGATCGCGTTTCCAATGGTGGGGCCACTGATGAGAGCCATGATTGGCCCCAGCTGCAATCCACTGGAGCGCTCACACTCGCAGGCGCTTTCACGGACAGGGCGGCCGAGATTGCCGAGGAAATTGTCCGCCAACCCAACACCCGCATCGGGCAGGGCCGCGGCACGTGTTCCTTCAGGCACGCCTGGAATGTTTGTCTTTGCTCCCAGCGTTGCATACACGGTATCATAGAGCACTTCAGCTGGCAGGCGGCGGGCCTTGCCGTGGGAAAAGTTGATCTCATCATCTTCGTTCCAGTCGTTTGCCCGCACCGACAATTGATAGGTGCGGCTCTTGCAGATCAATTTCAGCATGTGCTGGGTGTTGAATCCGCTCTCAATGAACTGCTGCGACAACCAGTTGAGCAACTCCGGATTCGATGGAGGATTTCCCGCGCGAATATCGTCCAGCGGCTCGATGATGCCAGTCCCTAACATGTATCCCCAGAGACGATTCACATAGCTGGTGGCAAAATAGCGATTGTCCGGCGAGGTGATCCACGCAGCCAAGATATCGCGGCGAGTGCCCTTCTCTTCCGATTCATGCTCAACAGCATAGGGGAACGCTGGCAGCTGCGGCTGGCCTGTTCGTTCGTGCTTCATCTCACCTTCTTTCTTCTCGTAGACGATCTCGTAAAGCGGCTTGGCGCCTTCCACTGCCGTTCCACCAATTTTCTTGTCGCCACTGGCATCATCACGCTTGAGATCGGTGCGGGCAAAGTAGGCTGCCATTTCGTAGTAGTTGTCCTGGGTCCAACGCTCGAACGGGTGGTCATGGCATTTGTTGCAATTGAAGCGCGTCGCGAGGAACAAATGCGTGGTGTTCTCCATCGTGTCCTCAGGAGTGCGCAGAATCTTATAATAGGACGCCGGCGGATTGTCTTTGTTCGATCCGGAGGCGGTAATAATCTTCTGGCAAAATTGATCGTAAGGCGTGTTGATAGCGATCTCGTTGCGAATCCAGTCGCGAAATCCTTTGGCTCCTTCAGCGCCGAGGAATTTGCGATTTACCTGTAGCAGATCCGCCCACTTATTCGTCCAATATGTGACGTAGTCGTCATTGCCGATCAGCGAGTCGATCAGGGCATCGCGCTTCACCTGTGAATGCGTTGCATCAGCGACGAATGCCCGCACTTGCTCAGCTGTTGGCGGTAGCCCAATCAAATCGAGATAGGCTCGGCGCACAAATTCGTAATCGTTGCAGATCTCCGACGAGCTGATTTTCATGCGTTTCCATTTCTCTGCCACAAAGCGATCGATCTCGTTGTAGGCAGGTGTGTCCTGCCAGGCGAATCCCGACCGATCGCCCATTGCCGTGATCGTAGTCGCCGCATAGGCACCTTCAAATCGCACCAGCACGGGCGCTTCACCTCGACGCAGGACTTTTACCAGTGCTGGGGAGTCCTTCATCACGGCCGCCACTTCGATATTGCCGCTTTCGACATAGGCCTCGCGTGTGACATCGCGCTGCTTTCCATCGGCAAAAGTCGCAACCACGCGCATCTGCTGCGTGGTGCCGATCTGCTGCACCACCGGATTCTCCGGCACGACAGTGATGCTCTGCACTTTTGCCGATGTCTTATCGTAGGGAACACCATCCGTAATCCATGCCCTGAGAATGTCATAGTACGGCGATCCAGGCTTGCACAGTTGGCCGCCTTCATGGGGGACTGCCGCTGTCGCCTTGAGCAACATCAGGCTGTCATCCGGCGATGCCAGGTTCACTCGGCGCGATGCCAGGTCATCAGTAAACGAGCGCAAATCGTAGATCGGATCGTAACCGCGCAGGGATAATTTGAATCCATTCTTACCGTCTTTCGAGCCGTGGCAGGTGCCCATGTTACATCCCATCCGTGAGATCACCGGGTTAACATCCTGCACGTAGTCAGGTTTGAAGGCTTTCTGAGAACCGGAAATGGATAGCGGAATGTCGACCGAGTGATCGCCAAATGTCGCCTTCACGGTTCCTTTGCCATCGCCCTTCATTTCGAGTAGGCCATGCGCACTGATCGTGGCCAGGGATTCAGGAACTGACCACTTTACCATCCGCGTAGCGTCAATGACATCGCCAGTCGACAATTGCGCTGTCACCAGGACTTGCGTGTAGTCGTATCGCTTCGTGAGGTCAATCGAGGAAGGCTCAACCTTCAGGCTCTGCACGTGTGCGCCAGCGGGCACTGTCTCGACCGCAGATCCGCGATCGATGGTTGCCGACAGGGTCGCGATGACGCTCGCGAGCAATGGGAGAAATCTGAGTGGTTTCATAGGGAACAAATTTTCAATCATCGGGGCTGGCTTCATCACTTTGTAGCGACCGCCTTTTCTACTTCCACTGGAACAAATTCAGACATCAGGAATCCGTTGTCTGCATCGTAAAGGCGCACGGTGCCATCGGAACCTGCGGCCGCCAGTTGCTTGCCGCTGGGGCTGAAGGCGACCGCATAGGCTGTCGAGTTCGGCAGATCGATTTTCGCCAGGGTCGTCACGCTTGCGGCAAAGTAGGCCTGCATTTTTTTGATCTGCTCGCCATTTCGCTCATGGGTTGGGGTGGTCAGGATGTCTTTGATTTCCTGCTCCGGTTTCTGCTCGGGATTAATCTCATGGATTTGCACCCATCCCTTGCCATCCAGGCTGCTGGCTGCCGCCACGCGTTTGGCATCACGGCTGATCGACACCGAAAACAGTCGTCCCTGCATCTCCGGAAACTCCAGGAGCAAATTCGCATCATCACCGATCTTACGCGCTGTGGTGCGGTGCATCTGATACATTTTGGGGATGCCGTCAGATCCGCCGACGAGCATTTCGTCCCGCAGTGGATGGCTGACCACCGCAGCGATGCCACCTTTGAGTGCCTTAGGAGTGATCGATGTAATATTGTCGATGAAGCGCTCTGTCGCCAGCTCGGTCAGTTTTGACGTCATGTCACGTCCGACAGATACGATGTAGTCACCCTTGGAAGAAAATGCGGTATCGAATACCCAGTCGTTGTGGCCACCCATGAAGAAGACTTGCTTACCCGTGGCGGCTTCGATCGCGCGCACTGTATTGTCGCTGCAGCCGAAGGCCACCAGTTTACCATCAGGCGACCAACTCCCGCCATACAAAGTGTCAAAAGTCACCGGCAACGACAGCGACAGCGCACGTTTCTCAACATTCCATATTTGCACCTCGCCCATCCGCGCGGGCAATCCACCAGTGACCGCCAGCATTTTGCCATCAGGAGAAAAGCGCACAGACTCAATGCGCTCTGACAAACCCACCAATCGCGCCGCCAGACCAGTGCCGTCCGTATGGTGCAGCAATACCTCGTGAAATCCAGAAACCGCCAACAGCTTGCCGTCCGGCGAGTAGTCGAGAGAAGTGATCACCGGCGGGCGCGTGTAAACGGGAGGGTGATCTGCAGTGTATCGCTGGCGAGCGTTTTCAGGCGTATCGTCGACAGCGCCTTCAGCGACCCACTTGCGCAGCAACTCGATCTCGGTTTCATGCAGTGGCCCATCTTTCGGTGGCATTTCAGCTTCACCATCGACAGGTGTGATTAACTCGATGAGATGGCTCTTGTCAGCGTCACCCGGAACTATGGCGGCATCGCCACTCTCACCGCCAGCGATCAGCCGGGCGAAATCCGTCATCACAAAATCGCCCTTTGCTTTCGCCGGTTGGTGGCAACCCTGACACTTCGCCTGAAACAGCGGTCTTACTTCGCCATAAAAACTGGTGAGCTTCGGTTCGATCGTTGCGCCATCTTCTGCAAAACCAATCGATACCAACATTGGCAGCGGTAAGCACCTTACAAAAACGCGTTGGAGGGCAGTAGAATCAGTGAAAAGCATGAAT
>JBNMNB010000189.1:0-15801 GCA_051270635.1 Verrucomicrobiales bacterium | reverse complement strand
GTGTGAGTTTTCTGGAGTAGTGGCCGTCATTGGTGAGCACGACCAGGCCAGAGCTGGCGCGATCCAGCCGCCCTGCCAAATGCAGTTCGTCAGCCCACGGTTCACGAATAAGGTCGATGACCGTGGTGTGTTCCTGATCGATGGTGGCGCTGACGATGCCGATCGGTTTATGCAGCAGGAGATAGCGGGGGATTCGCTGCTGCAGAACCTGAGTGTCTTTCATTACCTTGTCGAAGTCGCTCAGTCGTGTTCCGCCGTTCATGTTCACGATTCCGTTCACCACGACAGTGCGGGTAGAAAGGAGGACACGCGCCTGTTTACGCGTGAGTCCCAGTGACTTCTGAATTAATTGATCCAGTCGCATTGTGATGCTCGCTGGGGTTCAACTACTGTGACATTTTGTTGCATTATGAGACAAAATGTCGTGACAATGTGTCCGATTTCGAGACTGGCCGTTAGTCGCAATTGCGTAACTCGTTCTTTTGCACAAGGGAATCGACTTGGAACGCTTAATGCAGTGTAGATTATCATGATGAATGGAAAATGGAAATTAGGCGAGCCCTTCGGCATCGGTGTTTTCTTGCACTGGTCGGTCGCTATTCTCGTCATTTTATTTGCTCTCGGCGGATTTGCCGGGTTCGGCCTGCTGGGTGGAATGTTGCTCCTGGCATCTCTGATCGGTTCCGTGATTTTGCACGAACTAGGCCACAGCCAGGCTGCAAGGCGCTATGGGATCCAGACGCGCGACATTATTATTTATGCTATCGGTGGTGTCGCGAGTCTGGAGCGGATGCCAAAAGATCCCAAGCGGGAATTGGTGATCGCTCTAGCTGGGCCGATGGTCAACGTGGCGATCGCGGGAATATTGGCCCCGCTCATCTACGTGACACAGTTTTTGAGCGTCGAAACCGCGGAGTTCCTGCTCGCACTTGCGGTTATCAATGTTGTCCTTGTTGTGTTCAACATGATCCCAGCCTTTCCGATGGATGGCGGCAGGGTGCTGCGCGCGCTGCTGAGTATGAAGCAGGGGCGCATTCCGGCGACCAACCTTGCCGCGAAGATTGGCAAAGTCATCGCTGTCATTTTCATTCTTCTCGGCATCTTCGCGGACGTCAGCCCGATGCTCATTGTGATCGGTTTGTTCGTCTGGTCTGCCGGAGAAACTGAGCGACGCATGGTCTCTGCCGAGGAAACCCCCAATGCCCGGGGCGGTTTCAATTTTGGGCGCTTCGGCCCGTTTCATTTCCAATTTCGGCATTCGGCGGGCGCAACCAAGCCACCTCCAAAGCCTGCCGCTGTCGCAGCGCAGTCGGCCACTTCGTCATCTTCCTCTGTTCGAGAGGCGGATTGGGAAGTCCTGCCGCCGGAAGGGCCGTATCAGTTTCGCAGTGATCACCGATAGATGGTGGCAACCTGCCTGCATTCGTGGCGGTTAGGAACATTGGGAAATCAGTTGCGGAATCTAAGAAATGTGTTACCTCGATCTGTCCACCGTCGGACACTGGCACGCGTTCCTTTCCTTACTACTTCATATACCCTTATTTTTCATACATTCCATGTTTAGCCCGAAAATTATGCCAATCGACAGGGGGCTGACTGCCACTCCGGTCGCGGGTAGGCACATGGTGCATTAGCAACTCCTATGAGAAGCGATCTTATCCAAAAAGCATCACAGGTTATCACCGACACCCCACTCTTGATCAATATGGTGTCGCAACGCGTTCGCCAGTTGAATCAAGGGCGCGCTCCTCTCGTTAATACTGGGGGAAGTCGAATGGGAGTCGCAGACATCGCACTCATGGAGATCATCGAGGGAAAAGTGGTTCAGGACGTTAGTGAGCCGGACAAGGTCTAGCCCACAAATTAAGAATTATTGCAGCATCTGGTGGCCATGCGGTCGCCCGCCAGTGAATTAAGGAACGGGGACTGTGCGCTCATCCCGGTAGCAGGATTATATACTGGTGCGGGAGGAAATCGCAGTTTTCTGGCAACGGATTGTTTCGAACCATGGGAGCAAAAAAAGACATTGCCACTAACCGTAAAGCGCTCAGGGACTACGAGATCCTTGAGCGATTTGAGGCTGGCGTGGAATTGCTTGGAACGGAGGTGAAGTCGATCAGAGACGGCAAGATCAATATCAACGACGCCTATGCGCGGGTAGAGAACAGCCAGGTCTTTCTTTATAGTTGTGATATTCAACCCTACGTGCGCGCAAGCCATAGCCAGCATGAAGCGAGGCGAACGCGTCGCCTTTTATTACACAAAAAAGAAATCAATCAGCTGTTCGGCCATACTCAGCTGAAAGGCCTGACGATCGTTTGTCTGCGTGCTTACTGGGTGGGGCAGAGGGTGAAGCTCGAGATCGGAGTGGGAAAAGGAAAAGCGCACCGAGATCAGCGCCAGGATATCAAAAAGCGTGAGGCAAAACGTGATGCAGAGCGCGCAATGGCATCTTTCAACCAGCGGCGCTAACGAGATTTCCATAATCTGACAGGGCGAAAATTGGCACTTCCTTTTTTTCTGGTCGCGCCTAGCTTCCACCGCTCCGCTACCGAATTCGGCTTGCGGGTGCCATGCAATGAGGCTGAATCACAACATCCATCTGGGCTACTGCACGAACATTCATCGAGGCGAGACCTGGGATGAGACGTTCGCCAACCTCAATACCCATACGCTGGCTGTGCGTAATCGCGTTTGCCCTGACGCGCCGTATGGAATAGGACTGCGGCTGGGATACGATGCCGCCAGGGAATTGGCCCAGCCACGGAAGCTGGAGGCATTTCGCGAGTGGCTTCAACAGCAGGATTGCTACGTGTTTACGATTAATGGTTTCCCGTATGGCCAGTTTCATGGCACGAGAGTGAAGGAACAGGTTTACTTGCCCGACTGGACTAGTGACGAGCGTGTGACCTATACGAATCTGCTGTTCGATATTCTGGCGGAGATCGCTCCTGAAGATAGTGGCGGTAGTGTAAGTACTGTGCCGGGGTCATTTAAAGAGTTCATTCAGTCCGCTGCGCAAGTGGATGCGATGCGCGCGAATGTCACGCGCTGTGCGGAACACATCGCGCAATTACGTGAACGCACGGGCAAGGACTTGCATCTGGGCATGGAACCGGAACCGCTATGCTGGTTTGAGACTACTGATGAGACGATCGATTTCCTCGCACCGCTGGATGCTTCGGTGCGCGAGATCGTGGGGGTGAACTATGATACCTGCCACCTTGCAGTCGAGTTTGAGGACGCTGCGGTTTCTTTGTGCAAGCTGAGGGATGCCGGGCTGCGAATCAGTAAGCTGCACCTGAGTTCTGCGCTGCGTTTAAATCCTTTGCCCGATGCCCTGAAGCGCCTTTCGGCCTTTGCTGAAGATGTGTATTTTCATCAGGTCATTGAGCGTTGTCCTCAGCCAGATGGCCAGCCTGCGCAATTGGTGCGCTACCGGGATCTGGCGGATGCCTTGAAGCAAGCTGCAGACGCACCGGATAAAGTTGGAGATGAGTGGCGTGTGCATTTTCATGTCCCTGTGCATGCCCAGCCGGAACTGCTTTTTGGCGATACGCGCGGACAAATCAGCGGTGTCCTGGACGTTCTTGAGAAACAGCCATCGCTGTGCAGGCATATGGAAATCGAAACCTACACCTGGGAAGTGCTTCCTCCAGAGTTGCGATCAACTAACGTCGTTGATCAACTGGTGAACGAATACGACTGGTGTCTGGCAGAGATGCGCCAGCGTGGGCTTGCGTGATTCTTCAGTTTTTCGCTTCCACGCGTGATCTAGTCTGGGTAGTGATAGCGGATGACTAGATTTAATACTTGGATCGTTGGCTTACTTGTTTCGTCCATCATTTCCACTGCCTCTGCGCGAAGTCCGAATGTAGTGCTGATCCTGTCGGATGATCAGACGTGGAACGACTACAGTTTCATGGGGCACCCGCACATAGAAACGCCACATATCGACAAACTGGCTGCGCAAAGTGCGACATTCACTCGTGGCTATGTGCCGATCAGTCTGTGTTGCCCGTCGCTGGCCAGCATCATCACGGGACTCTATCCGCATCAGCACAAAATCACTGGCAACGAGCCTCCCAGGCCGGAAGGTGTGAAGGGAAATCCCTATGCCACCAGCGAGAGTTTTCGAGCAGATGTGGAGAGCATGATCAGCTTAATTGATGACGTTCCAACATTGCCGCGAATTCTCGGTAAGGAGAAAAACTACAGCAGTTTTCAGTCTGGCAAGTGGTGGCAGGGGAATTATCGGCGCGGTGGGTTTACCGAGGGAATGACGCGAGGTTTTCCTGAACCCGGCGGTCGCCATGGTGATGATGGGTTGAAAATTGGACGCGAGGGGATGCAGCCAGTGTTCGATTTCATCGACAAAGCGGGGGACGATCCATTCCTTCTCTGGTATGCCCCGTTTTTGCCGCACACACCTCACAATCCACCGAAGCGGCTACTGGAAAAGTATCAATCAAAGACGGACTCCGAATCGATCGCGCGCTACTGGGCGATGTGCGAATGGTTCGATGAAACGTGTGGTGCATTGTTAGGGCATCTTGATGATCGAAATCTGGCAGAGGATACGATCGTGGTTTATGTCACTGACAATGGATGGATTCAGGATCCGAAAGCAGGACACTATGACTTGAAATCTAAAAGATCGCAGTATGACGGAGGAATTCGCACTCCTATCATGGTGCGCTGGACGGGAAAGGTGCAGCCGGAGACTATCACTACACCAGTCAGCAGTATTGATATTGCCCCTACAGTCCTCAAGGCATGCGGACTGGCGGTGCCGCAGGAAATGTCAGGTATCGATCTGCTCGATCGCTCAGCTGTCGAAGGTCGGAAGGCGATTTTTGGCGATTGCCATTTGCACAATGCTGTCGATGTCCAGACGCCGGCGAAAAATCTCACTTACCGCTGGTGTATCTACGAGGGGTGGAAATTGATTCTTCCAAATAAGAAAAATGTCACGACGCTGGCTGCCAGAGGAGCGTCAGGACTAGGGCAAGTCGAACTTTTCCGCATTGAAGAAGATCCATGGGAGGAAAATAACCTGGCGCAGGAGAATCCTGAGATTGTCCAGCAGCTGCAAGGTTACATCAATGCCTGGTGGACGGGATTGTAGTGTGGCGGAGGTGTTTAAGGTGTGAACAAACTCTACGAAAATTAGAAAAAACGGTGCGTGGTGCACGCTTTTCCTCTACTCTCGAATTACTCCTCATGCCCGATTTTCACTCTTCTCGCTTATCGCCGCACTCAAACTACCATTGGGGGCGGCTTTCATTTTGCTCCCTCGCAGCGCTGCTTCTTGCAGTGGCATCCTGCAGCGTGGCACCCACTGCGATGGCGGATGATGTCGCCACCGTCCCTGCAATTGAAGGTCTGGAGGAGCAGCCTCAATCTCTCCGCAAGCGCATCGCCAAGGCTGTCGATGCCGTGTATCCCGCATTGGTGCGGGTTGAGGTCGTCAGTGAGTTGAGTTCTCAAGGCCGCATGCGGAAGGTGAGGGGATCGGGCAGTGGTGCCATTATCACTAACGAAGGCCATGTCCTGACCAATCACCATGTCGCTGGTAAGGCGACTAGAATCATTTGCCGACTTTCCAATCGCGAAGAAATCGACGCCGAATTGATCGGGACGGACATTTTAAGTGACTTGGCAATTCTGAAGTTAGACCTTTCGTCACGCAAGGAAGTTACGCCGCTGCCTGTCGCAAAATTGGGCGATTCTTCGAAGGTGACGGTTGGCGATACTGTCCTGGCAATGGGCAGCCCTGCAGGATTGTCTCAATCCGTAACGATGGGCATTGTCTCAAACACAGAGATGATTCCTCCACAGTCGTCGAGGTTCGATCTGGATGGTGAGAATGTCGGAGAACTGGTGCGCTGGATCGGGCATGATGCAGTGATCTATCCCGGTAACAGTGGCGGGCCATTGGTCGATATTAATGGCGAAATCATCGGTGTGAATGAAGTTGGAATCGGTAGCCTGGGAGGAGCCATCCCTGCGAATTTGGCCGAACGTGTCGCAGGCGAAATCATTGAACATGGTGAAGTCCGAAGAAGTTGGGTGGGGATCAATGCCCAGCCACTACTGAAAAACATGCAGGGAGAACGTGGTGTACTGGTAGGGGGCGTCGTTGACGACTCTCCTGCGGCGACTGCAGGGATCCAGGCTGGTGACGTGATTACGCGTTTTGCAGGCACTGAAGTCGACGCTTTCAGCAGTGAGGATATCCCTCTTTTCAATGCCGTCGTCTTTGAATGTCAGATCGGGGACGATGTCGCAGTGGAGGGACGTCGGGCCAGTGAGAAAATAAAATGGACCGTCAAAACGGACACGAGGGAAGGATCAGTCGGCCAACCCAGGGAGTTGAAGAACTGGGGGATGACGGCGCGTGATTTTACGCGCATGTCGGCTCTCGTGCATCGTCGAAAGGATAAGAATGGTGTGCAAGTGGAGTCGATCCTGGCAGGAGGCCCGGTGAAAGAAGCGAAACCCGCGCTGAAGCGTCATGATGTGATTGTAAAGCTGGGGGACAAAGCAATTACTGACATCGAAGATTTAAAGAAGGAAACTATCTCCCTGTTGGGTGGAAAAGACGAGCCGCAGCCGGTGCTGGTGACTTTTGATAGAGATGGCGAGGAAGTGCTGACCGTTGTCAAAGTGGGCCCGGAAGAACCGCGATCGAAACCAAAGCGTTCAGATAAAGCCTGGTTGGGTGTCGATACTCAGGTGCTAAGCAGAGACTTGGCAGAAGTGTTAGAAATTAAAGGGAAGAAGGGTGTGCGCATCACACGGGTGCACTCTGGAACAACCGCTGAAAAGGCGGAACTCAAGGTCGGTGATGTGATTTTCAAGCTCGATGGTCAAGTGATCAATGCCTCACGTCCTGAAGACGATAGCATTTTTGCCAATCTTATCCGGCAGTATGATACAGACTCGGAAGTAGAGCTGAGTATTCATCGCGGCGGAAAAAATGAAACACTGTTAGTGGACTTGCAATCGCGCCCGCTGGCATCTGAAGAACTCGATGAATACGAGGATGCGGACTTTGAGTTCACAGCACGCGAACTGGCCTTTCAGGATAAGGTGGAGAAGCGACTCAGTGATGATGCCCGCGGCGTCTTGCTATCAAAGGTCGAAGGTTCCGGATGGGCCGAACTTGCAGGGCTGTCTACGGGAGATATTCTTCTCACTGTGGCTGACAAGCCGGTGAGCGGGCTTGATGATCTCAAGTCAATTATGGCCGAGATTAGAAAAGAGAAGCCACGGCAAGTGGTATTCTTCGTGCGGCGGGGGATTCATACCGGCTACCGTGAATTGGAGCCAAACTGGGAATCTTGAAGGATCAATCCTAACATTAATTAAGATGAATCATTTAGTCCGCCCAACTCTGGCCGCGATCGCAATTTCTGCCCTCAGTTCCGGATCGGTTGCCACTCTGGCAGAAGCTAAACCCATTGATGCCGTCGCCAGGGAATTGCTGGCGGCGCACGGCGATTCGGTGGTGACGTTAAATGTGGTCATGGAAATCACCATGTCGATGACTGGTCAGCCTTCGCGTTCGCAGGAACAAACGACGGAGGTGCCGGGAACGATTGTTTCTGATACTGGTTGGGTGGTCACGTCCTACTCCAGCATTCAACCACCGCTCAATGCTCCGCCAACGTCAGGTGGAGTCGAGATTTCCTTCATCAATGATATCAAAGAGGTGAGGATTATCTGGCCGGATGGGGAAGAGAGCACGGCGAAAATTGTTTTCAATGATCCTGATCTGGATCTCAGCATCATTCGGCCGGATGTGGATCGACCTTCCGCAGCGGTGGATTTTTCTGCCGTTGTGGGCGAGACAACGATTGGTATCCTTGACGAGATCGTGAAGATCAGCCGACAAGATGAATCGATCGATCGAGCTCTCAGGGTGGAAACCGGGAGGCTGAGTGCCATTATTGAGCGCCCACGCAACCTGTTCATCGCGGACATTGCGGAACCTGGAGCTCCTGCCTTCCACGAAAATGGTGCAGTGTTAGGGGTATTCACCTGGAAACGAGAAGATGGGCAGAATCCCGCGCCGATCATTCGTCCCGCAGCTGATGTGGCAAAGGTGATTGCAACGGCAATGGCCGAATCGACGTCAGAGGACGATAATGGAGGTGACGCGGCACAAGACGATAAACCCGGCTTGACTGCTGTCGGCCAATCGATTCTCGACCAGTATCAAGATAGCATCGTTTCACTTCTGACGGTCATTGACAACAATGGTAAATCGCGGGAAGCGGTTAGTGTGGGTGCCATGGTGAGTGAAGATGGACTGATCGTGTCGTCGCGCACAGGGATAGGGCGCGGTGACGTGCAGTCGATAAAAGTGATTTTCGGAGATGGATCAGAAGTTTCAGCAACGATGGTGCTGGAAGATCTCGACTTGGATCTGGTGTTTCTACAGGCGGATGTGGATGAAGTGTCGGAGCAGGGACTGGAGTTCGTAGTTGCGCCATTTGCTGGAGCAGAGGAGGCAGAGCTAGACGCGGTGGAACCAGTGATCATGTTAACTCGTGAAGTGCCTGCATTTTTTCGCCAACCGAAGTTGGTGGCGACTCATGTTGACTCGCTGATTAATAATCCGCGGCGCTATTACCGCACTCCGGAGAAGCAGGCGGGAGCGTTGGCTTTCGATGCGCGTGGTCAACTAATTGGGATTTACGCGCGACGTGTTAACGGGGAAGAGACGCGGCACCGAATGATACTTCCCGCCCACCACGTGATCGAAGCCACGAAGCGTGCGCTCGAAGCGGCTGCTGAAACAGAACTAAGTGAGGCAGAACCCGAAGTTGAAACGACGGATCCACCATCAGAATAAGGGAAGATGCGACCAACGCTCATGAGAAACTATTTCACATCACTCACACTCATTCTCAGCGTGCTTCTGACCAGCTCCGTGCTCTCCTCTGCCGCTGCTGATGAGAACGATTTAAAGACCAGCGGAAGAATGGTGTTCGAAAAATATGCGGACTCGGTTCTCCAGATTGCTTTGACGATTGACGTTCAAATCAGTGTTGGCCCGCAGAATCAATCCAGCGAAGCCACGATTGAGGCACTGGGAACGGTTCTGAACAATCGCGGATTGATCGTGGTTTCGAATTCAGCGATCGACCTTGAGGCACAGGTGCGCCAGCAGGTAGGCGGACAAATTCCCGCAGGTATGGAACTCAACGTAAACACGTCAGTCAAGGGGGCCAAGATCATCATGCCGGACGGCACTGAAGTTAATGCGACAGTCGTGCTGCAAGATGCTGATCTGGACATGGCATTCGTGCAGGCAACGATCGATGAAGAGGAACCAGAGGAGGTGAAATTTTTGCCTGCTCCCTTCGATTCGCCGTCTACTCGTCTCAAGCCGCTGGATAGTATTTTAATTCTTGGGCGAATGGGGCAAAACCTGAATCGTGTGTCAGTGATCAGTGTGGGCAAGATTGAGAGTGTGCTGCGGCGTCCTCGACTTCTATATCGTGCAGACGTTTCTGCGCTCGGGCAGCCAGTGTTTGATGTGAGTGGATCGTTAGTCGGTGTTTACTTGCGGCAGACGTCTGGCAAATCTGCGGGTGCCCTGGTGATTCGTCCTGTGAAGGATATACTCAAGATCGCGGCTCAGATTACAGATGAGTCTGCGGAGCAAAAATAGCCGCATTCCTTTATTCACTTTTAAACTACTGGATCTCTGAGCGAATCTACTACCAATCACCTATGGTTTGACCGCTTCGTTGACGGTTCACGTCCCTGGCTGGAACGAAGCTTCGTGTTCAAGGAAGAAGAGGGCAAAGACGGGCAAAAGGGGATCATGATCCCCCAGGCGCTGGCAACTCCGCCACAGGAGGCCGATGTAGCGCGGATCAAGAAACTGTTGATGGGCGATTTGCGCCAGGGATTGCTCTACTGTGGGTTTATCTGCATACTTTTGTTCGTCAATATTCCCGGAGTGATGCTCACCAGGGACAATAAGATGTTGGCCATTCTCCTGCTTTTCCTATTCGGGATTGCGCCGGCCATTAATGCTGGATTCCAGTGGCTCGAGTATGCGAGGCGACGGACTCAGGAGCAGCGTGAAAGCCGGAGAACTGACGAAGTTTTATTCTCCATCTGGATTAGCGGATTTCCGCGCTGGCCTGCCTACGTGGCGGTCGGTGTGTTGGTAGTGATGTTTCTCATTCAGGTGTTTCACGCTGGGATGATTTCCAGCCTTGGTGGCTACATGCAGGCTCTTGGGAACTCCTACCAGGAGGCAGGACTCTATCGACTTAAAGTTACAATGGATGATCAATGGTGGCGGATCATCACTGCGGGACTTCTACATGGCGGAATGATCCACCTTTTTTTCAATAGTAAGGCGCTTTTGTCGATTTCCAGTGTGCTGCATGGACTGTGTCGCACCAGTTGGATTGTCATTGTCTTCACGCTAAGCGTGGTGGGAGGATCGCTGGCCAGCGTCTATGGCCCAGTGCGTTTTGGACCATCAGTGGGTGCTTCTGGCGGCATCATGGGCTTGCTGGGATTTCTCCTCGTGTTGTCCTATTTCTACAAAGGAGGACTGCCCCACTTTATTAAAGGATCAGTGGTGACATCGGTCTTTCTGATTGGAATTCTCGGGTGGTTAGGAAAGGATTTCATCGACAATGCAGCCCACGGCGGAGGATTCGTGGTCGGCGTCGCCCTGGGCGGAATTGTGGCTCTCTTCGACGACCTCTTACTGGGCAAGGAAAAAACGCCTGTCTACACTTACGCTGCCGCTGGGATCTGTGGCGCGGTATTGCTCTTCGGCGCTGTCAAGGTTCTGCTGGTTCTGAGCTGAATAGAAACGCGGAGGTTTCGTTCGCTAAATACAAGGGGGAGAACGGGAATTCGAGGGTTTTAAAATTCCTGACATGTGGTAGAGACTGACGTGTCTTTTGGCCGTGTGCAGGAGACGTAGAAACTTTCATTCCTATGCCAGCCAAGACAACTAAGAGTGCTCTCAAACCCATCCGCAAATTGCTGGTGGCAAACCGCAGTGAAATTGCTATCCGCGTGATGCGCGCAGCAACCGAACTCGGGATCCGAACCGTCGCCATTTACGCCCAGGAGGATCGATTTTGTACCCATCGCTTCAAGGCGGATGAAGCTTACGAGTTGAATCCAAATAAGGGGCCAGTGGGAGCTTATCTGGATGTCGAAGGCATTGTCACTCTGGCTAAGGAGAAAGGAGTCGACGCGATTCACCCCGGCTACGGGTTTCTTTCTGAGAGTCCGGAACTGGCGCGAGCATGCCAGGAAGCTGGCATGCTATTCATTGGGCCGGAGCCAGAGGTGCTCGACCGCATGGGCGACAAAACTGAGGCGCGCAAAGTCGCCGACATGGCAAAAGTGCCAACCTTGTCTGGCACTAAGGATGCCATTACAACCAAGAAGAAGGCGGTGACGGTTGCGCGTAAGATCGGATTTCCGCTGATCATTAAGGCTGCATTCGGTGGCGGTGGCCGTGGCATGCGTGTCGTGCAGGAAGAAAAAGATTTGGAACGACTACTGGATGAGGCGCAAAATGAGGCGCAGCGTGCCTTTGGCAATGGTGCTGTGTTCCTCGAAAAGTTCGTTCGCAAGGCCAAGCACATCGAAGTCCAGATCATCGCCGACAAGCACGGCAATGTTCTGCATCTCTTCGAACGGGATTGTTCCGTGCAGCGTCGGCACCAGAAAGTGATCGAGATGGCGCCCAGCTACGGCATTGATCAATCAGTGCTGGAAGGATTGTATGATGCTTCGCTGAAAATTGCGAAAGCGGTGAACTACACCCATGCAGGGACAGTCGAATTTCTGGTAGATGCGGAAACTGGCGACTGGTTCTTTATCGAAATGAATCCGCGCATCCAGGTCGAGCATACCGTGACCGAAGAGGTGACGTCAGTCGACATCGTGCGATCGCAGATTCAGATCGCGATGGGGCACCAACTGCATGACGAGGCCATGGATCTGCCTCAGCAATCAGATTTGAGCATGAATGGATTTGCCATTCAGTGTCGGATCACCACCGAAGATCCCGAGAACCAGTTTACACCCGATTTTGGACAGATCCTCACTTACCGCAGTCCGGGTGGTTTTGGCGTCCGGTTGGATGGTGCCCTGGGGACGGCAAATGCTGTCATCACGCCTTACTATGATTCGATGCTGGTGAAGCTCACGGTATTCGGTCGAGATTTCAGGAACGCTCTCGATCGCATCGACCGTTGTCTTCATGAATTCCGCATTCGTGGCGTGAAGACGAATATTCCGTTCCTATTGAACGTCATCAACGACTCGAAATTCCGGGAAGGACAGGCGACAACGCGCTTCATCGACGAGAATCCCAAGTTGTTTGTGTTCAAGCCGCGTAAGGATCGGGCGACGAAGTTGCTCGACTACATTTCAGATGTCACAGTCAACGGGAACCCTCACGCGAAAGGGCACGTGATCACGACGGCGTTTCCTCCGCCACTTTTGCCAAAGTGGGATCACACTACAGCGCCTCCTCCTGGAACACGTGATCGCTTGCTCAAGATGGGCGCAGAAGGATTCTGTGAGTGGGTGATGAAGCAGAAGCGTCTGCTGATTACTGATACGACTTTCAGAGATGCGCATCAGTCGCTGCTGGCGACGCGCGTTCGCAGCTTTGATATGTTGAGTGTCGCTGATGCTGTGGCACGTCGGACGCCTGACCTTTTCTCGCTGGAAATGTGGGGCGGGGCAACATTCGATACCTCCATGCGTTTTCTGCGTGAGGATCCGTGGGAAAGATTGGCCCAACTGCGCGAAAAGATTCCGAACATCTGTTTTCAGATGCTTTTCCGTGGCTCGAATGCAGTTGGATACACCAATTATCCTGACAATGTGGTAACCGGATTCATTAAACATGCAGCGGCCAATGGCATGGATATTTTCCGCATTTTCGATTCGCTGAACTACACGCCGAATCTGAAGGCTGCGATGGAGGCAGTGCATGACACGCACGCGATATGTGAAGCGACAGTATGCTACACAGGGGACCTTCTGGACAAGAAACGTGACAAGTATTCGCTGAAATACTACGTCGCACTGGCGAAAGAACTGGAGAAAATGGGAGCGCACATGCTTGCGATCAAAGACATGGCAGGACTGTGTCGTCCTTACGCTGCCACCAAGCTGGTAAAGGCGCTCAAAAACGCCGTCGGCATTCCGATCCATTTCCACACCCACGATACCAGTGGTCTCAATGCGGCCTCTATCTTGACCGCCGCAGAGGCGGGCGTGGATGTCTGCGATGCCGCGATAGCGAGCATGAGTGGGGGCACCAGTCAGCCAAATCTGAACAGCGTCGTCGCCGCATTGCAGCATTCTGCCAGGGACACCAAGCTGGATCTTGCGGCACTCAATGAATACTCTGACTACTGGGCTGGTGTGCGCGCCTACTACAAGCCATTTGATACCAGCGAGCCTTATGGCACGGCCGAAGTCTATCTTCACGAGATGCCGGGCGGCCAGTATACCAATTTAAAAGAGCAGGCGAATGGGATGGGCATTGGTCATCGCTGGCCGGAGATCGCTCGTTGTTACGCTGAGGTTAATCAACTATTCGGTGACATTGTCAAGGTGACGCCGTCCTCGAAAGTGGTTGGCGACATGACCATGTTCCTCATCGCCAAGGGCATTAAGCCTGAAAACGTCGTCAATATGCCGAAGAACACGGCCTGGCCGGAATCAGTGATCGATATGTTGATGGGCGGACTGGGGCAGCCAATGGGCGGTTGGCCGAAGGACGTGCAGAAAGTGATTCTCGGCAAGCGTCGACCAACGACTAAGCGTCCGGGGCAACTCGCCAAGGCGGTTAAGATGCCAGAAGTGCGCGCAACTTTGGAGAAAGAACTGGGACGCGCGCCATCCGAGAACGAAGTCTGGAGCTACCTGATGTATCCTCAGGTCTTTCTGGAATACTCGAAATTTCGTGACCAATATGGTGATGTTAGTGTTCTGCCAAGTCCAGCATTCTTTTTTGGACTGCTGGAGCAGGAGGAGATAACGGTCGACATTGAGCCCGGTAAGACGTTGTTCATACGACTATTCAATGTTTCGGACGCAGATGAAGAAGGCCAGCGACGAGCAATTTTTGAACTGAACGGCTATCCCCGTCATGTTACCGTCACGGATAAATCTGTAGCGACAGAAACCGTTGAGCGCGTAAAGGCGGATCCCGGAAACTCAATGCAGATCGGGGCACCCATGCCAGGGCTCATTGCAAGTCTGGCCGTGGAAGCTGGCCAGAAAGTAAAAGAAGGGGATCCATTGCTCACTTTGGAGGCCATGAAAATGTTCACGACTGTCACAGCCACTTCTGCGGGCACTATCGATGAAATTTGTATCAAAGTAGGTAGCACCGTAGAGACTAAGGAACTACTGATCCGCATGATCGAATAGAGGATTCTCAGTTGGGCCCAGTCCTGGCACCGGCGCTGATGACCCCGACTGACTGCAACTAAATTTGTTCCAGCTATCGGTTACGCCGTGTGCGCAGATCCTGCATGATTTCGAGGATGTCATTGCGTAGTTCGAACAGTTCCGTTCTGGCGAACTCCAGCCATTCTGCGGTGTTTTCATCCAAGTGATCCGGGAACAGCGATCCCATTGCGTGCATTGCCTCATTCAATGGAATCTGTGCTCGTTTGAGCATGGCGATAACGAATCCAGGCTCTGGATCGATCCCTTGTGCTGAGCCATCCAGGGCCGCTGCCAGCTTTCCTCCCAAAGCGATGATATGCATCACCACGGACAGGTAAGGGTTGCTCGCTACCTGGCTGACTCCACCTGCAGGATCGTGTTTTGCCAGCAATCCGCGGACTTCGGCGTCACGCTGCAGGTGTAATGCCAGATCTGTTACCCTTTTGCTGAGTGGGTGATGATGCATTTCATCGATTTCGAGCTCCGACTCATCATCCGCAGGACTCTCACCTTCAATAGCATCGTCATCATCGGCAAACTGGATGTCTTCCCAGTCAAAATCGGCATCGATGTCCTCGTTGTCGTCCCAGCCCATGGCCTCTGCCATCCGCTTGTCTCGATCTGGAGTGTCTTTATACTTTTCCAGGGCTTCCTGGTAGGCTGCTGCTTTTCGATCCGCCTCGCGCAGCTCATGCTCCCATTCAAATTCATCCAGAGGCTGCATCGATTCATCGTAAGAAGTCGGCTCGTCGTCCTCCGTGCCCGAGTCGTTCTGATGCGCTCCTTCTCTCAAAGGGCCGGGTGAATCTAGAAAGAAAAACGGATCCTCACTGGTAGATGATTCAGTCTCCGAGTTTGACTCCTCTCCAGGAAAAAGATCCTCTTCTGGCTGGGCATGAATGCTGCCGGTAATCTTGTCGAGAAATGCATAGAAATTTTGCTGACTTTCAGCTTCCTGTACGCGCTCTTCATCTGCGCTCATATCCCATGTCGGTTCAGACACGATCACTCTGCAGTTGCTGGTCTCGATGACCACACGTCCATTACGTTCGCTGAACCACTCAAGGTAAAGTGTGTTCGCGGTGACGCTGGGAACAGGTTTTCTATTACGCAGAAGTTCCTGCAGTTCGACTTCAGTCACTGTGGGAATTTTTGCACGGCGTGATGCAGTCATGTCGCCGACCAGTCCTTCCTGTTCATCGAACAAAACTTCCGTCAATTCTTCGGTCTCAGGCTGTGAGTTATCGAAAACGACGGAGCAACCCGCAAGATCGCGCAGGCAATTTCCCTTCAAGCGAAGGACGATAGGCTTGTCTCTTCCAT
>JBNMNB010000188.1:0-16125 GCA_051270635.1 Verrucomicrobiales bacterium | reverse complement strand
TGGCTCTTACTCACCCGAGGAAGCGCGCGAGGCGGTGCAAAAATCTGGCGTCTTTGTGCATAACGCTATCAATCATGCGCACTGGAAACACCGGCTTACCAATAGCGAAGAAGGGGAAAGAAATACCAGTCGCGAAAACATTGCGCACTGCATCAGAGTATCGCACGCCGCTGGCGGCAATGGGGTTCTCATTGTGCTTGGTCATGGCGATGATGGCCCAGCGGAGGAAGTGGCGGAGCGGTGCCGCGCGGAAGTGAAGAAATTGCTACCTTTGGCAGCGGCACTCGGCCAGCCAATCCTTTTTGAAAACGTCTGGAACAAGATGTTTTACGACCACGATGCGGGCCCGGAGCAGGGTGCGGAGAAATTTGTCGAGTTCGTCGACAGCTTTAATAGTCCGTGGGTTGGAATGTATTACGACATCGGCAATCACTGGAAATACGGGCAACCGGGCGACTGGATTCGTGCCTTTGGCCACCGCTGTGTGAAATTGGATGTCAAAGGATTCAGCCGTAAGGAAAACAAGTTCACCGACATTGGCGAGGGAGACTTGCCATGGGGTGAAGTGCGAAAAGCGCTTGATGACATTTCATTCACCGGCTGGGCCACTGCTGAAGTTGGTGGCGGTGACCTGGCTCGTCTGACAAAGGTGCGTGAGCAGATGGAGGAAGCCTTCGGTCTCTAGGTTTCCAGTGCCCCATTATTTATACTTTAAAAAAAACCATTTTGATTATGAACCCCATCGCAAGCAATCAACTGGCAGCAATTCCCGCTGCCATCGCCATGATCTGTATGTCCGCAACCGCTGCCACTGCCCAGGAAGATTCCAGCATTTCGAAAAAGCCGTTTGGAAAAACTAAGGACGGGACAAGCGTCGAACTCTACACGTTGAAAAATACCAACGGACTGAGTGCTGACATTATGACTTACGGAGGAACAGTGGTTTCCCTGAATGTTCCCGACAAAGCGGGTAAGCTGGAAGACATTGTTCTGGGCTTCGACTCGATCGCTGAATACGAGGAGAAGAGTCCCTACTTTGGCTGCATCACTGGGCGCTATGCAAATCGCATCGCCAAAGGAAAATTCACCTTGGAAGGGGAAGAATACACGCTGGCAGTCAACAACGATGTCAATCACCTGCACGGTGGCCTGAAGGGATTCGACAAGCAGGTATGGAAAGCGACTACAGAAAACACACCAAGCGGCCCAGCGATCACTTTCAAACATTCCAGCCCGGACGGCGATGAGGGGTATCCAGGAAAATTGGCGATGGAGGTCGTCTATACGCTCACAAATGCGGATGAATTGCGTATCGATTACAAGGCGACGACCGATAAAAGCACAGTGATCAACCTCACCAATCACTCTTACTTCAATCTTGGAGGACATGGGAATGACACGATTCTAGAGCACCATCTCACCCTCTTTGCAGATAAATTCACGCCGACTGATGCCACCGCAATTCCCGTCGGCGAGCTTGCCTCGGTGGAAGGCACTCCCCTTGATTTCCGCACCGCTACACAAATTGGCAAGCGGATCGATTCGACGCATACCCAAATTCAATACGGCCAGGGTTACGACCATAACTTTGTGGTAAATGGCAATCCTGGAACCCTGCGACGAACTGCAGTCGTGCATGATCCTAAGTCCGGTCGAGTCATGGAGATCAGCACTACGGAACCCGGTGTGCAGTTCTATACCGGCAACTTTCTAGACGGACTAACAGGCAAAGCTGGGAAAACATATGCGCGCCGAGGTGCGCTCTGCCTCGAAACACAGCACTTCCCGGATTCCCCTAACCAGAAGTCGTTTCCTTCCACCGTCCTGCGTCCCGGAAAAACCTACACGCACACTACCGTGCACAAGTTCTCCGCAAAGTGACGCACCGCCTCCGGGCCTCCATCCAGCATCATTGCGACTAAGGATTTCCTCCTGGTGGACACTGCTGCTGCAATTTGACGGGGATGAACTCGATTCTCTGGTGGATAACCGACCATTCGATCGGCACTTAATCCAATGATGATGGTGCGCTTCAATTTCTCCTATTTTGATCAATCTTCATGCGTCATCCGGGTGAGCCTTGATCGCTTACAAGGTTTTTACAATTCCTGACATTACATTGACGCGGATCTCACTATAGTGGCTCGTATGAGCCGACTTCTCCAAGTTTTCATCGCCACCGTTTGCCTCGTTTCGTTTGCCACAGCCCAGCAGGCGAAGATTGAAACGAGCAGAGCATCAGCACAAGAACTGCAGAGCGACGGAAACTTCAAAGATGCCCTGGATCTCTTCCGCAGGCTGGTGCTTGAAACCGATGGCAATCGCGGACTTCCGCTGGCAGCAGACTTGGAGAGCGCGTTCCAATGCATGGTGCGGTTGGGCAGTCAGCCACAAGTCGATGATCTGCTCGAAGAAGCAGTAAAACGGCACAGCGATGACTGGCTCCTGCTATGGCGGGCAGCAACGTTATACGAAGTTGTCACTCACTATGGTTTGATCGTCGATGGCGAATTTGAGCGAGGGCAACGCGGACGTGGTCAATTTGTAAATACGACTGAGCGCGATCGGGCACGTGCTCTGCAACTCTATGAGAATGCCATGTCGCTCGCCGATAGTGCCGATGCCGCGAGCAAGGAGAAGCCTGCGTTCGAGCAATTGCATCACAGACTGGCGAGCCTGCTGACCACAAATTATCGAAGCGGCGCCTGGCGAATGCAAATCCTGACCGACACCTCAACGCTGCCGGACTACGATGATCCACAAGGCATCAACCGCAGCCAGGCGGCGCCCGTTGATGCTGATGGCAATCCAGTCTTCTATTCCCTGCCTACCAGTTGGGCAGCAGCCAAAAATGATGGCGAACGTTGGCGCTGGGCACTGGCCCAAGCCGGAAGCGTCAGCAAGGCGGCAGCCGCGCGTTCCACCTTGTCCTACGCACAATTCCTGCAGCAACAATTCGGCGTGCAAACGATGGCGGGGGGGGCACGTGTTCCTTTCGGTCGTGACAGCGAAGAGGACGGAAAGAAAAGCGGCAAGTTTGCTGTACACACGTTGGCGGAGAATGAAACCATCGCCCGGTTGGCGGATGGTGTGCAACGGTTCACTCTCCCAGACGATGCCGACTTCATCCGCATTCTTCGTGCGCTAGCAATGAACAAGACCGACAGCAGCAGTGCTCAAGCAGCCCACGACCAGTTGGCGTCCATTTTTGAAAACCGCCGACAATACGACAAAGCAGCGGCGATTTTGACGGAAGCCCTGGAAACCTTTGGCAATACTTCCAGCCGCCAGCGCAGATTGAAGCAAATCACGGGGAACTGGGGACGCTTCGATGCAACACAACTTGGTGCAGCAGGTGAGCCTGCAAAGCTGGGGTTCATTTTTCGCAACGGAAAAAAAGCGGCCTTCCGCGCCCGCGCCATCGACACGTCTGCCCTAGTCGCGGATGTGAAGGCTTACCTGAAAGCGAATCCAGAGAGGCTGGACTGGAATAAAGTGCAGCTCAACAACATTGGCTATCAAATCCTGCAGCAGCATTATGCCAAATACGTGAAGCAAGAAATCGCCAGGTGGGACGTCGAATTGCAACCCGCCGCCGATCACTGGGACAAGCGGATCGATGTGGTGACACCGCTCTCAAAAGCAGGAGCCTACCTCGTCACTGCCGCCATGGAAAACGGCAATGATGCGGAAATTGTCGTGTGGTTGACTGATCTGGCGATCGTTAAAAAGAACGGCAACGGCGGCTCACATGTATTCGTTTGCGATGCTGCCACAGGTGCACCAACCGCTAAAGTCAATTTATCCTTCTTCGGCTACAAAGTCGACTACCTGCGCAACAATGGGAAAAGTAAACAACGTCGTCAGGCAAATATCAAAACCCGAGAATTTGCCGAATTCGCAGGCACCGAGGGTCAATTCTTTGCAAAAGGAAAACGACGCTTTGATGACCAGTACAATTGGTTAATCACCGCGACGACTGACGATGGAAAGAGCGGAATGTTAGGATTCTCCGGCATTTGGATTCATAACAATGGTTCCTCTAACTACGAACAGACGAAAGTGTATACGATCACCGATCGTCCCGTCTACCGACCTGGCCAGGAAGTGAAGGTAAAGGCATGGATCCGCCAGGTGAGCTACGACATGAAAGACACTTCCAAATTTGCAGGCCGGAAGGTCAATCTGACTATCAATGATCCGCGCGGGCAGAAAATGCTCGAGCAGAGGCTCAATGCTGACGCCTATGGTGGCGTCGATCACACGCTGACTCTGGGAGAGAATGCGCCGCTGGGCAATTACTCGATTCAGATCAACGATAGTGGCATTAGCGGCTATGCGAATTTCCGGGTAGAAGAATATAAAAAGCCCGAATTTCAAGTAACAGTGAAGGCACCCGATGAACCGGTCGCGCTGGGCGACAAGATATCGGCAGAGATTGACGCGAAGTATTACTTTGGTGCCCCGGTCACCAATGCAACGGTGAAATACAAGGTGATGCGCAGCGACTTCAGCGCGCACTGGTATCCATCGCGGCCGTGGGACTGGATGTATGGATCAGGCTACTGGTGGTTCGGATACGACTACGACTGGTATCCCGGCTGGGGTAACTGGGGATGCAAAACACCATCGCCCTGGTGGCTTCCGGAACCCCAGAACCCACCGGAGGTCGTGATGGAAAATGAGGTTGCGATCGGCGCTGATGGAAAAGTGACGATTGAAATCGACACCTCCGTGGCCAAAGAATTGCACGGAGATACCGATCACAAATATCAAATCACGGCAGAAGTCGTCGATGAATCAAGGCGCACGATCGTTGGTCAAGGCACGGTTCTAGTCGCACGGGAACCATTCCGTGTTTACGCATGGACAGATCGTGGCCACTACGAAGTCGGCGACAGCATCGACGCCAGTTTCCAGGCTCGCACCTTGGATGGCAATGGAGTGCAGGGCAATGGCACGCTGAAATTGTTCTCGATCACTTACAATGCCACCATGGAACCACAGGAGAAACTGGTGGAAGAATTTGACCTGGCTACCAACGAGCAGGGAAGCGCGACGCAAAAATGGAGCGCTTCAGAGAAAGGACAGTACCGCCTTTCGTATGAAGTCACCGACAGTAAAGGACGCTCCATCGAAGGTGGGCATGTCTTCGTGGTGCGCGGCGCGGGCTTCGATGGTCGGGAATTTCGCTTTAGCCAGCTGGAGCTGATCCCTGACAAGGCCGAATACGCACCGGGTGAAAACATCGAGCTACTGATCAACACGGAACACGCCGGGAGCACGGTGGCACTTTTTGTGCGCGCAGCGAATGGCGCGTATCCAGAACCTGAGATCATTCAGCTCACAGGAAAAAGTAAAGTGCACACGGTGACGGTTGCCAAGGCGGATATGCCAAATTTTTTCATCGAAGCATTTACCGTTCGCGACGGGCAGGTGAGGCACGCTGTGCGTGAAGTCATCGTTCCGCCAGAGAAGCGCGTGCTGAACCTTTCGGTCGAGCCCACCGAAGACGTCTACAAACCTGGCAGCAAAGCGAAATTGAAGCTGCGTCTGACCGATCACACTGGGGAAGCATTCGTCGGCAGTACTGTCGTCAGCGTCTACGACAAGGCGCTGGAATATATTTCCGGCGGATCCAATGTTCCAGAGATTCGGGAATTCTTCTGGAAGTGGCGACGCAACCACTACACGCAATTCGAGTCCAATCTTATGAATGCATTTGGCAACCTTGTGCGCCCGGAAAAGGAGGGCATGCAAACGCTGGGTGTGTTTGGCAATGACATGATCGATGGATTATCATCAACGAGCACCAAGCAAATGGTTGGGCGATCAAGCAGCCGGATGAAATCGATGGCAATGTCTGCAATGCCGAGTGCTGATTCGGCAGTCGCTGTCGCTGTCGCCGATGCTGCGCCTCAATCTGAACTACAAGAGGCTGAGTCATCGGGAGGCGAAGCCCCTATGCCCGAGGTCACCGTGCGTTCAGACTTTGCCGACTCCGCATTCTGGGTCGCTAGCTTGACCACGGACAAAGATGGCTACGCCGAAGTGGAATGGGACATGCCGGATAATTTGACCACTTGGAAAATTCGCAGCTGGGCGATGGGAGAAGGAACGCGGGTCGGCGAAGGCAGTGCGGAAGTGATCACCAGCAAGGATCTCCTTATCCGTCTTCAGGCGCCGCGCTTTTTCGTTGAGAAAGATGAAGTAGTCGTATCGGCCAACGTGCACAACTACCTCGATACCGATCAGAAGATCGACGTATCGCTTGAGACTGACGGACAGACGATGGAAGCAATGGCAGGCGCAAATTTGAACGCGACTATTACCCTGGCAAGCGGTGGCGAACAACGCGTCGACTGGCGAATGCGGGTGCTGCGCGAGGGCACGGCGATGCTGCGGGTGAAAGCGGTCGCTACGGGTGATTCCGACGCCATGGAAATGACATTCCCCGTCTATGTGCACGGAATGCTCAAAACCGATTCTTACAGCGGTGTGGTTCGGCCAGATGAATCGCAAGGCTCCTTCACCATCACCGTGCCTGAAGAGCGCCGCCCGGAACAGAGCCGATTGGAAGTGCGCTACTCCCCCACTCTCGCCGGCGCGATGGTGGACGCATTACCTTACCTCATCGAGTTTCCTTATGGATGCACAGAGCAGACGCTAAATCGATTCGTGCCGACCGTCGTCACTCAAAAAGTGTTAAAGGATATGGGCTTGGACTTGGCAGCGATCCGCGACAAGCGCACGAACCTGAATGCGCAGGAGGTCGGTGATGATCGAGAGCGCGCCAAACAGTGGAAACGCTTCGTGCGCGAGCCAGTATTCGACGAAAAAGAAGCTGCAGAGTTGGCGAAAGATGGCTTGGAGAAACTCACCAACATGCAGAATACTGATGGCGGCTGGGGTTGGTTCTCCGGCTCTGAGGAAAGCTCCTACCCGCACACGACGTGCATCGTAGTGCACGGGCTGCAAGTCGCTCAAGATGCTGGACTGGCCCTCGTCCCGGGAATTCTGGAGCGCGGCGTTGCTTGGCTCACACAATATCAGGCTGCCGAATTGCAGAAGCTGAAAAATGCTCCCTCTGAAACCAAACCATGGAAAACTTCAGCGACCAATATCGATGCCCTTGTCTACAGCGTGCTGGTCGATGCCGACGTCATCGAACTCGACATGATGAAGATGCTTTATCGAGATCGCACCCAACTGACCCCGTATTCCAATGCGCTGCTCGGCTATGCTTTTGACAAACATGGCCGCGACACCGAGCGAGATATGATTCTACGGAACCTGGAACAATTCCTGGTGCGTGATGATGAGAATCAGACGGCATACTTGAAGACAGGTAACCGCTATTGGTGGCATTGGTATGGAAATGATATCGAAACTCAAGCAGCTTACCTCAGGCTCTTATCGCGCGTCAAACCGAAGAGCGCCGAGGCCGCAGGCGTAGCCAAGTTCCTCATCAACAACCGCAAGAACGCGACCTACTGGAATTCTACCCGCGACACCGCATTTTGTATCGAAGCCCTCGCCGAATTCATGCGCGCCAGCGGCGAAGACAAACCGAACATGACACTGGATCTTTATGTCGACGGTAAAAAGCATCAGGAAGTCAAAATTGACAGCAGTACGTTGTTTCAGTTCGATAATTCATTCGTTCTCAAGGGAGATGCTGTAACGGCTGGAGTACACACTATCGAATTTCGAAAACGCGGACGCGGCCCACTTTATTACAACGCGTATCTCACGAACTTCACGCTTGAGGACAACATCAGGAAAGCCGGGCTGGAAGTAAAAATCGAACGCCGCTTCCGCAAATTGACGCCGATCGAGAAATCGATCAAAGTCGGCGGCGCGCGCGGACAGGCACTCGATCAGAAAGTAGAGAAGTATGAGCGCACACTGCTGAAAAAAGGTGACGCGTTGAAGAGCGGTGACCTTATCGAAGTCGAACTGATCCTTGAGAGCAAGAACGACTACGAATACATTCTCTTTGAAGACATGAAGGGCGCAGGATTCGAAGCTGTCGACGTCCGCAGTGGCTACACTCGTAATGGCCTCGGTGCCTATATGGAATTGCGTGATGAACGAGTCGCATTTTTCGTCCGCCAGCTTCCAATGGGCAAACACAGCATCACCTACCGCCTCCGCGCAGAGGTTCCCGGACGCTTCAGTGCCCTCCCCGCAAAGGTTTCGGCCATGTACGCGCCAGAATTGAAAGGCAACTCGGACGAGGCAAAACTGATGATCGAGGACTGACACTGCGCGGGTTCAGCGCACCGGTGGCAGAGGAAAATTACCTTCTGAATGAATAATAATCGCACGCCTTCGTCTATCATTTGATGTTCAGGCAACTCCCTTCATTTTCGATCCTCTTAGTCGCGTTGATGTTCACTGTAATGACAGTGAGCGCACAAACGTCGATCCCGCTCTACATTACCGATTTTTCAAATTTCCCCGCAGGCGATGGCAACCTGGTTGGCAATGACGGCTGGCTGAGCACGCATCCTGACGAGGAAGTGCATGGGACGGTTGATGATTTTTTCGGCGAGGGTAATCGCAGGGCAACGCTCGGTTTTTTTGATCCTGTCACCACCGATCAAATCATTACAGTCTACCGCCCGATTAACTACGATCCTATTGCCAGCGACACCCCGGTAATCCAGTTCTCGGCGAGCGTTGCCATTGTCGATTCGTCTGACGAATCGACTTCGTTTGACAGTTTCTACATATCGGTGTTCAACACCACAGGGAACCTTCTGGGCAGTGTTGTGTTCGACAATACGGAAGCTGATTTCGGTGTCTGGCGAGCGGACGGCTTGGACTTCATTGACACGGGAGTCAGCTTTGAGCACGAGATCTTGTATCAATTGAAGATCAGGATCGACTTTGCAGCGAACACCTGGACGGCAACGCTGGATGACGCGGCTCTTTTTACAGATGCCCCATTCAGCAATTCGGATGCGGTGCGAAATCTTGGCGATTTTTCCGCTGAGTGGGAGATCACCGATGTCCAAAGCCCTGGAGACAATTGGCTATTGTTCGATGATTGGAATGTAAGCGCTCTGAAAAATACAACCACTCCTGACAGCAAAAACTTTCATATCGCCCGCATCGTCCGTCGACCAAACGGAAACATGATGCTGCGCTGGCCAGCTGAGAACGGAACACAGTACCATGTGGAATACTCGGACGATCTCATTCAATGGAAGAACGATCTTCCCAATTCAACCGTCACAGCAGCTCAAGGCGAATCGGAAGCAACATGGGCCGACCGCCGGCCGAACACCGGGATACGTTACTACAGAGTGCGCTCACAGTGATCGGCTCAGTGTACGCGCCGAAGTGACAGCACCACTTCAAAGCCACTTGGCGCTAAATTGGATGCAGCAACAGTGCCTCGGCAGGACTCGACACACATTTTCACAATCGACAGTCCGAGTCCGGTGCCCATATGGTCAAAAAACTCCGCCGACCTCATATTCACGCAGCTTCTCGGTGGTAGTACTGAAGCATTCCGCCAAGACGTTCGCGGCACCGGACATCGCCGTCCACTCTTCCAACCTCGTCTCCAGGATCTATGATTCGGGTTTCCAATCCTTGATGATTTCTTTCCCCATGGTAGTGCGTAACGAATTCCAGCAACGCTCGCTCCAACGATTGTCTGCCAAAGAAGATCATCTTGTCGAGGCACTCCGATTTCATTGAGCGCATATACCTTTCAATGTAGGAGTTCAGATTTGGACTCCTGGGCGGCAATAGTACCACCTTGATCTCCGTCAGTTCAGTGAGGTATGTCCGGAACGGCTGAAACTTGGTGTCCCGATCTATGAGAACATAGCTCGCACTTGCGAGGAATCCGTCATAGCCCGTCAGATTGCGAGCCATCTGTCTGCCCCAATCACCATTGGGATTCTCCGTGATTCCGGTGATCTCGACCCTGCGCGTTTTGAGGTGCATCGCGACCAGGACGTAGAAAGTGGTCAGGCCGTTCCTCGTCCACACCTCGACGGTGGTGAAGTCGATAGAAGAGGGTGGAATCCCAGTGGGCTTTGAGGAACGTCTTCCAGGTTGTCGTGCTCTTACGCAAAGGGGCCGCTTCGATGCCGTTTTCCTTGAGGATGTTCCCGACAGAGGTGTCGGAAATCTCATGCCCAAGATTTGCCAGCGCTCCTTGAATCCGATCGTAACCCCACGTGGGATTGTCTTTTGCGAAGCGGAGAACGAGTTGCACAACATCATCTTTGACTTGAGGCCGCCCCGGCAGATTCTTTCGACGGTCGCTGTAATCCCATTTCACGGCGATTAATCTTCTGTGCCAGCGGAGAATGGTGTCAGGAGTAACGATAGTCGTCAGTTCGCACAACGCCTTCCGGCCAAGAGCCTTACCCTTTACAGCCAGCTTTCGTCGTTGTTCATCGGTGAGGAGTATGCGCTTCCTTCCCATCTTATCCATCAGGATGCGGATCTGCGCATTCTGGAAGTCGATCATTTCCTGTTGCTGGCGATTGACCCAGCCTGCGAGAATCAGAAAGAAGAGTTGCCATGGGTGAAAAATGAATCTCATGAGAGAGCTTCTACCGGAGATGAGCTGAATAATCGAGGCTGAGCTCAAGAGCCTCAGCTGTCATCCGGCACTGATTTTCAGGGCGTTGCGTTTCGGCTGAGTATTTTGACCATACGTGCTCGCAAAACTGTTGAACGGCTCAATCTCTTGTGATTCCTTACTGCTTTGGGACTGCCTGTTGCATTGCATGACACTATGACAATTCCGACTGCGATCTCACGACGCTCGGTCGATCGACTGTTCGGTGCCCATAACTCGGAGGATCGTCTATTTTTCCGTCGTCGTCAGCACTTGCTGAACTTGATGTAGGTTAAGTTGGCGCGCCCGTTGGAAAGAGCGGGCAACACCGTAGAACGTTTGGCTGACCGCGAATACCCACAACATCGAGGTCAATACATTGAAGACTAGGGCAAAAGAGAGCATGAAAATGAACACGCCCTCATCAAAGGAGAACATCTTTCGTTGCTCGCCGGCAAACCAGCGCAGGTTCGCGACGACTCCTTTCCCTGGTCCAGCGATCGTTTCTCTCAGTTTGCCGATTTCGGCAACTTCTTGAGAGGTCCTCTCCAAGTAGTCCTTATCATCTCCCATTTCCGTGTAGATGATCACATATTTGATGTAGCCACGAAGTGAGTAGAAAGCCACGCCTGCCAAGGCGAGAAACACCGGTAAGACGTTACCGGTTTGTGCATATGCGGCATATCCGACCGCGCCGAACCAGAGAATCACCTGAATTTGATCGGTGATCTTGTCCCAGAATCCTCCCGAGCGCGAAGAGGCACCACGGTAACGAGCCATCTGCCCGTCCATGCAATCTAAGACATGACTACAATGGATCAGTGCTGCTGCGAGGTAGAACGCGATTGTTCCCCCTGTAACAATCAGAGCGACTGCCGCACAAGCCACCACGAATGACAACAATGTGAGTCGGTTCGGCGTTAGCCATTTCCAATCGACGACGAAGTAGTTGGCGCCAATCGCCAGAGGCGAAGTCACAAAAGAGGACCACCATTCATCGTTCTTGTTCTTGGTGTCCCACAAGCGTTGAAGTCTTGGACTCATAGCGACGGCCCGCTGATCTCGGTGACGGGTTGTCCCGAATCGAGACGTAAATTGTAGGAAGCGTTTAAAGCGTTGGGTGGCACCGTGGCAGGCGCGTGATTGGATGTCCAATTCAAGAGGCGGTTGTAGTCGCCGAGGTGATCGACCTCAGTCCAGAAAGCACCCTCAACATCTTTATGGGAGATCGCTATTCCTTCGTCAATAAACGCGTAGAGAACACCCTCCCACCAGTTTCTAAAGTCTCCCCGGACGATCATCTCCTCAAGGCGTTTGCGGAATGTGTTAACGAAGCGCTTGTCAATCCGGACGATCCCCACGTACTCACAGTCGGTTTCCTTATCAGTCAGCAGATTACCCGTCTTCAAAATCCGGTTCCCACACACGCCGAACCGAAAGTCCGCATCGACGATCCGGGTCGAATCCGAAAGCATTACGGCATTCCCGCGTTGAGCGAGGGCAATGTCGAGAACGTCTGGTTCATAGTAGAGGTCGGCGTTCATGAGAATCACATCGTCGTCTAGCAATTCCTTGGCTAACCACAGCGACGCAATGCTGTTGGTGACCTCGAAATAGGGGTTATGGATGAATCGAACACGACTCTTAAGCTCGTGTCGAACGAGCTCGCTCTTGTAGCCAGTGATCACACTGATGTTGGTGATGCCTCTCCGTTCAAGAAGCGTGATCGATCGGCTGATAAGGCTCATGCCGTCTGCTTCGATCAGACACTTTGGCCTGTCTCCGTTAATCTGTTTGAGTCGAGAGCCGACTCCGGCAGCCATGATAATTGCTTTCATATTTTATTGTGCGTGGGCAATCTCTCCGAAGGCGGCCGCCAGCCGTCTTAGATCGTCATGATCTTGAGCGCCCATATGCGCTATTCGTATAACTTTGGATTTTAATACGCCGCCGCTTGGAGCCACGACCATCTGGTATTGGTTCTGTAACTCCGTCACAACGTTGCTCGCGTCCATTGTCGCACAGGTGAGTGCAGTCATTGCGTTGGAGGGGCGAACCGGC
The DNA here is from genome assembly GCA_051270635.1 of Verrucomicrobiales bacterium. GTDB lineage: Bacteria > Verrucomicrobiota > Verrucomicrobiia > Verrucomicrobiales > DEV007 > JAGROY01. Next base: position 3,473 of record JBNMNB010000188.1, on the reverse strand, counting down.
AGACTATTGAACTCCAGATGTTCGATCGCAGTTCGAAAGTAAGAGGCACGCAGCCGGTGAGCTTCCACGACTTCTTGCAACGTTTCCTTCTGTATGTCGAGAAGCCGCTGATGCAGTTGCAGCATCAGACCGATCGCTGGTGTGTAGGGAAGTTGGCCGCGCCGCTGGTTGTCCAGATAGTCCCGCAGGTTGAAGTAGAGAGTCTTGGGTTTACTACGTTCCAGGCGCGCGATTGCCCTCTCATTCATTGCCACGAAAGATAGACCTGGTGGCAGCGCCAATGCTTTCTGAGAACTCAAGATCGCTACATCAACGTTCCAGGCGTCCATGTAAAAGTGATCGGCACAGATGGAACTAATTGCGTCCACTACGAGGAACACGCCGTGTTGTCGTGCCAGAGATCCGACGGCCTGGATGTCGTATAGGTGCCCAGTGGAGGTCTCGTGAGCATTGATCAACAAGGTCGAGAATCGCCCACTCGAAAGCAGACTCTCCAACCGAACTAGGTCAACGTCCTCCCCCAACTGAACTGGTTCTTTTTCGTAAGGAATCGAATGCACTTCACATAGATCGCACCATCGTTTTCCGAACGTTCCTCCGTTGATGACAAGCGCGTTGTCTGACGGGCAGAGGAAATTAAGAATCGATGCCTCCATGGCAGCCGTACCTGATCCCGTGAGCAAAGCGACATCGCCCTCTGTTTGAAAAAGATACTTCAGCCCACTAAGAATCTCGTGGGTGGTCTCGGAGAATGGATTCGTTCGGTTGTACGGGGGTTGTTGTTCACCGATGGCGCGCAGATGCGGCTCGATAGGCACCGGACCAGGGACGAAGAGCCACTCTTTCCGCTCTATGGCGGCAGCGGAAGGTACGAAAGTGTTGGCGACCTCAGTCGATTTGGAAAGCGGAGCAGTTGGCATTTGCGACTCTTCGAGCAAACTCAGAGGAGGCACCAGGATAGTGCCACTTGACCTGGCCAGCTTTCGGAGAGAGGTACCCCACCAAGGGTGGTTTGAATCCTCGACCTTATAGCGGAGTAGAGCCCAAAGATAGGACAAAATACGTGGCCAAGGATTTCACGATCTTGGTGTGTTCGAAGCCTCTTTCAGTGAGCTTCGCGAAGCTCTCGGTGCGCGGTTGTTCTCAATGGCGAAGTGTCTCAAAAGTCGACTACAGCGCGCAACCCGTTGGATGTCTAGCACTTGGACATTGAGCTGGTTGGATCTTTTGACGTGAAAATTCCGGACGAATAGAGCACTCTCGAAATCCATGAATCCCGTTCTTTTCATAGTGATTTGCCTTGCCGGCTGGCTCAATAGAAATCAACAAGAGGTTGTCGGCATCAATGGAGATTCGACCGGCTCAGCAACGACAACGTTGAAGATCACTTTATACGAACTTGCCTCGAGAGTTGGGCTTTTTGGTTCGGAATGCTCTGGACGATGCTCCCGTTTCCACGTGGGATCGATCCGCTCTAGAAGGCAAGCTGCTGCACGCCACCTCTTTAGCCGATGCTTTGAAGATGATCGCTCGGAGATCGCAGATTGCCGTTGCTCGGGCACCCTCGAGGGCTTCGAAGAACTGCGCCTCCGGACTATCGGTATTTCCCGCCTCGATATGAGATTTCCCGTCAGCTAGGTATTTCCTGACCGTGGTCGGTGAGATCCCAGCGGCTCTCGCCGCGTCCGCGTTGGTGCAACCTTTAGAAATCGCCAGCAACACCAACTCGATTCGCTCGTTCGAGATGCGCGGGCGTCCTCGCCTGCTCGACGGTTGAAGCTTACTGTGCATTGTTCAGATTCGCATTGGAAGACCCGAAAACAACGGTTTTGGCGCGATCAAAGCGATTTAATCGCCGCGCTCACAGGAACGTTGACCATGGTCAACGTTTCCAAGGCGCAGCAGCTCTCGTGGGTTCGCCTGCAAGGCCGTTTTCTCCATCGTCGCCAAACTCAACGGTGACGGTCTTTTTCTCGTCATCCAAGAAGTTCCGCGATTCGAGCACCGCCGTTTCCGCATCCGCCGCCTGCCAGCCCGGCTTTAGCCAGCCATCGAGCACGACGGGGGGGTGTTCAAGGGGTGAGACGTGCGCGTTGGATTCGGATCAGTGGTTCCATCTCCGCCCCTGCATCGGTGTCCTCTTCTTCAACACGGTCGCCACGCCGCACGACGATGCACGGATGCACGGGCCACGCATCGAGACGCAGAACTTCCGCATAGCCCGACAAATCACGCGCGACGGGATTCCTCAACTCATTGAGTTCCTTGAGGAATTTGAAAAATTGGGTCAGTCGAATTATTGCGTCTGGCATGCGCCTTCGTCTTCGCATGTGAAACAGAAAGCTCTAACTTGATAATGCCATCCAACACTAACAAATTTTCTAAAGCCTCCATTGAAACTTTGCCATATCCTTGTCTTTGATATTCTGGATAAATAACAAAATCGAGCACAAACGCCTCTTTGTTGTTGCTTCTCCGGCCACCTCGCAGATCCCTGCGTGCGGTTCTCCCGCACAAGGCTCCTCAGGTTGACGCGCAGTCCGGATGCTCAGGGTTCGATTTACTTTTAACTTCATTGTTTTCCTGCCTACACTTTCTTAACTCGATCAGGCTTGCTCAGCAAGGGGCATTTCGCTCTGGTAGTGATGCTGGCCTCCCCACTTCTCCACCACTTGTGGGCGTGGGATTTGCCAGTCTCCGTTCCAGTGCTTCATGAACTTTTCCCACGTGTAGCTCTTGCGCTGACTGCGACGATTGAGCCATTTGAACATCAGTTCACACACGGCTCTCATATATCGCCAAGTCATTTTGCCATTAGCTATCACGCAGTAGTAGTTCCAATACCCTCGGAGCCTACGACGCAAGCTACTCAAGATCATCCTGAGCGGCCAGCTGCGTGACTCTTCTATCCACTTCTTCATCGCCTGCAACGAGGCTCGGTATTTCTTCTTGTTCGTTTTCCGTTTTACCACTCGTCTCTTCGGGTCCTTCTTGGTCGGCGCCCAGTAGAAGTCATACCCTAAAAAGGTAAACGTCCCACTGTCTTCTGGCTCCCAGCGATTGAATTTTACCAGCGAACTCTTTTCTTCGGCGAGGCGGAGATTGAATTTCTCCAGCCGCTTCGGCAGTTGCTCCAGGTATCGTTCGGCGTCGCTATGTTTCTCGAACCCGACGATGATGTCGTCGGCGTAACGTATGAAGATCACTTCCCCGTTACTCTCTTTGCTGACACGCTTTTCAACCCAAAGGTCGAGCACGTAGTGCAGGTAGATGTTGGCCAGCATCGGTGATAGGATGCCGCCTTGGGGCGTTCCGGCTTCCGGCTTTTCGATCTGGTTTGCGTTTAGTTGTGGGTCGAGCACTCCGGCTTTTAACCACTTGCGTACCAGGCCGATGAAGGCGCGGTCGTCGATTCGTTGCTCCAGCATTTTGGTCAGCCAGTCGTGGTCCACCTCGTCAAAGAACGCTCGGAT
>JBNMNB010000187.1:0-16131 GCA_051270635.1 Verrucomicrobiales bacterium | reverse complement strand
ATACCTGGGCGAGGCGGCAGAGGGTTGCCCGGGCGGAAACACGCCAACCGGGAAGAAGAGTTGGATGGAAAAGCAGAAGAAGCGGCTCAAAGAGAACAGATACGAGGAAGTGATCGGCGAGCTGGAAAGCAATCAGGAGGCGGAAGAAGTGGCCGAAAAGGAAGCGCCGGTGCGCCGATGCTGGCGCTACTTGAGCAACCGCAAAGACCAGCTTGACTACAAGGGTGCGATCGAAGCGGAGCTGCCAATAGGCTCCGGGGAGGTCGAGAGCACCCACCGGCACCTGCTCCAGCAGCGCCTGAAAATCCCGGGAGCGTGGTGGAAGAAAGAGACCGCAGCCGACATGGCCCAGCTCCGCGTGATGCGCGCGAACAATGAGTGGCGAACCTTCTGGCAGGAGAAAGCCGCCTGACCACCGCTTTCATTCACACCCCATGCCGCCCGCCGACAGCAGTGCATGGGCAATGGAAAGCGAAGCGATAATTCGAGGAAATACCAGCATAGCAAACGATGCTGGGCTCTGTGTCTGAGCTGTCAAGAATGGAGATAGAACTCCCCTATCTTGTCGTCGGCTGCATGGTGTAGATGCCCGTTGTCGCGTCCCAGGCATCTGCCAATTTCATCCGCTTCTTTTCATGGCCACGCCCCCAGGTGTCGGAAAAGATGACTTCTTTTGTCGCCTTGTTATACCCAATAATTAAACGCATGTGGTAGCCAGCGGTTTGTGCCAGCAGCGGCGGGTTCTCCTCGTGCAAGCCAACGGCGAGCGCCCATAATAAAGGAATGCCGTCGTCGATACTTTCTACCAGCTCTTTCTCAAAGTCGGATGTAAAAGCAGGCTTGGTCTTACGCTTGGATGAGGTGTCAAATTTCTGTCCGCCCGGCTCGCCGATGAACAACTTATTGAAGCGCATCTTGAATCGATAATCGATTCGATCCAGTGCAGCTGACATGTCTACTGCAGACGTTCCCGAAGCGGCATCGGCATCTGCGATCTGCGCGATCTGGTGCTGATCACAGGGAATGCCGTAATACTCAAACAGCCGCTGGCACGAGGCCACCACGCAGTATCCCTTCAACCCCTGGTCGACCATGGGAATGCCCTTGATCCAAATGTCACCGTCCTTTGATTTTTGCACATTCTCAGGGAGCGTATTCAATCCCACTGCCGTATGCCGCCGGTCCATCGAGGCCACGAGGTTTCCTTTCGCATCACGCGGCGCGATACGCACTTTGAGAAACTCCATGACACCTTTGTTGGCTCTAGGATTGTATTCAATGATTGCTACCCCTTTGACACTGCCCCAGAACCAGCTCTCAGTTTGAATCGGCTGCGCCGCGAATGGCTTCTCATGAAACGGGCGCACATCGAGCATCTTGCTAAGCTCTCTACCACACCGCTTGTAACGTTTCTCGAAATCACCGGAAGCGGCATCTTCCGGATCACTGCGATTCATGATCGAAAAGATGATTCCGTTCAGTTTTCCACTCTCCAGAAAATCGACCGTCACCTCATTCACGCGCACTTCTCCGCCAAACAATGTCAGGTTCACCTTAAAATTCACAAACCGCTGTTTTACGAAATGGGCACGTTCCCGCGATTCGGTCAACCACTCAAAATACGGCGAGCGCTCCATCGACACCCCTTCAGGCGTCTTGAATGCGGCATCCAGTTTATCAGGCGTCAGCTTCCATACCTCAGGAATCTGCAGCAACATATCCAACGGACACTCCAGTTTCCCAGTCTCCATTGACTTGTCGAACTGCGCCTCACTCACCGCCCCCGTCGTTTGTGCATCCGCATTATTAACGCCAATGCTCATGCCGCATGTCCCAAGTCCGATCGCCAGCAATCCAGCAAAAAAAGAATTTTCCATCAAATCGATCCGTTTTTAAATTGTTCGCAGGATCGTATCTGAAAAACCACCTCATGGCTATGGTGGAATTCAATTCCTTCAAGCGAGCGAGTGAATAGTTCCCGTCTGGTGTCGTTTTTTTACAATTGGACACGACTGCGGCGATTCAGGAAACTTGCGCTTTACACGGATCGCGGCACATTCGCGGAACTATGAGTCATTCTCACCCGCCCAGCCTACTCAATTCTCTTGCCGAAGAATATGGCACGCCATTTTGGATTTACGATGCCAGCGCCCTGCGTGATCGGATCAGCAAGATCAAGGCGATCACCGATACTCCCAATGTCCAGGCGCGGTTTGCAATGAAGGCGTGCCCGGCGACGCGGGTGCTGAAAGAGATGCTGGCCAATGATATCTGGATCGACTGTGTCTCTGGAAACGAAGTACTGCGTGCGCTGCATGCGGGGTTCACGTCAGGAAAAGAGCCAGCGCAAATTTGTTTCACGGCAGATGTATTCCGGGACAATGCGCTGCAGGTGGTGCTGGACAATGGGATTCTGCCCAACATCGGATCGCCCGGAATGATTCAACAACTGGCCGAGGCTGGCTACACGGGTGACATCTCTATCCGAGTGAATCCCGGCTTTGGCCACGGTCACGTCAATGCATGTGACACCGGCGGGCCGAGTTCCAAGCACGGCATCTGGATTGAGGACATCGCGCCAGTCGCTGCATCTGCAGTCGAGGCAGGCCTGACGGTCACGATGGTGCATGCGCACATCGGCAGTGGCCCACAATTCCAGGAACTGCACGACAATCTCAGCCAGCTTGCTAACGAATTCGCCAAGCTGTTGCCCCTCTTTCCTGACATTCAGGCGGTGTCGTTAGGCGGTGGCATTCCACACGACTACCGCAATCCGGACGCGGTGTTCCCACTGGAGAAATTGAAGACACTGTTCGCCCAGGCGCAGCAGAATTTATCGCAAGTCGCGGGCAGAACGATCCATTTGGAAATCGAACCCGGCAGGTTTTACGTTGCTCCAGCAGGAACGCTAGTCGCACGCGTGACGGACATCAAATCGACGAATACCAACGCCAAAGGCGAAGGAGTGAAATTTGCCATGATCGATGCCGGTTTCGTTGATCTGATCCGCCCGGCAATGTATGGCTCCTGGCACCGCATTGAAATCGTCAGTAAGGAAGGTCATCCGACTGAACCCATCGTCATCGCTGGCCCGTTGTGCGAGAGCGGTGACGTCTTCACTCGTGATGATGCAGAATTGCTGCAACCGCGCGAACTTCCAATCCCAGTGCCAGGTGATTTGCTGACCATTCACGATGGCGGTGCCTACGGCTACGCGATGGCATCCAACTACAACTCGATCGGCCGCGCGCCGCAATTGTGGCTGGACGAGAAGGGAGACATCGAAGTGATGTCCCGCCGCGAAACGCTTGAAGACATTCTGCGCCTGGAACAAAGCTGACTCGCCGGAACGGCCAATAGATTGTGTCGCCCCTTCTGGGCTGATGGGCCTGGGACGATGATCAATGACAACGTTGACGATGTGAGTCGGAGCAGGTGCCGGTTCGATTTCGCAATCGCATTGGCCCATGCAATGCAAGCCCAGAGCGCAGCGCAGCGAAACACTGGGCTGCAATTCGACTTGAAGAATCAATTGCGCTTCGCGTTTTCAGCAGAACGTGCTAATTGTTCCGCCAATGAAATGTCTCCTTCCACTTGTGTGCGCCACCATTCTCTCTGGCTCACTGACATTCGCCCAAGACCCGCAGGAACCCACTGAGGGCACGGGAAAAATTGCACTTGTGGTGCACGGCGGCGCAGGAGGATTGACGAAATATAAATTGTCGGCCAAGCGTGAAGCACTCATCCGCAGCGGCATCGAACGCGCACTCAAGGCGGGCTACGCGGAACTGGAAAAAGGCAATGTGAGCATGGATGCCGTGCAGGCGGCAATCGTAGTGCTGGAGGATGACCCTCACTTCAACGCTGGCAAAGGAGCAGTGAAAACCAGCGCAGGAAAACACGAACTCGATGCCTCGATCATGAACGGGGCCACCTTGAAGGCAGGCGCTGTCGGCGGAGTAACCATCGTCAAGAATCCGATCAAAGCAGCACGACTGGTGATCGATAAAACCTGGCATGTCATGCTGGCGGGGCCCGGCGCTGACGAGTTTGCCAGACTCAACAAGCTGGAGTTGGTGGAGACAAATTATTTCAATGTTAGTGTCACACAGGCCGCTGACCGCGATACGATCGCCGAAGACTACCACTTCGGAACAGTGGGTGCGGTCGCTCTCGATCAAAAGGGTAACATTGCGGCAGGCACGTCGACAGGTGGCCTGTCAGGGAAAAAATTTGGCCGTATCGGAGACTCGCCGATCATTGGCGCTGGCACCTATGCAGACAATGCAACCTGCGGGGTATCCGGCACCGGCCAGGGAGAATATTTTATTCGTCGGGCAATCGCTTTCGATATCTCAGCGCGCATGAAGTATGCGGGAGAATCCTTAGCCAAGGCGACAGAGAACAGCATCGCCACGCTCACGAAAGATGGCGGACTGGGCGGTGTCATTGCATTGGACAAGGAAGGCAACATCGCCACACCGTTCAATACATCGAACATGGTGCGTGGATCAATCGACACCAACGGCAAGATGGTGATCGAGATCTTCGCTGACTAAGCAGTCGGCACGAGCGCTCGTCCAGGCGCAACGAATGTGACGTAAACGTGAGGATTTTAGGCTTTTCTCAGGCCTGATTTTCTGACACCGTTACGATGGTTCGGGTGTAAAGAGCACACCCGCGTGTCCCAAAACCTCCATTTTCTGTCATGCATTTAAAGCACTTACAAAATCCCCCATCGGCACTGCGTGCGCCTTTTACGTCTCGCATCTTCTCTTCCATCTGTGCCCTGGCTACCAGTGCCGCCACTGCATTCGCATTACCAACGATAACGGAATTTTCCGCTACAGGTGGAGTGGCCGACGCAGAGGGCATCGATAGCGACTGGATTGAGGTCCACAATCCTGATGCCGACGCAGTTTCACTTGCCGGATATTTCCTCACGGACGATGCAGAGAATCTGACGAAGTGGGCATTTCCCGATGTAACGCTGAATGCGGGAGCATACCTGCTGGTAATTGCCTCCGGGCAAGATCTGACCGCCCCGGCCAGCGAATTGCATACCAGTTTCAGGCTCTCTGCCGATGGCGAGTATCTAGGACTGGTGGCACCGAACGGAACGACAGTGGTGAAGCAATTCGGAGAAATGTATCCCGCTCAACGCGATGGCATTTCCTATGGCACAGGATCGATTGGTACATCGACGCGTGAGACGCTGATCGCTCCAGGTGCTGATGCGAACTGGCTGGTGCCGATCGAAGAGATCGCTGACTGGAATTTTGCGGAATTTGATGACTCTGGTTGGACGTCAGGGAAAACTGGGATCGGTTTCGGCTACGATGAACTGACGGGAGACGGCGGCAATGTGGAAACGGCAATGAAAGGAAACAACGCAACGGTTTACATTCGCGTGCCGTTTGAAATTCCGCAACCGGAGGCGGTCATCGCCATGACGATGCGACTGAAGTATGAGGATGGCTTTGTCGGCTACCTGAATGGCATGTCCATCGCCGATGACCAGGCCCCTGGCCCGGATGAACTTGCATTCAATTCATCAGCGACGAGTTCACGCTCCGATTCGCTGGCAGAGGAATATGTGACGTTCGAAGTTCTCTTCTCCGAAAGCCTGGTTGCAGGCACCAATGTGCTGGGCTTTCAAGCAATGAACTCGGGCAGGGGCGGCTCTGATCTTATTCTGCTACCAGAGTTAGTGGTCGAGTTTCGTGATCTGAATGCGCCTATTGCCGATGGATTCTTTGTCAATCCAACCCCCGGCGCTCCCAATAGCGTAGGCAGCAGCGCCCCTCCTGAAGAAGTCGTATTCTCACTGCCCGCCCAGACGTTTACAGATACAGTGACGGTAACACTTTCCTCACCAACAGCGAACACAGTGATCCGTTACACCACCGATGGCTCACTCCCGGTGCAGGACATCAATGCGCCATCTGAAGTGTACACGGAAGCGCTCACGTTCGACGATACCGTTCAACTGCGCGCTCGGGCGTTCCTTCCCGGCTCAATTCCTGGCCCGACTCACAGCGAAGGCTACATCAAACTGGGTGAGGACTTCGCCAACTTCACCTCACAGCTGCCGATCCTGATCCTCGACAACTTTGGACGCGGAACGCCGAGTTCTGACCGGATGTTCTACGCGCTTTTATTCGAACCAAAAGGCCCGGACATGGTTGCTGATGTGCGCAATCTCCCTGACCTGGCTACCCGTAGTCGCGCCAAGACTCGTGGCTCCAGCACCGGCGGCGATCCGAAATATAACCTGTCATGGGAAGCCTGGGACGAACGAGACGAAGACAAAGACATCGAGCCGCTCGGCCTTCCAGCGGACTCCGATTGGGTGCTCAATTCGCCTTTCCATTTCGACCGTGCAATGATGCGCAATCCGTTCATGTACGAGATGAGCAATCAAGCTGGGCAATGGGCACCCCGCAGCAAAATGATCGAAGTGTTCTCCAACACTGATGGTGAAGAAGTGGACAATGAATCGACGTCACGCTCTGACTACTTTGGCGTCTATGCGTTGATGGAAAAAGTATCCCGCGGACGCGATCGACTCGATGTTTCGAAAATTGAACAATCTGACAACGAAGAACCACGCGTGACGGGCGGCTACATGTGGAAAGTTGACCGCCTGGATCCAGGCGATCGCGGTATCCGCGGAATCCGTAGCGCTTCAAATAGTATCGGCTGGATCTACCCCAAGGAACAGGTGAACCGCGTACGTATTATCACCGACCAGCAAGAAGACTACCTGGTGGGTTACTTCAATGAGATGGTGGTTGCAATGCAGGCGGATGATTTCACGAATCCAGATACCGGCAAGCATTACACCGAATACATGGATGTGCAGTCGTGGCTCAATGAGCACATTCTGCGCGGGCTATCGAAAGATCCAGACGCGTTCCGCTTGAGCACTTACCTCAACAAACCACGCGGTGGTAAAATCCATTATGGCCCAATCTGGGATTTTGATCGCACGATGGGCTCTGAAGACGGACGCGACCGCAATGCTGTTGGCTGGGATGGCGGCAGCCAGTGGTGGACGTATCCGTGGTGGAGAGAACTCATCTGGCAGCCAGGGCGCCGACGCAACAACGCGGGCGATCCCGACTTCATGCAGGCCTATGTCGACCGCTATCAGGATCTACGCCAAAACGTCATGTCCGTTGAAAACATGCACGCCGTCGTGGATGGAATGGCGGCGGAAATTGGCGATGAAGCCGCCGAACGCCATTTCGCGCGGTGGACAGCCGTAAGACCCAACGGCGGACAATACGACGGCGATGACGGACGCACGTGGAAGGGAGAAGTCACCCATTTAAAGGGCTGGCTGCAGACGCGCGTCGAGTGGTGGGACACTGAGTTCGCTGGACGCCCGACATTCAGTGCCCCGGGTGGCATTGTCTCGGATGGCTTTCAACTGACGATGGATTCTGCTGATGGCCCGGTCTACTACACCTTGGATGGCACTGACCCAAGGGTATCAGGCGGCGGCATTTCTGAGTCTGCCGTGTTGTTCCCCGGCGGAAGGGTCAGCACCACGTTGATCGATGAGACAGAAGCAGTCCGCTACCTTGTCCCAACAGATGGATCTCTGGGCGACACTTGGACGACAGCGGACTTCGATGATGCCGCATGGACGGAAGCAGTCACTGGCATTGGTTTTGAAACCAACGGCGGCACCCTTGAGGCGAAGATCACCACGAACGTGAGCGATGCCATGCGCGGCGTGAACGCATCGATCTACACTCGCATGGAATTCACGATCGACAATGACATTGAAAACGTCAACGAAGCGACTCTTAGAATGCAATTCGATGACGGCTTTGTCGCCTGGATCAATGGTGTTCAAATCGCCAGTGAAAACGCTCCCGACGCAATTGCATGGGACTCCAATGCCACTTCCGGGAATTCCGATGCAGATGCGATCGAGTATGAAGATTTCGCGATTGAGAACTTCAAAGACCTGCTGGTTAAAGGGCGCAACGTCCTCGCTGTCCAAGGCATGAATACGTCCACCAGCGGCTCTGACATGTTGATCCAACCAGGTCTGGCCATCAATGAAATCATTGTGGCCCAGCCGTTGGCGCTCAATAACAGTGCCGTCGTTACGGCGCGCACTTTTACCGATGAGCTGTGGAGTTCACCTCTGGTGGAAACTTACATTGTCGGCGGAACCGTTCCTGCCTCGGCAGCGAACCTCGTCGTTTCAGAAGTAATGTATGCACCACCCGTTGCCAATGTTGAAGAAGATGCCAAACGCTACAACGCTGAAGATTTTGAGTTCGTTGAAGTGATGAACATCAGCTCCAGCGTGGTCGACTTAACCAACGCCAGCTTCTCCTCTGGAGTGACCTTCACCTTCGCCGGGGCCAGTGTCACCTCCCTGCTTCCCGGCCAACGCGCGGTGATCGTGAGCAACTTGGACGCCTTCACCCTGCGCTATGGCAGAACGTTGGCGCAACGCGTCGCAGGCGAATTCGCGGAGGGCTCGTCCCTCCGCGCCTTGGGTGAGCAACTGGCAATCGCTGGCACTGGCGGTGCCGTGATCAAAGACTTCGAATACACTGCGGTTACTCCATGGCCAACCGCCACAGGCAGCGAACGTTTCAGCATCGTGCTGACAAATCCAGGATCCAATACCGATCACACCAACGGCGCCAACTGGGCCAAGAGTACAGTTCCAGAAGGCACACCAGGAACTGGCGAATCCACCGGCACTGGCAATCCTGATGCCGACAATGACGGCGATGGCCTGTCTGCATTCCTCGAGTATGCCCTGGGCGGCGATGACAACGATGCCAGCTCCGGCCAGGGACTCATCGGTGTAGGTGCGCTTGGCAGCCGCGCAGCATTTGCTTATCAAAAGAACCTCGCTGCCGATGACGTCAGCTTTGCACTGGAAACATCGACCGATCTGATCACTTGGATCAATGCCGATGATCGCTTCGATCTCGTTACCGAGACTGACAACGGCGATGGCACAGCGCAAGTTTCGGTTTTGTGGAAAGAAGCCGAAGTCCCGGACGGCGAAGTCTACATCCGCCTGCGAACAAACCAGACACAGTGAATGATCGAGTGCCGCCCCAGTCAACTGGCGACGGTGGCACTCGTCTTCGCAATTTTCGCAACTGGATTCTTGTTGGAGCAATCCTGTCGCCTTCAGCTGCTGCGTTAGTTGGCAGTCTTGTTGCTTTCCGTTGCCATCGCCTGGCATAGTCGGTGGTTAGGGATCGGCATCATTGCACTGGTGGCTGCTGCATTGTGCGCTGGACTCTCGAGTTTTCAGTATTTTCGAAGGGCAAAGGCTCTGTCCAACGCAGGCAGGCTGCGCTGCCGCTATACTGGGCGTAGTCGCTTTCATCCTGTCGCGCATGCTTTCGCCTGCGGATGAGGGCGCACCTGAAGATGCCTTCCGGGTCATTCATATAGACCACAATGGAAACCGCACCACCCACCACTGCAATCGCTGGTCACCCGCAGCATTGGTAGCAGATGCCCCCCGGCCCGATGCAAAGACAAAGAATCGATCGTTCACGATGACGACCCCACCAAGGTTACCGTGTGCAGTTGTCTTGCTGTGCCTCACCTGCCCCAACGGGGCTACGTAACAAAGCCCGGGGTTGCGAGGCACGAGCTACCCCGGGAATATGATCGTCAAGGTATCCAACCCCAACGGGGTTGAGTGCATGAGTCAGGATCCCGGGGTAGCGCCACTGGCGCAACCCCGAGCTTTGGGACGGAATCCCGTTGGTATATTGTGAGAGATAATGGGCATTCACCCATTCACCGTTTAGAAATTAGAATCGGCTGCCTCTGCGAAGCAAGCCAACCATGACGCCTTGCACGACGAGTTCACGGGCTGGAATCAAGTCGGGATAATCGGGGTTTTCTGCTTTCAAGTAGGGTTTGTTGCCTTTCTTGATGTAACGCTTCAGCGAGGTCTCGTCATCAATGAGGGCAGCGACGATGTCTTCGTTCCGTGGTTGCCGATGCTCAAGAATCACGAAGTCTCCATCGAGAATGTGGGCATCGATCATTGATTCGCCACGCACTTTAAGCGCAAAGGCCTCGGCATTCCGTGGGATGCCGAGCGAGGAGATATCAACGGACAGGCACCCTTCCCGCTCCTGTTCCTGATCTGTGGCCATACCGGCAGCAATGTTCCCGTAGATCGGGATATCGATGATTTCATCGCGTTCCAGGTCCTCCGGGAAAACCACTGCACGGGCCTTTCGAGCGAGGCGTTGGATAACGCCTTTTTTCTCAAGTGCGCGCAAATGACTGACGGCCGCCGTCTGGCTGGCGAACCCAAAGAATTGCTGAATGTCCCGCGTCGACGGCATGACGCCGTTCTCCTTCTGGTAGTCCCGCAGGTAGTCTAAGACTTTTTGCTGTTTTTCGGTAAGCATGTGAACAGTGTTCTATTGAACGATTGATAGATTCCGCTTTCATGCAAGCAGTTTTTGCTCCTTATTTGCCATAATGCCATCCACACCAGCTGCTCCCCCTGCTTTATTACCGAAAAGACGATGGATCGCGTGGTCTTTTTCATGTCTACTCATCACTCTCAACACGGTATTTGGCCCGGCCGCTGGTCAGGAAGGGAGCGAAAAAAGCGATTCAGCGTTTACGACGGGCTTTGCCGAGAAGGACGCGGGAAGCCTCCCTGCATATACCTCCGAATTAGCGAAGAAGGCTGCCAATGCAATCTCCAAGCGAGACTGGGGAACGGCGAAAGCGGCCTATGAGGAAATGCTCGAAAGTGCACCGGACAACGCACTGACACTGTCAAATTTGGGGGCGGTCGAATTTCAAATTGGAGATACAGCAAACGCGCGCACACATCTGGAACGCGCTGTGCAGCAGCAGCCCAGACTAGCGGCGACATGGACAACCCTGGCATTGATCTATTATCAGGAAAAAGATCTCCACCTCGCCCTCTCGGCCATCAGTCGGGCGGTGCATGAACGACCAAACAATGCGCGGGCACGCAATTACCTGGGAGTCATCATTAAATCGCTGGGCTGGAGCAATGGCGCTGAGGCCGAACTGCAGCGTGCGATCAAGATCGATCCAAACTACGCAGAAGCTCACTTCAATCTCGCGCTGATGTTTCTGGAGCGGAAGCCTCCGGCGATTGAACTCGCCAGTCGTCACTACGCGAAGGCCCGCGCACTGGGAGCCGCCCCCGATAAGTTGGTCGAGAAACAATTGGTCGAAGTGACAGAATAGGGAGGTTTTCGCTGCGCTAAAATCGCCGTAGACCAGCCGGGCTTCGCCTGTCATGGTTCCGGCATGGCCCGCAGCCACGCCAAGCCCGCGCTCGGGTTCATCTTCATCACGCTTGTTCTCGATATCCTCGGGATCGGGATCGTGGTGCCCATATTGCCCACCCTCGTGGAGGAGCTTTCGGGGAAAACGATTGATGCCGCCGCATACCTTTATGGTTTGCTGGCAATGCTGTATGCGTTGATGCAGTTCCTGTTTGCGCCGCTGCTCGGGAGCCTGTCAGATCGTTACGGCAGACGGCCAGTAATTCTCATTTCACTTTTCGGTGCCGGGCTCGACTACTTCCTGCTTGCCTGGGCACCGACACTGGAGTGGTTCTTTGTAGGGCGCATTCTAGCTGGCATTACGGGGGCCAATTTTTCTGCGGCCACTGCTTACATTGCGGATATCAGCACGCCTGAGAAGCGCGCGGCAAATTTCGGACTGGTAGGGGCAGCGTTTGGCCTTGGCTTCAGCATTGGCCCGGCGATTGGAGGCTTGTTAGGGCAAACCGATCTGCGGTTGCCGTTCATTGTCGCTGGTGTCATCACCCTGCTCAACTGGCTTTATGGTTTGTTCGTTCTTCCAGAATCGCTGGCGGCATCGAACCGTCGAAAATTCAGCTGGGGGCGCTCGAATCCTGTCGGGGCGCTGCTGCACTTGAGAAAGTATCCAATGGTGCTGGGGCTGGCGGGCGTATACTTTCTGGCCAGTATCGCCCACCAGGTGTTACCGGCAACGTGGGCGCTGTTCACAAAGTATCGCTTTTCGTGGGAGCCACTGCACATCGGTATGTCACTGGGTGCGGTAGGGATCATGGCAGCAATCGTTCAGGGTGGACTAACCCGGAAAATCTTACCGAAGACTGGGGAACAAAACGCAGCACTGATCGGCCTGGGAATCAGTGCCGTGAGCTTTTGTCTCTACGGACTGGCAACCCAGGGTTGGATGATCTATGCGATTATTGTCCTCGGTTCGCTGGGAGGGCTGGCAACGCCCGCTATTCAAGGCATGGTGTCACGCGGTGTGGGCGATGACGAGCAGGGCGGCGTGCAGGGATCGATGAGCAGTCTCAACAGTGTGGCCGCGATCATTGGCACGCCTTTGGCAACCGGATTGTTTGGCTATTTCATCAGCGACTCGGCACCGTTGTATCTTCCTGGTATTGCGTTTTTGTTCAGCGCTGTTCTGACACTGGCGGCCGCGGCGCTGGCAGTGCATTCTTTTCGCAAACGATAGACGTAGCCATCACAATTTCTGTGGAGTCCGATTGAGCAGCACCAGCGATGCTATGATCAAAGCTCCTCCTACCATTGCCCCCGCTCCGATCGATTCACCAGGAACCAGCAAAGCCGACATCAGGGCACCAGACAGAGGAATCAGAAAACGATACCCGGCGAGGAGATTGACGGGGAAAAGCTGAGCCAGCCGGTTCCAGATACAAAATGCAGTCGCCGAAACTGCCGCGAGATAAACAGTCATGACAGCTGTGGGAAAATCGAGCAATGCCAGGAACCCCGACCAGCCTGCGCCTCCCGCGATCATTAGAAGCACACCGCCACCGAACAAAGCTGATGCTGTCGCCAAAATGGGATCGATGGAGGAATCGAGCCTGCGGAACAATGTGAGAGCCAGCGCACCGCACAAACTGGCTGCCAGGAAAAGGCAACCACCGAGGACTGGATCGCCAGCACCTGCTCCTGGCCTGTAGACCGCGATGGTGATTCCAAGTGAACTCAGTGCAAGTAAGTACCACTGACGTCGCCCGGGCTTGGGACTCCCCAGCATGAGTGGAGCCAACAGCACCCACCACAGGCTACCTGTCGACACCAGCAGTGATGCAAGCACTCCACTGGACACGGAGAGTCCCGTATAGAAAAACAGATACTGACCAAATGTCTGAGTGAGAGCGATCGCTGTGACGGGCCAAAAACTCCGCACTGAAAAACCCGCAATGGGCCGACGAAGAAAGGGAACCAGTATCAGACCAGCAAGAGCAAATCGCACTCCGGCAAAGACCAGCCGGACAGAGAACGTATCCGCGCCATCCCACCGAGCATAGACAAACTTGATACCAGGGAATGCCGATCCCCAGAGCAACGCACAGAGGACAACGAACAGTGGCAGTGTTTTCCTGGTCAAGCGAGTTGTGGAAGAAGGAGTGAATAGGGCCGCATGGGACAACCTTCACTCACCAGCAGCGACCTACAAGTCCAGGTTCTTCCCAGTTGCGCCTGCCTCTACTGATTGAAAACGCGCACGTTCTTAAATTGAGATTTTCCCGTTCCGTTGCCGGAATAGTCATCATCGGTTACGAAAACCAGCTTGGAAAACGAACCTGTGTAGAATTGCCCAACAGGAATGCTGTAACTCTCCCATCCGGATCCACCGTAGTTGTCGTAGTTGTCGTAGTTCGACCAACCCCAATCCTGAGAACCGTAGACCCGAAAGATTCGGCTTGAACTAATGGAGTTATCAGATTCAAAACCGATGCCGTGAATCTCGCCCTGCTTAGTGCTCTTGAATTCAAACTCAATCACAGTGTCAGCTGTAACCGTGTAGGAAAAATTGATCGACTTCCAGGCATTGTCTTTAAATCGTATCTCTTCGCCTTCGCCGTGAATACTGTATGTTCCGTCATCTTGACTATTATCGAACGGACTCACTGTATAGTCATCAAAGTTAATGTAATCTGACTGCTCATAGGTCACGGTTACAGTGTTAGATGCAAGATTGAGGTTCCCTGCGCCGTCGGTCATCTTATTCGCAGCGACACTCACTGAAATATCACCAATGTTCGACGGAACGATATTAAGTGTATAGTCCGTGCCACTTCCAGATAGACTGCTTATTGAACCATTTACTACGGTAACATCTTGTTTCGTGAATCCGAATACTGACTCGGTAGCAACGACGGTAACAACAAATGGTACTGTCACAGAAACTGCATCCGTTGCCAGCAGGAGTTCAGGTCGGTCTCCATCATAGATAAAGTAAACTGGATCTGAGGCAGCACTGGGATTCTCCACGGCATCTACTACCGCTCCACTCAGTAAGGAGAGAACCACTTCGCCATTTCCATCAGGAGTCAGGAGAAACGTATAGGAACTGCCACTTCCTGTGAGGTTGCTGATAGTTCCGTTTTGCACGGAAAAGTCATCCATACCGAGTCCAGTGACTGATTCTGTGTAGACCAGTGGCACCACAGGATTACCATTGATAGGAAAAGGATTGTCACTGCTGCCATCGGCATCACCTCCTGCGTAGTCAAAGATTCCCACGGGCGGCGTTAAATCAGCACGCACGACAAGCGTATTAGACGCATTGTTTCCATTGTTATTCGGATCTTCAGCGATGTCAGCAGGAATAAAGATCGCGATATCGCCGTCCTCATCAGGAGTCACGAAAAATGAATAAGAGAAGCCGTTTCCAGTCAGGCCCGTTGGTGAGCCACTGGTGACGGCCAGGTCACTGATTTCGAATCCATTCACGAATTCGTTAAAATCGGCAAAAACTTCGAACTGACCGTTTACCTCACTCTGATTGGTGTAGATGATCACATTCGGTCTGTTAGTATCTTCCTGACCAGGAACGACAGACGTCACACGTGCTACAAGAGTCCCCGTGGCTGACTGGCCTTCCCAAACGTGAAATTCATCAATCGTTGTGAATCCGGATGAGGTTGAGTCGGCAAATCCTAGAATAAGATAGTAAATAGTGCCGTCTGCTGCAGTGACGAAAGTCGTACTGGTCGATGTCAATTTTACGAAATCTGCATTGGCATCATTGTCCTGCCATTCGTAATTAGGTGTATTGATCAACTCAAGCGGAAAGATCAGTTCCTCATTTTCGACAGGGATATTGACTTCCACTTCAAGAGCTACGTTGAGCTCCACTCCAGATGCTCCCGTTCCCGAATAGATGGTGCCATTGTAAAAGTTGATTGTCCCTACGACAAACTCTATCTCCGGAACGATATTATCAAAATCAGCACCTTCGAAGGTGAGACTGGAAGGTGCTAGAGTGCCCGCTGCCGGCGTTCCCCACGAAAATTTTGACCCTCCAGTTGCCGTTTCTTCGATGGAGTAGCCCCCACCAGGATCTATTGTAGGCAGCGAAAAGGTTCCCGATGACGAGCCTGAGAAAGTGAACGTCTCATAGGGCTCGGACGATGATGTACTATCCTGCCATGAATCAGGATCCAGTGACTGACAGAATGCCAAAAGGGTGATTGCAGGTGACGCAGCCTGCACGACAACTGAAGTTCCAGTGTAATGACTCCAGTTAGTACCATCCAGTGAATACAAAATGGATGACAACCCGGAAGCATTCGGGTTAGAGAGCGATACTTGCAGGGGAAAGTTCTCGTTTGCATAGAATCCTCCAGGAATGCTGATTCCAAGGGGTTGCAACTGGCTTAGGGTCGTCCCTCCTGAGCCCACAGCGATAACTGGATTGACCTGTGTGTCGCCTATCCCGCCTGTATATCCGTCACGTCCTGTCGAACCATCTTCCGTGTAGTCCCAAATCCAGTCAGAGGCGCGGGCATATTCAATACCTGAATCTCGCAGCGACTCAGCAGCCGTGGTAACTGCTCCAAGTGCAAACTCCTTGATCCCCTCACCGGCGGTGACAAGCTTGAAGCGATTCTCTGCAGCGACCCAGATTGCACGAGGTCTGCCTGTCGCCTGTTCTTGCGTGGTCATCATTACGGGTGTTACCCGGAGATCCACCATCAGAGCACCTGACATCGACGGATAGCGTTATTTGCTAAATACCTATAAACACAGGGCGTGGGCGGTTTTCCCCGCGAACCGGATCTGGAATCGATATTGATACTGTTTT
>JBNMNB010000186.1:0-16426 GCA_051270635.1 Verrucomicrobiales bacterium | reverse complement strand
ATTTCCCCCCCCCCACAACTATTTCCAAATTGAATCGATTACTACGGGGCACATTTGACATACTTTGCCTGCCGATGTATACATACATCGTGAGCCGATGTAAAAAACAACGGACCAAGGAGAACAATGAAATTTGAACGAGATTTGATTCGAAGTGTTGCCGAGCCGATCGTGCTTAAGCTGGTAGCGGAGCGGGCGATGTATGGATACGAGATCATCAAGGTAGTGAATGAGCGCACGAATCAGGCGTTCGAGTGGAAAGAAGGGACGCTGTATCCGTGCCTGCACCGGCTGGAGGGCCAGGGGCTGATCGAAAGCGAATGGATAACCGCCGAGAGCGGGAAAGATCGCAAATACTACAAGATCACCCGCAAGGGACGGGCGCGACTGAAGGAGAAGCTTTCGGAATGGTCGGCGTTTTCGACTGCCATGGAATCCCTGTTTGCAAACATCATTGGAGGACCGCGATATGCCAACGAAAAAACAGGATGAAGATCCACGCATCGGTGAGTTTCTGAGCCAGTGCACGGAAGGATTGAACGTCGATCCCGAACTTCGGCTCCAGACGCAGCGGGAATTGCGCAGTCACCTGGAATCGAGAATGGCAGAAGAGGCCGACGATGAAGATCAGGTGGGCGCCGCATTGGAAGCAATGGGCTCGGTGATCGAGATTGCAGGTCCGCTGCAAACTGAGAACGCCCGGAGGATGAAGGCGCGGGCACTGGTCCGGCTGGGTGTGCGGGCAGTGCTGATTCCGGCAACTCTGTTCGTCAGCCTCTGGTTGCTGTGGGATGCGGTATTGAAGGTCTCCGTTGTCTTGGCGATGACGGACACGAAACCTCTGCATCCACTTGTTCGCCCACTGCCAGGCCTCAGGGCTGAGGAGAAGCTCATCCTCTACGGCGACAAAGACATTGTCGATCCCGTGGAGCGCACCAGGGCACTGTGGAAACACTTTCCAGATGACCCCGTTTACCTTGCTCAGTATCTCGCCACGGCTGCTACCTCTTCCAGTGCTAACAGTCCCGAATTTAACGAAGCACTTACAATCGCTGAGAAACTTGATCCCGACAATGCGTTTTACCATTTCCTCGCAGCCAATGTCGCTGCAAAGAAGGCGTTCGGCAATGTTGAACACGACGAAAATGGTACCCGCTTTGATATCGTTGACAAAGGTGCCGCAGAGATATTCCACACCGAAACACTCACCGCAGCGAAGTCAAAACGGTGCAATTCATACCGGAATGAACTCGCTTGTCGACGATTGGCAATACTTGGGAAGTATCCCACTCAGTCAGTAGGACTCTTACGCGAACAGTATGCGGCAGTCGTGGGAGCATCCCAAACCAACGTTGTGCCGCTTTCCCTCTTTCGTTTTACACTAGGCTTTATCCAGACACTCCGTGGCTACGGCAAAAATGAAGAAGCCACCGCACTCGCAGATGCATTCACGGCACTTTGCGCTCACCAATTTGCAGACAAAGGCAACACGCTCAGTGATTGGGTATTAGTGATGGCCTTGGCCGATCTCGTGAGTCAGTATCTTCCAGACGCATCCGGAGACCTCCCGGTCTCAGCGCTCACCAAACGGAAGATAGAGGAAGCACGACTCTTCTCTACCGCATTCCATGCGCATTTAGATTCAGAGCCGGATATTCCATTTCTCTCAGAGATCAAAATTAAGGGAGGACTCCTTGGTGCAGGAGTGGCTGATCTTAGCTCCATCCTGATCTGGGATTCCGATATCAGCTTCGATCTCACTCCCGGCCGCTGGCTTGAATACATTCTGCTCGAGAGACTCTCGCTAGTGGTCTTTCTCAGCCTTCTCATTGTCACGAGCGCCTGGTGCTTTGTTAGGTTTTTGTGGATTCGATGGCGAGGAATATCAGATCCGCAGGGCCACAGCTCGATCCCGCTGCTGCTGGTGCCCCGGGCGAAGGAGATCGCATTGGTGATTGCGGTGGGAGTGGTCGTGCCGTTGGCCGTTTACTTTCTCTACTCCCGCTGGACAGCGATCTCCGGTCGCGACTTCAATGTCAGCACTCAAATTTACCGGTTCGCCACTGAACAGATTATTTTATGGATCACAATGTTAGGCACGGTAGGAATGCTGACCCGCCGCCTCGTGCGGAAGCGCTTTCGCCAGCTTGGAATCTCGGAGCGGGAAGAACGAGCGCTCTATCGCGCCACCCTGATGCGCTCCGCAGCTCCCTTACTTGCTGCAGTCGCGCTCACCTGCGCCTTGATTGCCCATCCGTATCTTGATGCGCAGGAATCACGCTTGCTCAAAGCGGATACGATGATGCAAGTGGACCCTGATGGTGGATTCTCACGTTTCGAATCGAAGATGGTGGAGGCGATCCGCAACACAATGCTTAAAGCGAAAGACCAAAAGTAGCTTGAGCTTTCGCTCAACTTGAGAAGATGCAAGTGATCGAGCAGGGGCGCATTGATGCCGAAGTTGGCGTCGTGCCAGTCGGCTTTCCGGTGAATGTTTAAAGCTGCGGAGCTACCAACCGGGAAAGAAGTCTAAGCGGGAGGGGATCGAGAGCTTCCGAAAGGTTTTCTATTGTGATCTCCCTGGCTTGCTCCAGGTCACGGAGAAACATGGCTTTCTGCTCCCTGGCAAACGACGGCGAGAGTACGTGTAGGTTGACCTCGTCATTGATGTAGAATGAACGATCGTCCAGGTTTCCCGACCCAACGATGCTAAGACGGGCATCCGCAATGAGAAGCTTCCCATGCATCATGGTAGGAGTGTATTGATAGAGTCGGACGCCCGCCTTTAGAAGATCTTTCCAGGAGTTCTGTGAGGCATAGCCACAGAGTGGCGAATCGGTTTTATCACTTGGCATCAAGATCGCGATTTTGACTCCACGACGTGCCGCAGCAATCAAAGCCTGCTTGAAGGTGTTGTTAGGGACAAAGTAGGACTGCTCAAGGATCAAAGAATCACGCGAAGAATTGATCGCGCACAGGAAGGCGTGAGCCATAGGATTTGAAGGCGTTTGAGGCGAATCGTAGACAAATTGGGCCACGTGCTTACCGGAGGTGAAAAGCGATGGATAGTAAATCGGCCCTGTAAGAGCCTGTCCGGTGAGTTCTTTCCAATTCTCGGCAAAGGCACGCTGAAGTTGAGCGACAGCCGGTCCTGTAATTTCGTATTGAGTATCGCGCCAATGTTCTGGTGAATGGGCATTTCCCTCCCACGCATAGGCAAAGCCTGCCCCACCCGTGAACGCCCGTTTGCCATCCACAACGAGAATCTTGCGATGCGTCCGGTTGTTCAACCGAAGCAGGCGAAAGGGATTGATCGGATGATAGATGTGAAATTGCACGCGCGAAGAGCGAAGTAACGCTTCATTGTCTTTCCCAATGTTTCGTGATCCGATCTGGTCTAAGTTCATGAGAACGGGGATCCCTTCTTGCGCTTTGTTAACCAGTGCTCGGGTAAACTTCCGCGTCATCGGACCGTCCACATAGGCAAACGTTTCGAAGGTGATCGACGTTCTGGCCTCCTCAATGGCCTGCAACATCGGAGGATAGTATTCGTCTCCATTTATCAGGGTGGTGACGTTGTTGCCAGTGGTCCACTTCGTTTCAGACGCCAGTGCAAGTTTCGTTGGAAACTCAGCACTAGCGATAGCTATGTTATTCCCCACAGTCGACTCAAGTTGCCTGCTGGCGCATGAGGGCACAAGAAGCACGACGGCAAGCGTTTTGAGAATCATGAAACGAGATTCAACCATGAACAATTTGCTGGTTCGCATAAATCCGGCAACGGGTGCGCATGGTCGATTGCGGTGAGGAATGTGTGTGGATTGTCCTGTTAGTGTCGTCCTCATCCAGGAACTTGCTGGCTGATGCAGTGCAGGGCACCGCGGCCCCAGATGATGCCGCTGCAGTCGATGGGGACTGCTTTTCTGTGTGGGAATAAGTTGCCAATGATGCGCGCGGCGTCGGCATCTTGTTGGATTCCATACTGCGGGATGAGCACTCTGGCATTGGTGATCAGGAAATTGGCGTAGGAGGCTGGCATGCGGATGCCATTGAGCTCGAAGCGGTCGAGTGAGGGGAGGGGGACAAGGGTGAGTGGGCGACCGTCTTTAAGTGTCGTATCTTCCAAGCGGCGAATGTTTTCTGCTGCTACGGCAAAGTTTGGGTCATCGGGATCGTTACAGGTTTGTACTGCAACCGTGTCCTCTGAAACGAATCGCGCCAGGGTATCGATGTGTCCGTCGGTGTCGTCGTTTTCGAATGTTCCGTTAAGCCAAATTACTTGATCGATCGCCAGAAAAGCGGACAGGAGTTGTTCGATGTCTTCCTTGGATGCTTCTGGATTGCGATTGGGATTCAGCAGCGAGCTCTCGGTGGTGAGGACGCAGCCTGCGCCATTTACATCGATTCCGCCGCCTTCGAGGGTGATTCCTGGAGAGGTGAAAATGCGGTCATCGGTGAGATTGAGGTGCGCGCACATCCGCAGTGTTGCGTCCCCATCATTTAAGCAATCGCCTTCGTATTTTCCGCCCCATTTGGAGAATTTCCAATCGATCGCTGCTAACTCGTGCTGAGCATTGACTAAGAACGTTGGGCCAAAGTCGCGGCACCATTCTGATGATGGGATATCGAGTAAGTGCAGCCGCGCACGCTCTTCTGCAGTGAGCACTTGTAGTCTGCCGGTTGCCTGAGCCAGTGGCCCATTGTTCAAGTAGACTTCCTGGTTTTCCAGTAGAGCGTCGAGTATTGTCACGTAGGCAGTCGCAACATTGTCTTCGAACTCGCCTAAGAAATCGCCACCATCTGGTGACGGCCAGGCTAGCCAGATGGCTTGCTGTGGTTCCCACTCTGCTGGCATGCGGTAGCCACGGTTCCTCGGTGTTTCGTTCTCCATTGCTATTGCTATTGCCATTGCGTTTGATCGATCGTGTTCTGTTAGGGTTTTGTGTGTCTTTGAGTGATGCCAGAGTAGGCATCGATGCGGCGATCCCTAAGGAATGGCCAGATGCGGCGCTGCTCCTCAATTTGCGCGGGGTCGACATCGGCGATGAGGACGGATTCACTGTCGGAGGGTGCACGTTCGATGATTTGTCCGAATGGATCGGCGATGAAACTCTGGCCCCAGAATTCGATGCCTTCTCCTCCTGCCGGCGCTTCATGTCCTATGCGGTTGGCTGCGGCGACGTAGCATCCGTTGGCAATGGCGTGGCCGCGCTGGACGGTCTCCCATGAGTCCTGCTGGCGCTCGCCGAACTCTGCTTTCTCTGATGGCAGCCAGCCGATGGCAGTGGGATAAAACAACACGTCTGCGCCATCCAATGCGGTCAGTCGAGCGGCTTCGGGGAACCATTGATCCCAGCAAATGCAGACGCCGATGCGGCCATAGCGGGTATCCCAAGCGCGAAAGCCCAGATCACCAGGAGTGAAGTAGAATTTCTCGTAAAACTGTGGGTCGTCAGGAATGTGCATCTTGCGATAGATCCCCAGCAGTGTGCCATCGGCATCGATGATGCCAGCACTATTGTGATAGAGGCCGCGAGCACGTTTTTCGAACACGGGCAGGATGATTACGACCTCCAGCTCTGCAGCCAGTGTACAAAATGTATCGGTGAGTGTGCCTGGGATTTCGATTGCAAGATCGAACACGTCTGGATTTTCTTCCTGGCAGAGGTAATGCGAGTAGAACAATTCCTGCAGGCAGATGACCTGTGCACCACTGGCTGCTGCTTCGCGCACGCGACTGATAGTGCGGGCGGTATTGTCTGAGATATCGCTGCTGCAGGCGATCTGGATCAGGCCGATGCGAAATGCAGATGTTGTGGCGGAAGTTGTGATGGGCGTTGCCATAGCCGCAGATTAGTGCGCATTTTGCATTCGAAAAGCCTGTAGATCACGAATTTCCGCTGCTGGTGTCGCGTTTATCCTGTAATTTCTGATGGAGTATCCACGGTAGCGTCAGTAGAAAAAAAACGGCGACGGCGAGGAGTGCCAGCCATACAAGTCGGAGCGGCCATGTGCCCAGTGCATCGATGGGTGTCGGGGCTTCCGGTTTTGTCTGTCCGAGAAATGCGTAGTTCCATTCCCAATGTAGGTTTATGGGAACAAGGATGAGTCCGTAGAGAACCGTGATGGCAGAAGCCTTCAGCCAGTCGTTCAGTTGCGGTCGGAATCGATCAGCAATCAACAAATGGCAGACGGCCAGGGCAATGCAAAGGTGGTATCCCCAGAAGATCCAGAATCCGACATGGCCTGGCCCATATTCCAGCGTTGGAGTGACAAATGCCCACACGGTGAGACCGCATGCCCAGTAGTAGAGAAGGGCATCGACGATGCGGCTACGCGTGAGGGCGGCTGCCGCACCGAGAAGATTCGCCCAATTGCAATAGTAGAGCGGAAGGCTGGATTCCCAGGTGAAATCTTTCGAAAACAGTGCCGTGGTCGTGTTGATGATCCATGCAAGGATGCATGCCGTCGCGAGGACTTTCGGTAACCAGGGATGCTGACCAACGCGATGCTGACGGGCCAACCAGGCGTAGGCGATGACTCCCAGAGCGCAGGCTGCCAGGCTGATGAAATGGGCCGCGGAGCCTGTTTTGAATGGGGCATCAAACATGGCACATATTCATTGTTTACCCGCGCGATGCGCTGCTGCTGGCAGATCGCGGTGAATTTCATCGAGTCGGTAGCCGAAGCCGCTGCCACTGATGGTAGAGAGATCGAGTTTTCCATTGCGTCGGCGGTAGAGGCCAGGATGCACTTTGGCTTCGCATGCGGAGGCCTCGGGATAGAATTGCATGCCGTTCGTTTCCACTCCCTTGATCGTGCCGATGTGCGCCGCGAGCCGGACATGAGGAATCTGGGCAAGCATGGGATTGGTGAGATCCTGCACCATGAGTTCCATGCCATGCGCGCGTGCCCAGCAGGCGCTGAGTAGTGCGCCAGTCTGCGTTTTGCAGGTCTTCAGTGCCACTCCATTCCAGCCCAGTGCTCTACCATGACGCACTTGTTGCCAGTCGTGTGCACTTTCATCCAGAAACAATGGCTTGCGAGCGCTGACGCTGTGGACATCGATCGGATGCTCCGACAGCTCATAGGGGAAGGGTTGTTCGACATAGAGCAACATGCCATAGAGGCGCGGATGTTCATCACGCAGTCGGTCTAACAATGTGTTCACGTAGCTGGGATCGGTTACCATGCAATTGAAATCTGCGGTCAGCCAATCACAGGAATTTTCCAGGGCAATCCCGCCGGTTTTGATCAGTCGGTCGTAATCCCATGAAGCATCGTTGCCGCGTAATTTTATTTTGAGACATTTCAGGCCATCGCGTTGGATCCAGTCGCTGAGAACAACGGGAAAATCGTCGTCCGGTTCAGTGCCAGTGAGTTCGTCTTGATCGAGCGGGTCGACGCCTCCCACCAGATGCCAGGCGGGCAGTGACGTCTGCACATTGGTTGTAAAGAAATCTTCAGGATAGGATTCATCGAAGGAAACAGTCGTTCCTTCTGCTGGAATGAGGAACTCGCTCAGCGATCGACTCATCCAGTCGGCATTGTAAGTGTTGTAGATGTCGACTCCGTGGAGATTGCCGTAGGCATCGTGCAGAGCGATGTCAAAGGCTGAGCAGCAAACGAGGGCCGCCAGCCATGGCATGGGCTCATTTCCGTCTTTTTCGGCTCGGGCATTGTGTTGATCGAGCAATGGGTGAAGTCGCTCGGTGATGAATACGTGGCCGACCTCGATGGCGTGACCGGTGGTGGGGAAACTGGCCCACGCGTCGGCCAGCGAGCGGCAAAACGTTTGCAGCGAGGCATGGCGTTCGTCATAAGAACGCGTGCTGGGCCATACCCAGGTAACGCTTAGCGGAGTTTCCCCCCAGCCGTGAGCGGTGCGACCATCTCCATCCTGCACCGTAATTCGGCAGCGCGCGCAAGTGACATACTCCACGGTCTCGCCACCAAATTTGAGCGGCATGCGGGTGTGCACGGGAAGGAAATAAAGCTCGCTGCCTACTGGGTGAATGTCTTCGTCTGGATGACGGCTCATAAAAGTTCTGGTATTGTTAGATCAAGGAATCGGGATCGTCCTCTGCGGGGCGCGTTTCATGGATGGCTGCACCGAGGCATCCGCCCCAGATGATAATCTGACCGGACAGGTACATGCTCCATAGCAAGGCAATGATCATTCCGATGGACTGATAGACTCCCAGCTGATCGATGGTCATCTGCACGAGGACGAGCAGGCTTTTGCGAGCTAGTGTCAGAAGCACAGCGGCCAGGAGTGCTGGCAGCCAGACATCTCGGGTAAAGACCGAGGTTTGCGGGCTCAACTTGTAGAACAGGAATAGTCCGTAGAAGAGAACCAGTGGAGGAATCATCGATTCTCCGAATTCGAATGGCGCATCCAGCCAGTCGGCCTGCACCAGTGGCAGGCTATGGATCGTCTGGAGCATGACAGGAGCGCCAATTCCCAGGATGAGAGCGCTGGAAAGAGTGATCAGCATGGTGGCGGACTTGACCGGCGTGTGCCACCACGGGATTTCGCGACATCGCCAGATCAGATTCTGCACGTGCACCAGTGATTTGAAAAAACGGATGCCTGCCCACAGGAGGCTGAGAATACCAATGAATCGGACAGGAGCTGGATTGTCTACGAATTCCCCAAATTTTTCCGCCAGGTCTTCCTTGTGCTTTTCCTCAATGGGCAGATAGGGTTGGATGGATTCGATGATCGTTTTTTCAGCCTCGTCTCGTTCGACGAAAAGTGATGCACCGCTGACCAACAGGAGCAGAACGGGGAACAGACTGAAGAATGCGTAAAATGCGAACGCCGCCGCATGGTCGCTCCCTGCTACGGAGAAAAACCGCACAAAGCTCACTTTCAAGACCGTTCCGAGACGACGCATCGCTCGAAGCTCTATCGTGACACACCCGCTATGGCAATCAAGGGATACGCATTCTTTAACGAACGGTAACTATCAGGAAAAGTTACGGTTATGATTATTCTAATTTTTAGAAATCACTATTGCAAAAGGTATCACGAGTGAGTAAATTATAATTTCCAAGTTTAGTATGGTGCACTATACCGTTCTTCCAGATCAATTCTCTGAGTACCTGTTCATCGGAATTCTATATTTCGTGGTGACGCCTCTGCTTGGTCTGCTGGCAGCATTTAGTCGCAAGGTGCAGTGTGCATTGTTCGTGACGATGGTAGTTCTGGTGGCGCTTGCTCCAACACTTTACACGACTTCGCTCCATGTCTGGGATGGCTACCGAGGATTGCCGCGAGGATTCGAGTTTTCGCTAATGGAGGTTGTGGCGGTAGCGTTGATAATCGGCTGTTTGATGTCGGATTTGAAGCAAATCAAATTGATGCCCGCAGGCCTGTTCTTCTACCTACTCTACTGCGGTCTCAGCTTTGTGTCGGTGATCAATGCGGAAGAGGATGTGCTGGTGTGGATGTGCCTGTGGAAATTTCTGAAAGGCGGAACGGTTCTCGCTGCCGCGTATTTCTTTTTTAAGGAGGAGAAGGACATCGAACTTCTCATGGGCGCCTTCGCATTGTGCCTGATCGGCCAATTGATATTCGTTTTGAAACAACGCTATGTGGAAGGGCTCTATCGGGTGCATGGAGGTTTTGAGCACTCGAATCCACTGGCCATGTGGAGTTATTTTTGTGCGCTCCCACTGTTGGCAGCTGCGCTGTCAGGGAAGGCATCGTGGAAGCAATCTATACTCTACCTGGTGGGAGCTGGGGCGGGAGTCATTATTATCGTGCTGACAGTGACGCGCACATCGCTGGCGATTGTTGGCGTCGGTGCGACGGTGATTGTAATGCTTTCGCTCTTGCGTGGCGTGAGTGTGAAACGGCTTATCATTGTCGGTGCGCTCTGCTTCGGTGCTGCAGTTGTTAGTGTGAAGGCGTTCGATACGATTTATCAGCGAGTGGTGAACACCAACGATACCGACGAAAACAAAGATCTGCGAAAAGTGCTCAATGTGATGTCGCGGGCGATGTTCGACGATCATCCGATAGCCGGAGTGGGGTGGAATAATTCGGCAATCGTGAACAGTCGACCATATCCAAAATACACTGTAATTCTCGAACGCTGGTCATCGAGGGGAGACAAGAGCCCGGCGAATCCGTATTTCTTCCGCTTCAATCCCCAGACTGAAAGCCTCTATTGGTTGATTGCTTCAGAGAACGGACTGCTGGGATTTATTTCCTGGGCCTTGTTCTGTTTAATTACGTTTCTCTGGTGTTTGGAGAATGCCATCACTTACCGAAATTCCTGGGCAGGATTCATGTTCCTTGCCATTGCCATCGTTCTGAGTTTCGCCTACGCCCATTCATTCCTTGAACGAATTTTAACCCAGCCAAAGAATCTGGCACATTGGCTGATCTTTCTGGGCATGGCAGCAAAATTTCGCTACCTGCGCAGGCCGCACTATACAGGAGGCTTTGTCATCATCGCGGGAATGCTCAGTGCCCTGCAGGGAGGTGAGCGACGATCGTGGTCGACCGGAACCGTGCGGACATAAAGTTAAAGGGGAGGGAAGATTGATTTTGAATCAACGTGTCATCGGCACAGATCCTTCCGTTCCTTCTTGGACTTGAGATTGCTTTTCATGCGGCGCACGAATAGTCTCGGACAACAGGGGGCGGATACGCTCAAAATTCCCATAATTTTTTGCCAACACGATGAAGAGTCGAAGAATCAGAAAGCTGCCGCAGCGAGCGGGCAAGGATCCTGATGCTGATGCAGTCCGCGGGGAGTCGCTGGAATTTGTGGACCTGGCTTCACGCCATCGCAATGAGGAAGATCGCAAGGAACGGGAAGATCTGGCGCGTGAAGAACGGTTAACCCGCCTGCGAGGTCGGGTAAACGATAAGGACCGCTCAGTGGCAGGTGTGGCACATGAGGTGGCCAATCTTGAAGATGTGGAGATCAACGAGGCAGAAGAAGTCGAGTTGTTTGAGGCAAGTAAGCAGGAGCGACGTGTGTTTTCGACATCACTACAGCAGGAAGTTGCCTCGCTGAACACGAAGCGGATTCGTTGGTTTGAGCGCGGTGGCGTGCTCGTGGCGGTGGGAACTCTTGTGCTCGGTTTCGTCTTGTTGCTGGTTTACATTGCACAGACGGATCGCAATATTGACAGCAGTGAATCAGAGAGCGGTGCTGTCAACATGGCTGCTGTCAACTTGGATACGGCCAGTCATTTATCCAACGCCCGACGAGTATCGCGCAATTTCGTTCTCGCAAAATCGCAGGGAGAGCGTCTGAAGTATGTGCGTTTTCCGGGCAAAGTTGCCGAGCTCATGTTGAAAGACAAATCGATGAATTGGGATGCTCCCTTACCCGTCAGTGATGTGTTGGCCTATGGTTCTCATCTCTACGAGGAGCCGTTCTTTCTCGGATGCTATGTTGAGCTCGATCCAACCAAAATCTACCAACTCGAATTCCAGTCTGTGGAGAATGTGGATGATCTGCTATCCAATGGTAGAAACACGATCGTGATTGCGATGGTCGATGGTCGTCTGCACATTCGCATATTTGGCGTCGACGGCTCTGTGATGGCGGACAAGGGCGAATTGGAACTGGCTGCGGGAAATGAGTTGTTGAGTTTGAAGGATGAAATGAAGAATTCCCCGATTCCCTCAGCTGATGCACTGGGTCCAGAGACTAGAGACGAGACGATTAAGAATGCACTCTTCGCTGCCGGATTCTCAGAGCCGAGAAAGTATCCCATTGAAGTTGAAATGACTTCTGAAGGCAGCCTGGTTGATTGGGGGGCCTTCGCGGAATACAACGAAATTCCCTGGCCGCAACTTTTGGAAGAACGGCCGAATGAGAAAGATGTGGCAATGCGCGTCGTCGCAACGCTGGACGATTACTACAATTACCAGTTTACGGAAGATAAGTACACGTGCTTTAAGGTTCAGAACCGTGACCGCAACCTGGGCATGTACGCATACGCCCCAAAAAAAGGTTGGGTGGAGCTCGAGTTGCGAAAATTCCTGAAGGATAAGATCACGTATCATGGCGTGGGGGCTGCTGAGATTTCGTTCCCCCAGGTAAAGGTGCGTTTTCCGAAGGATAGAACACCTGAACCGATGGCGGAAATTACCGCGTTTGTTGCTCCCGACTGGTTGACCGTTGATCCCATGAAAGATGAGAGCGATATGGTAAGCCCACGAGCAATTGTCGGGGGTGGGGCGGATGATGAAATGCCATTGAAGATGGATAGCCTGCCACCGCTGGCGCCCAGAGGATCCTGGAGGGAGTAGCCGCCGGGAAAAAGGAGGTTCTTTTTTTGCGCAGAATGGTTAAGATCACGCCATGCGCGTGAACGATTTTTTCTTTGTTGCTGTTATTTCGGGGCTGGCACTCGTGATGGAGTTGCCGGCATCAGGTGGTGAAGCTGCCAATCACAATCCTTATTGGCCCGATTTGCAATCACCCAAGCTCACCACGCCGCAATGGATCGGTGAAGAAGGTGTAGAAGCAGTGGTCGTATTGTCGATCGATGATATGCGCGAGCCTGCGAAGTATGAGGCATTTTGTCGCCCCATCCTTGATCGCTTGAAAGAAATTGATGGCAGGGCTCCGCTAACAATATTCACCAACACCGTAGATCCTGGAGATCCCCAGATCCAGGCCTGGCTGAAGGAGGGGCTCAGCATCGAAGTGCATACGATCGACCATCCGTGTCCGTTGCTGGCCAAGGGTGACTTTGCCCAGGCAAAAAAGACGGTGCATGATTGCATCGATTTGCTCGCTGAGATTCCCGGGATGAAGCCAGTCGCCTATCGCATGCCCTGCTGTGACTCGATGAACTCAGTCAGCCCGCGCTTCTTTAGTGAGATATTCAGTGCGACTACCGAGTCCGGAAACTTCCTGCAGATCGACTCATCGGTGTTCAATTTGATGACGCCAGATGATCCCGATCTATCCGCAGAGTTGATGGGGGAAGGCAGCGGGCGCCTTGCGAAATATGTGCCGAAGCTGCGTGGCTACGTGAATTACATTGAGAATTATCCTTATCCTTATGTGATCGGCGGAAATTGCTGGCAGTTGCCCTGCGTCGTGCCATCGGATTGGGAGGCGCAAGATCAGCATGGCGTGAACAATCCGGAAACGGTGGCTGATATGAAAGCGGCTCTCGACGCCACGGTAATCAAAAAGGGCGTCTTCACTCTGGTCTTTCACCCGCATGGCTGGATTCGCAATGACCAGATCGTCGAGCTGATTGATCACGCAGTGAAGGCTCACGGCAATAAGGTGAAATTCCTCAACATGCGAGACACGCTGGAGCGCTTGAATAAGAATTTTCTCAAGGGAAGTCCGCTGAGAAATCCGCAAGATGGATCGCAAAATTCCCGCGTGACAGTCGCCGATGTTGATGGCGATGGATTCATGGATGCGAGTGACTCTGGGGATTCGCTAGCGGGAATCGCGCTGCGGGATCTCGACGGCGACGGCGTTGGCGAACGCATTTCCGGATTGCCTGACGAGCCCGGTGTTTTTCGCAAAGTGAGTGATCAGTGGGAGCCGCTACCATTCACGCTTCCCTATCGCACGTCGATCGTCACTGCCGATGGCAAAGATGCGGGATTGCGCTTCGCTGACGTCAATGGCGATGGGCACGACGATGTGATTTTTTCCAATCATGAAGGCTACAGTGTCCACTTATGGGTATCGATGCAGGCGGGGTGGGCAGTCGCCGGACTATCGGGGACGCGCGGCGATTTTCCCCAAGAGCAGGAGATCCCAATGATCGTTTGTGAAGATGGAAGTAACAATGGTGTGTGGTTTCGTGATGGGCGGATGTTCGTGCAGAATGAGGATACGGTGAGAGAAAACACCGTGGTAGAGCAGCGCAGTTTTGCACAACTCGCGACCGCCTTGACCAAGCCAGAAGCCATCCTGACCATGCAACCAACAGCAGCAGCAGATGCGCTGGAAACCATGCGCACGCATGACAGGTTTGAAGTGCAACTGGTTGCCGCAGAGCCGTTAGTAGCAGACCCAGTTGATCTAGCCTGGGGAGCAGATGGCAAGCTGTGGGTGGTGGAGATGGGAGACTATCCACAGGGGGAAGATGGCAAAGGAAAGCCGTGTGGGCGTGTGCGCTATCTTGAAGATCTGGACGGCGATGGCTACTACGACAAGTCGACGTTGTTCCTTGATGATCTGGCGTATCCCAGTGGTGTCATGCCTTGGAAAGATGGCGTCCTGGTGCTGGCCGCGCCGAATTTGCTGTTCGCCCGCGATGCCAATGGTGACGGCCTCTGTGACACGCGCGAGGTGCTATTCGATGGATTTCGCACAGGAAATCCCCAGCATCTGGCGAACGGACTGGCATGGGGGCTGGACAACTGGATTTATATCGCCAATGGCGATAGTGGAGGAGAAGTCCGTAGTCTCAAGACTGGTAAGACCGCAAATATCAGTGGTCGCGATATTCGCGTTCGACCGGACACAGGAGAGATCGATGCCCAGTCTGGCATGACACAATTCAGTCGACCTCGAGATGATTGGGGGAACTGGTTTGGCTGCAATAATTCCTATCCTCTCTGGCACTACGTCTTACATGACCACTATCTGCGCCGTAACCCACACGTGGCGGCACCCGCGCCCGACATCAAGATCACCGAGCCACTGGTGCATCCGCAAGTGTATCCCGCCAGCAAGACTATTGAGCGTTTCAACGACTACCATACAGAAAATCGGATTACGTCTGCCTGTGGTGCTGGAATTTACCGTGATTATGCGCTGGGGGACGACGTCTATGGCAATGCTTTCATTTGTGAACCCGTGCACAATCTTGTGTATCGACAGGTTCTGACCGCTGATGGTTACACATTCAAGGCGCGTCGCGCGGATGAGGAACAGCAGATGGAATTTCTGGCCTCTACCGACAACTGGTTCCGTCCCGTGACAGCTCGCACCGGCCCCGATGGGGCGCTTTACGTGGTCGATATGTACCGCCACGTGATCGAACACCCGGAGTGGATTCCACCAGAATGGGAAGAGAAATTGGCGCTCCGGGCCGGCCATGATCGCGGCAGGATCTACCGAGTCGTCAAACGCGGAGCCACAGTGGAAAAAATTCCAAATCTGTCTGCGGCATCTTCAGCGGAACTCGTGAGTATTTTGGAATCGAGCAATGGTGAACTTCGCGACCTGGCGCACCAGCAGCTACTGCAGCAATCAGAACATTTCGCTGAATTTGTCGAACCGCTGCAGAAACTAGCTGAAGCTGGCGCGCGCCCGGCCTCCCGCCTGCAAGCGCTCGCGGTGCTGGATGGTCTGCAAAAACTGGGCGATGTCATTTTGCGCAAGGCGCTGCATGATCCCGCTGCGCCAGTTCGCAGTAACGCCGTGCGCCTCTGCGAGGGTCGCGAATCCCTGCTCAATGATCTCGTCGCCTTGGGAACTGCAGAATCGGAACCGCAGGTGTTATTGCAACTGGCATCCTCTCTCGGGGAGTTCAATTCTTCTGTCGCAGGTGACCTCCTGGCGTCACTGTTAGTCCGTCACGGTGATAGCCAATGGATGCAGGCGGCGGCGTTGAGTTCTGCCACGCCGCATGCTGCTGCTCTGTCGAATGGATTAATGAACCAGAGTCCTGAGCGCTTGAGGGAGCTGCTGCCAGTGCTCGAGAAATTAGTGACTTTGAACAAGGCAGTTTCGTCAGATTTTCTATTGCCTCAGCTGGTGCAGGGCGTCGCAGGCAAGCTGGCAGCGATCGGCCAGGACGCGTTTCCAGTAGTTGAGAAAATGATCATCGCTGGCGTGGTGAATGGAATCGATCCTGTGATCGATTTGGCAGCCAATGTCGCAGGCGATGAGCAAGCCGAGAGTGCTACACGGGCCAGGGCGGTTTCCCTGCTGGCGGCAGCGAATCAAACTCAGCATCTGCCACAATTCGAGTCTATGCTGACCCTCAATACCCCAGCAGAGCTTCAGTCGGCAGCGCTGAATGCGATTAGTGTTCTCGGCTCAAAGAATCACGCGGGCACACTCTTGAAGCGATGGAACAGTTTCGGCCCAGCCACCCGGAGGGCACTCGTGGCTATCTGTCTTGCCAAACCTGACTGGACGATTGCCTTGCTCGATGCGGCAGCGAAGGATGCTGCAATACTGAGCGGATTGACTCTCTCGGATCGCGAAAGACTGACAGAGAACCCGGTGGTCAATATCCGCGCGCGCGCGACTGAGCTTTTTGTAAATGCGTCGATCTCAGAAGTTGCTGATTATAAAGAATTGATGGTAGCCGCTGAACAGCTTCAGGGAAATGCCTTACTGGGAAAGGATGTGTTCACTTCCCAATGCTCGATTTGTCACGAACTTGAGGGAATCGGCCAGCATGTCGGGCCGGATCTGACTTCGCTGACTGATCGTTCATTTGCTGCAATGTTCACAGG
>JBNMNB010000185.1:0-16558 GCA_051270635.1 Verrucomicrobiales bacterium | reverse complement strand
AAGTGGCGGCGGTTCTTGAGGCTGAGGATTTAGCCCGCACATCAGGCTCTGTGCCGCATAAAAAGGGAGGTCTCGCAATTTGTTGGCGGCTGGTGTGGCGGCTGCGTGTGTTGCATTGTTAGTTTGGGCTGCCCTGCATCAACAGCAAACGAATTCCACTGTTGACTGGCCGTTTCGCATCGCCGAACAGAAATTTGCATCGCTTGCCGATGCAATCGGCGATGCAGTCGACGGCGACACCATTGAAGTGACCCGGGATAGCAAAATCTTCCTCGAAGAAACGCTGGTGATCACAGGAAAGTCACTCAGAATCGTCGCAGGAACTCAGCAATCAGCTGCAGTGTTGGAGTTGTCGATTGCTGGAAACAGCGCGGCAATTTCCTCCGATGCACCATTGGTAATAGAAGGTGCTGTGATAAAGAATCTGGTCAATGATTCGGAAGGCAATCTGATCACTTCTACCAGTGATTTGTCTCTGCTGAATTGTAGGCTTACCAGTGTGACATCAGCAGGTATCGCTGGCAGAGACAGCGAATCAAAGGGCTATTCATTAGTGAAACTCAGTGGCTTTGGGACGTTCAATGCCGTCAATTGCGAATTCTACGCGGCAGGTGCGGCGGCAGTTTTTGTTGGCGAAATTCCTGCAGATCAACAGCGCATTCTTACCCACCGGAATTGTGGTGTTGTAGTTCTAGATGCGCTGCGCCTCGATAACTGTGAAGGCGATATTCTGTGGATCGCGCAGCATTCGTTCTTCGCTGGACGCAGTGGAGTGCTGGCGATAAGTAGCAGTGCCCCGATTCAATTGCACGCCACCATGGATCATTGCTTTCTTGGATTTAAGGGGACAGTGATCGGGCAGGCAGGGATGACACGTTCTGCGTTTCGTGAAAGCAGTTCATGGCAGGGCGACGCAAACCTTTACGCGAACTCTGATGTATTCTTGAAAAATCGCCGATCGCTCAATTTGAGAAGAACTCGAGCGAATGTCAGCACCTTGACGGACTGGATCGATTTCTGGGGGCGTAAAGAAACTCGAGCTGCCTTCGTCGTTGTCAGCCTGAGGGATCAACTCGCCAGAGATGAGATTCCCGAAAATGTTGAAGACATTGACGCGTCGCTCCATCTGCAATTGAGGAAGTTTCCGGGAAACTAGCACATCCTTGAGCGAATGTTTGCTCCCAGCGCGCCCAGCCTTTTGGCTTCAGGAGTGAAAAAAATACCAGGGACAGGAATCGAACCTGCACGGGCAAAGCCCACTAGATCCTAAATCTAGCGCGTCTACCAATTTCGCCACCCTGGCAAGTGTCTCTAAGTGGGGAAGTTGCATGAGAACCGCGCATAGTCAAATGACGATTTATACATCGGTTTTGTACACCCTGGGCTTACGCATGAAGATTGATCAAAATTCAGAGCACCTGACTTTGAAATGAATTGTTCGTGCCACCAATTTGTTCCTCGAAGATGATTCTGGATTCCAGCTGCATTTGCGAATTGAGAATGATCCTGCCGCAGATGAGGTGAATCCGTAAAAGACACTGCCTATTAAATTGTTTTAGCTGTATGCGACGAATGAGGCAAGTGCAGGCTACAGTCGGAAGCTCGCGAACCTGCTCGATTGGGCTCGCAAGGAATTCGAGAGCCAGGCGCATTTTAGCCCATTTCGCATAATTCGATATTCGTCGCTATACTTGTCCCTTTTGGGAGCGTCGGCTCGCTATCGAGTGGGCAGTCAAGCTGGCCGACTGAATTCGATTGCACTGAGTCCCCCTCGAAGGACACAATGTCTC
The DNA here is from genome assembly GCA_051270635.1 of Verrucomicrobiales bacterium. GTDB lineage: Bacteria > Verrucomicrobiota > Verrucomicrobiia > Verrucomicrobiales > DEV007 > JAGROY01. The sequence goes on along the minus strand of JBNMNB010000185.1, from coordinate 14,768 downwards.
CATGGATCACACTTCTCCTTTCCCGGCTAACCTGAAGCATCCGATTCGGTTCGCTACTTTTCCTGGCCAGCTACTCGCGATCTTTGCGTTGTTACAGATTGCGACAGCCGAGGAAATTCCTAAGCCAACAGAACCTTTCACCATGGAGGATTTCTCGAAGGTAGCAAAGATCGACGCGCATGCGCACATCCAGACCCGCGATGCTGGATTCGTCCGGCTGGCTGAAGGCGATGGTTTCCGTTTCATTAATATCGCGGTTCATTCCAATAGCCGGATTGAGATGGAATTCCGCCATCGGACAACGTTCTTTCAACGCACGGAGCATCCCAAACGGGTCGCTGTCGCAGTTTCATTTCCCATGGCAGGATGGGACGATACCGAATGGGTGCAGAGAACGATCGCTTATCTTGACGATGCCATCGCCAAGGGAGCCGTTGCAGTGAAAGTTTGGAAGAATATTGGGATGGACTTCCGCGACAAGGACGGGCGCCTTGTGATGATCGACGATCCGAAGTTCGATCCGATTTTTGCCCATCTTGCGAACAAGGGTATCCGCGTCATTGGTCATCTCGGTGAGCCGAAAAATTGCTGGTTGCCGCTCGAATCCATGACGGTGAAGAACGATCAAAACTATTTCCGCGAGCATCCTGAGTACCACATGTTCCAGCATCCAGAGATGCCCACCTATGAAGACCAGATGTCAGCGCGTGATCGCATGGTGGCTAAAAATCCCTCGTTGCAGTTCATCGGGGCACACTTCGGTAGCATCGAGTGGAGCACTGATGAGCTAGGCAAGTTTCTTGATCGATATCCCAACGCTTCGGTCGATACCGCGGCCCGCATGGGGCAATTACAGTATCAGTCAAACCGCGACCGCGACAAGGTGATCGAGTTTCTAACAAAATACCAGGACCGGATCGTCTACGGGACTGATCTGAGTGTTGCGCCGGACTCCGCTGCCGAGGCTGCACACGGCCGCGCGAAAGAACGCTGGCTGATGGACTGGCGGTATTTCAATACTGCCGATGAGTTCACGGTGCCGCAACTCGACGACAAGGTGCGCGGGCTGGCACTACCCCGCAGTGTGGTGGAAAAGATTTACCGGCTGAATGCCGAAAGGCTATTTGCAAACGCGTGGGGAAACAAAGGCTGAGCTGATCTGTTGCCAACCGACTGAAGCTTTCCGATCTTCTCCGAAGTCATCGAAATTGCGAACGGTTGCCTGGCAAACAACTGCGCAACAAATCGCAGGAATCACTCAGGAGAGACTCGCAACCGCCCGCCATCTGTCCGTTTTGCTAATACTTCGCCGATGTCACGCTACCCAACAAATAAAGAAATTCTGCTATACTTTCGAAAAAGCGGAGATGCTCATGGGTTCGAATCCCAATCCTCGTATTTTCTCTATCAGCTAACCCATAGGAACGCGCGGCAGTTAACTTGCCGCAGGTGTGAGTTGCAATCGCTGGAGTGATTGTTGGAATTCGGGCAGCCGAAGCGGTTTGCTTAGATAGTCGTCGATACCTGCCTTGGATAATCTCTCCCGGTCTCCCTTGACGGCGTCAGCAATCATAGCGATCACCAGCGGTCGCTGATCTCGATCAGGCCACTCCGAACATATTTTCAGAGTGGTCTCGACGCCATTGAGCTTTGGCATCTGAATGTCCATAAGGATTACGTCGAAATTTCCTGGATCGTTACCGAGCTTTTCAAGCACTTCGAAGCCGTCGCGGACGGATTCGCTTTCGTGCCTCAGGCTACGCAGCATCATTGTGATCACTCGAAGATTGATGGGGTTGTCCTCCGCCACAAGGATCCGAAGCGGCTTTACATCACCTTCGATGTTGTTCGAGCATTTTTTCACCAGTGGCTTCGAAGAGCAGCGAAAAGCTGAAAGTACGGCGTTTCGCAATTGGCGCTGAAAGACAGGTTTGTACAATTGATCTTCAAACGGCCCGTCCTGCTCATCTTGCGAGGGAGGGTGTGTGCCGACAGGGGTAACCAGCACCATTTTTGGGGCTGCAGTGCCATAGTCGGAGCGCACCCGGCGCCCCAGCTCGATGCCGCCCATTTCCGGCAGTTCGTGACCCATCAATGCCAGGTCTACCCGGTCCCCTGATAACTTCATGTATTCGAGAAATTTCTCGGCACTGGCAAATTCCACTGCCTCCATCTTCAACCATCGGCATTGCTGCGCTAAAATCCTTCGGCTCGTCTTGTTGTGATCCACAACAACCACTCGTTTCTCACTGTGTACCGGATCGAAGGACAGACTCCTCATCGCTTCGGAAGGCGCGCCGCGAAATTCAAGGCTAACGCGAAAGGTAGAGCCTACCCCGGGCGTGCTCTCTACCTCGATATCCCCACCCATGAGGTTGCAAAGTCTCCGGCAGATGGCCAAACCTAACCCCGTGCCCCCGAATCGCCGGGTCGGCGAGGGATCTACCTGAGTGAAGTTCTCAAAAAGTATCCCTTGATCCACTTTTGAGATGCCAATCCCCGTATCGGTGACTTCGAAAATCAGCGACTGCGACTCGGGGGAGTTCATTTCTTGTCGGCGAACGTGAAGAACGACCTCTCCCTCGTCTGTGAACTTGACCGAATTGCTCAACAGATTCACAAGAATCTGCCCGAGGCGCACCGAATCACCGTGCACTCCATCATCGACGTCTGGCTCAACCAGGCAGGCGATTTCGATACCCTTGCAAGAGGCCGTTGCGGCGTTCTGTCGAATCGCACGCTCCACGCAGTCGTAGAGCGAGAACGGCGCTTCTTTGAGTTCAAACTTCCCGGATTCTATTTTCGAAAGATCCAGAATGTCATTGATGATTTCGAGTAAACTGTCACCACTCGTGCGAATGATATCGAGCAGCTCTTTCTGTTTCTCATCGAGATTCGAGGTCGTTAATAAATCGGCGACTCCTATGATGCCGTTCATCGGGGTCCTGATTTCATGACTCATGTTGGCGAGGGAAAGTGACTTTGCGTCATTGGCCTTTTCGGCTTCCTCCTTGGCGGCGCGCAGTTGTTCATGGGCACGTTCTCTTTCCAGTTCTGACCCGATCCATTCTGCCATGAGCTGGACGACTCTGAGGTCGGCATCGGAAAAATCGATGCGGCGGGGCTTGGGGCTCGAGAAATTGAGGGTTCCAAAACAAGTTCCCTCAACATTGACTCGAACGCCCAGGTAGGCTTCCAGTCCGTAACTTTGGTAAGCGGGATGGGTCTCCCAATCCGTTTTCCCCGCATGAACGAAGCTGATCGGCTCGACCTTGTCCGCGGTGACCGCGCAGTAAGTATTGCCCAGCGGGAACAGGTCCCCCTGAGCAATGCCATCCCCGCCACCATGCACTTGTAATACCCGGTATCTCCCGGTTACAATCTGCGACAGAATGCCGATGGGTAAATCGAAGTGTTTACAGCCCATTTCGAGGAATGCCGCAATCTTGGCGTGTAGATCCAAATGCTGGCCGGAGGTAATTTCGTAGAGCCCACGCAGGGCCTCTTGATTTCTCCGGTTCGCATCTTCCGCTTCACGACGCTTAGTGACATCGCGAACGATTTCCTGAATCAGTACGCGCTCGCCCAAAGGGAAGCACGTTGATGAGATTTCGACCGGAAAAGTCCCGCCATCGACCCGCTGTAGGACTGATTCGAAGCGGAAAGAACCAGTCTCCATCTCGTGATTGACCTCGATGATGTTGCCGTCAACGTCGTGAATCACGATTCCGTCCATCGAATTCTCGAATACCCTTGTGTATTTCGTTTCCTTTTCGCGAGTCTCCTCTTCTACGCACTTTCGGACTTCCTCCACGCCAAGCGCCGTCGCCAGCATGCCCAGGATAGTTTTTTGAAGCTCGGTGAGTTCAACTTCGTCCCGATAATACAAACAAAGGGAACCAGCTAGTTTGCCTTTACAAACAACGGCGTGGCCGGCGAAAGATTCAATATCGTACGCAGCAATGGTGTGATCCGTTTTGACATAAGGGCTAGTCTGCAAATTTTCAACGATCACGGTACCGGCGCTGTCACCACGATCGATGACTTTTTGTCCAAGATGACCGAGAGGCCGGCACGCCGGACTGAAGCCCTCGGCTGTGCGCCAACCGCCAACTGCACAAAGCAGGCCACCTTGCAATCTATGATAGGCCGCGAATGCGGGATTCAACAGCTCCCCACAGGTGGCCGTTAGCAGGCCGACATTCGTGTCAAAATCGCTTCCCAGAGAGAGAAAAGTGCGACTGAGCTGGGAAAACGCTTCCTCATTCGTCGCAATTTCATGGGTTCGCTGCTCGATCCCCTCCTCAAGGTCGTGGGTGAGCCGGGAGATATCATTGCTCGCCCGAAAGAGTTCGGAACTCTTTTCCTCCAGAGTACGCTCAGCCTCTCTGCGAGCCTTTCGCTCCCGCTCGAAGCGTTGCTGCCACCTATCGATGTCTTTTTTGTCAGGCAAGGGGTCTCCGCTGTTGTGGTTTTGTCAAAGTAAACCGCGCTTCTCCGGAAGACTCGTACGGAAAGCAGGCGCTGTTTGTTTGAGCTTGAAGGCTTTTCGGATACTTTACGCCTCCCATATTATTGATTCGCTGATCTCTACTCTCTATGCACATACTCCTCGCTGAAGATAATCCGACGAATGAGAGGATCGCCCGGCAACTGCTCGGGAAACTGGGGCACACCTGTGAGACGGCATGGAATGGCCGGGAAGCCCTCGACATCATGAGGACCGGAAAAGAGTTCGACTGCATCTTTATGGACGTTGCTATGCCGGAAATGGACGGCATTGAGGCAACCACTCGTCTACTCGACGAGTTTCCGAATGTTCCGCCAATCATCGCCGTGACTGCGAACGCATTTGAGTCCGACCGGGAGAGGTGTTTTGCTGCAGGGATGTCGGGCTTCCTACCGAAGCCCCTCACTCTGGCGATGCTGCGTGAGGGTCTCGGGAATCTCGACAGCGTGACAGATGGCGATGCAGACGCGGGTGATTTCGATGGAGAGGTCGACTTCGAGCATTTCGATTCGATCATGTCTGCTGGCCAGGAGGCCGTAGAGATATTCGATGATTTTTGTGCGGAAGTTCCCGCGCAACTGGAGAACCTGAACGCGTTGTCTAAGAATGGAGGAGCCAGCGAGTTCGCCGCTGGAGCACACCAACTCAAAGGTTCTTTCTCAGCATTCGGACTGGCTTCGTTCAGCATAAAAATGGGTGATTTCGAAGAAATTGGAATGTCAGGTGATTTGTCCGTTCTCGAAGACGGATGGGCTCAAGAGACGATTGACCATTTTCGTTCGACAGAGGCCTCGCTTCGGGCCCGGCTGTGATTCGTATTCCACTGCCTGCCTATCTAAGACGTCAGAATCTCTTCACGGGTTTCGTTCGCCGCTTCGGAGTTCTCAGCGAAAGTCCGAAACAATTCCTTCAACCGCGATTCACTAAGTGGTTTGGTGATGAAATCATTCATTCCCGCCTCTAGACACGCAATCTTATCTTCCTCTCTGGCGCTGGCTGTCATCGCGACGATGTAAGGGCGAAGCGATCCGTACCGGATCTTTCGAATTTCCTTCGTAGCGGCCGATCCGGCCAGTCGCGGCATCTGCATGTCCATGAAGATGAGATCATAGTCGTTATCCCTCACGGCTTCGACAGCCTCCCGCCCGTCGACCGCGATCTCAGCGGTGTGACCTAGTCTGGACAAGGTGAGCGTGGCGACCTTCTGGTTTACCAAGTTGTCTTCTGCCAATAGTATTCGCAAGGGTTTCGGTGGGGATTCGTTTCTCCCTGGCGCCACACCTGATTGTTCCAACCTGTCAATCGCTTCAACACCCGCTGGACCTTAGGGGAATCGTAAAGTAGAGAGAGGTGCCCTTTCCAAATTGGCTCTTTACTCCAATGGTTCCTCCCATGGCCTCGACCAAGCCCTTGCAAATCGCCAGGCCTAAGCCCGTTCCGCCATACTTACGGGTTGTTGAAGCATCGACTTGGCTGAACGATCGGAAAAGCCTGTTTTGGCCTTCCTCCGAAATTCCAATCCCCGTATCCTTTACGGTGAAAGAGACGGCGTCACCAGCATCGCCGGTCTGCGGTTCGACCATGATCTTCACTTCACCTTTCTCGGTAAACTTAATCGCATTGGAGACCAGATTCATCAGGATCTGGCGCAAGCGGGTGGAGTCGCCGATAACCGTGTTCGGCACCTCGTCGCTAATTTCCGCAGAGAGTCGAAGCGATTTCCGATCGGCAATTGATTCCAGAATCCGGAGCGTTGAATGAATGCAGTGTCTTAATTCGAAGGGTACACACTCCAGATCGATGCGCCCGGACTCAACCTTCGAGAAGTCCAGGACGTCGTCGATGACTTGCAGCAAGATCTCGCCGCTTGAGCGGATGGTATCGACACAATCCTTTTGTTCGGATGTCAGTCCGGTTACTTGCAGCAGCTCGATCATCCCAATGACGCCATTCATCGGCGTCCGAATTTCGTGGCTCATATTGGCAAGAAATTCACTTTTGGTGCGCGTCGCGCTTTCTGCGGTCTCCTTGGCTTTTTCTAAAGCCTCCCGCGTTTGCATGAGCTGAGTATTTGTGTCGCGAAGGGAGATGTTACTCAACCGCAGCTCTAGCTGAACAACCACTTGACGGCTCAGCAATTCAAGAGCAGTTCGCTGTTCATCCGTGAGTTCGCGTGGGGCCTTGTCGATGACACACAGCGTTCCCAGGTTGGTTCCATTGAGCGATTTTAGTGGAGCTCCCGCGTAGAAACGGATGTGTGGATCACCCACCACCAGCGGGTTCTCCGCGAACCGGGAGTCTCGCGTCGCATCAGGAACCACCATTGGCTTTGGATTCATGATCGCGTGGGTGCAGAATGCCCACTCCCTCGGTGTCTCGTCCGCGTCGATGCCGAACTTCGACTTGAACCACTGGCGCTTTTCGTCGACCAACGAGGTCACCGAAATCGGAGAGTCGCAGATGATCGCCGCCAAACGAGTCAACTCGTCAAACGCCTCTTCTGCTTCCGTGTCGAGAATTTGATATCGGTGCAAGGTCTGCAGCCGCTCAGCCTCATTCGCCGGGAGGGGGAATGTCATGTCTAGTGCAGAAATCCGTGATCTCTTCGAAGGTGGGCGCGGTTAAGATGCGCAGTGATCTGCCCACACAGGCGGGATTCCTGTGTCACTTTCAATGCCTGTCCGAGTCCGAGGAGCCAAGGGGGAACGGCGTCTCGTCGGTAGCGACGCCTCACGCATGGCGAAAATCGTCGATCGAGCGCTGCATGCCGCAATCGAATCCGGCGACAGCAAGTCCTCGGAACATGCTGCCGCCTACGTCGCAAAATGATAAAAGGAAAGCGCTACGGTCGAGAGGGTATTGAATTGGTCGAAACTTAACTGGCGGCCTGCTGGAGTCTCTCCTGTTCACAGGTCTCCGATTCTCCGCTTTCTCTCGCCGATCTCACATATCCACTGCAATGCGTTGCGCAATTTCCCAACGCACAGGAATCCGTTACTGATCTAATCTCACCTGATAATAGAGAAAGGAATTGTTTCCGGGGAGAGTGTCATCGGTGAAGCTGGTGAAGCTTCCCTCGCTGGTCACGCCATCGGTGAGTTCTTCGAAAGAAACAAGGTTCGTCGAGAAGAAGATTGAATAAGAGGCATCTTTCACCGAGTTCCATGTCAGTTTAACGGTTTTTAAGTCAGAATCGTATTCCACCTCCGTGACTTGAAAGATTGGAACGTCCACGGCGGTGCCAACCGCGCGCAGGTTGTCGATGCGCAGGCCAGTCGGATTGGCCGCATTACCCGCATTGTTGACGACAAACTCGAGAACGTTGCCTCCATCGACAAATCCACTGTTGATCGTGAATGGGGTGAAGCTGTCAAAGTTGCCTGCATTGCTCAGGCCGGTGCTGACTCCATTGAGCAGCATGTCGGGACCTGTGTTGTCGGTCGCCCAACTGCCGGTGAGCACGACGGTGGCGGGATCGAAGCCGGTCAGATCGAACGACATGCGGTAGATGTAATCACCCTCCGCTCCGTTAGTGTTATCGATGGGGCCGATCCACTGGGAATCCGGGAATTCGGAGTCCGGGCCCTGCTCGACCCATGGCGGACTGGGAATCCCGGTCATCACCAGTGCGTCTGAAGATTCGCTGTCGGCATTCACGGTTAGTTGGTAATGGGGATCGACATCCAATTCGAAAAGTTGCTCGCCGTTGTCATCGACGCCGGTACTGAAGACGCCCGGCACCAGGCTGCCTAGAGTCAGGGTTGCGACCTCGGTGGTTGTTTCGCCATCGGTGTTGGTAATCATCACTTCGTAATCTGCCGCGTCATCAACGCCGACGTTGGGGAGAACCAGATCGGGTGAATTCGGTCCCCCGAATTCCTCGCCATTGCGCCGCCACAGAAATGTCATCGGCTGCAGTCCGTCAACCACCACCGAGATGGTCACCTCCTCACCGATCACACCCGTCAAGTCTTGAGGCTGCATGGTAATCACCGGCGGCTGCGGAAGAATCGTCAGTGTCGCCGTGTCGCTGGTGATGTTGCCGAGTTCGTTGGTCACAATCACGTCGTAATCGCCGACGTTGGCTTCGCCGAAATTGAAGAGGGTAAGCTCATTTCCGACAGCTCCTCCGAGATCCGCTCCTTGAAACCGCCATTGATAGGTCAACGGCTGGGTGCCGTCCGCCAGAACCAGGAGAGTCGCAGATGCGGTCACCTTGACCGCCTGGCTCTCGGGTTGGCTAACAATGGTCGGGGTGCCGGCGACGCCACCGGGAGCCGCAGCAAGACGAATCGCGTCAATGCGGAGTCCAATGGGATTTGGGGTATTCCCTGCATTGTTGACAATGAAGTCAATGGTGTTAGTACCGGAGGTGAAATTGCCGGGCGAGATATTGAATGCACCATAAGTATTAAACCCGGGGCCGGTCTCGCCCGTCGAGATTCCATTGACCACGATATCGACACCGCTGTTGTCGGTCGACCACTGGCCTTCCACAAAGGCGGTGGTGGGATCAAATCCACTCAGATCTAAGGTGGTGCGGAAGGTGTAATCACCAGGTTCACCGTTGGTGTTAAACGTAGGCCCTATCCAATTGGAATCCGGACCTGGGGCAAGCCATGGCCCGTCTCCAATTGGAAAGCCAACCGTGTTCTGGACAACCGCGTCCGGCGACTCCGAATCAGGATTGACAGCGATTTGGTAATGAGGATCGATGTCATCGTCGAAGAGAAGTTCTCCATCGTCATCGACCCCGGTGTTGAACATCAAGCCCGGAACTTCCTCGAGGATCAAAACCCTGGCAGGATCGCTGGTGGCGGTGCCGTTGGCGTTGCTTACGACCATGGTGTATTCGCCCGCGTTGGAAGCGACGGAGGAAAAAATCTCCAGGGTGTCGGCGGTCTCACCCGGGAGGTCCACTCCATCTTGTTGCCACTGGAAAGCCAGCGGAGCCTCACCGTCCGCCACCACCTTCAAGGTGAACGGCTCCCCAAGAAGAACATTTTGATCCAACGGCTGAGTCAGGATGCTGGGCACTTCACCCGCGACCTCGACGGTTCCAATAAGTTTCACCCGCAAACCAGTCGGGTTTTCAGCCTCACCGCCATTGCTTACAATGAACTCGATTTCGTTGACTCCCTCGACAAAATCAGTGTCGATCGTGAAGGGCGCGAATCCGCTAAACCCAACGCCGGTTTGCCCGGTGCTGAAACCGTTGATGATTACATCAATCGCGTTATCGTCACCCGACAACTCACCGGTGATACGAGCGCTCTCCGAGTCAAAACCGGTGAGATCGAACGTCGTGCGGTAGGTGTAGGTTCCCGGCTCGCCGTTGGCCGAGGCGGCTTGAGGTGCAATCCACCGGGAGTCCGGTCCTTCGGCGATCCACGGTCCGACCGGGAATCCCGCCGCCAAAGTGACGGCGTCCGGCCCCGGAAATCGTTCATCCCCGCTGTCGATGAGTTCGTAATGAGGATCTACCGCTCCATCTCCTGGCAGAAGATTGCCATCGGCATCGACACCAGTGTTAAACAATCCAGGGATGGGCGCGGCCGTGGCGGCCATGGGCGTCAGCAGCAGCACACCGGTGATAAAGGATAAGATCTTGCAGTGCTTTTTCATCGCTTTGGCTTTTCCGTATGCGTCGGGGGTTTCTGTTTGCTTGATCATGACAGGAAATGCGATGCGATGCAAAAAGAATCATTAGCCGGAGCGCGGGACGGTGGCTTCAAGGGGAGGCGGAGCCAGGAGGGGATTGAGCGGGTTCAGTAACAACGATTGGTCCGCAGCTCGCGTTGGAGAAGCATACGAAGCCTCAAATTCGGGCTCATCGAACGGCTTGACCGATGCGCTGAGGAACCTGGGATAGCATCGTCGGGAAATATGCCTGCTTGCCCACTCAATCAAATTTGACACGCCAATCCTTTAAAAAGAGTAGTCCGCTGAAGAACCACGCCGTATTTGTCAGCGACAGGATACGCGCGCGGTTCTGGTAGAAGGCAAGCTGAAAACATTCCCCAAAATCGGCACAAGGTCCGTGCCAGTCACTTGTTTCTCAGATCATTATTGGTAAATTGGTAGGAACTTTGATTTCCAGGGGTGGTTTCATGGGCGGGCGGAGCCTGGAAAGAGGGGGGGGCAAGTGAGCCGCAGACGACTTTGGAAGTCGATAAGATAATAGAGCTGAACCTGAAAGCAGCCTCCTTTCGAGTGCAACCCCGATTGAAATCTCAAATCCATTTCTTCATCTGCGTTCATCTGCGACATCTGCGGTTTAATGATTCAAAGATCCCCTTTCTTTATTTTCCATCTTTTGGCTTCTCATCAACGGCCCAACCTTCCGTGCTTGTCTTCCCGTAGTAGGGATAATAGTCCCAATCCACTGCCCCGCCGACAACGCGGGGATCACGGGTCTTTTCCAGATGATTGAAGAGTTGTTGGCGAAGGGTGTTCTGTATTTTCGCCATCGCAGTAGCACCCGCGATATTTACCATTTGGTGCGGATCGGATTTGAGATCGTAGAGCTCTTCACCGGGCCGTTTTCCGAAGGAGAGTTCCGCTAGTTCGGCGACACCGTGTTGATCACGGTTCTCCATGAGAAACGTTTTGGTTGGTGAGGTGTCGATCTCTCCGTAGGGGATGGAGCGAGCGCAGACTTTTGGATCGGGCGACCCCGAAGGCCAGCGCGATGGTTCGAAATTGTGAATGTAAAGATAGTCTGCCGTGCGGATGGCGCGGCAGGGATAACCTTTACCGCCGGCTCGGCATCCATCGTGACGTTCCATCGCGATATAGGCAGCGCCTCTGCCCGAGGCGTTTTCATCGCGGAAGATGTGTAGCAAACTCTTAGCCGTCATCATTTCAGGCGGAGTCAGGCCGGCCGCTTCGAGAAAGGACGGAGCCAAATCGCTGAGATTGACAAAGGCATTCACAACGCGACCAGCGTTCGCGATTCCCTCTGGCCAACGGATCGCTAAGGGGACTCGCGAACCGGCATCGTAGAGACTGGCCTTGGCACGGGGAAAGGGCATGCCGTGATCGCTGGTGACAACGATGAGAGTGTTGTCGAGTTGTCCGATGCTCGCTAGCATTGCGATGGCTCTGTCTACCATTCCGTCGAAGTGCTCGACCTCGACGAAGTAGTCGAGCAAATCGCTTCGGACGATTTCGTTGTCGGGAAAAATGGGGGGCACGTCTACCAGCGAAGGGTCTTTCCCGGTCTTCTTTCCGGCACCAGCTTCATAAGCCCGATGTGGCTCAGAAGTGCCTAACCAAAAGCAAAACGGTGCTTCATCGGGTAAGGTGTCGAGAAAGCTTTCGAAATTGCCTGCATAGTCGGTATTGCGCATGGCTTTAAAGGGAGGCGTGAGTTTCCTCTTATCAAAATTCGCGCCCGCTGGGTTTACGGTTCGACCTCCCGCTTCGAGCCTGCCCGGACTCCATCCCTTGCCGGTGTAGCCAACGGTGTAACCGGATTCCTGAAGAAGCTCGGTGTAGGTCGCGAATTTCGCTGGCAGTGTGCTGTGGATATTTCCAGCCTCTTCCAGGCGCCAGATAGGTTGGCCTGTCAGGATAGCGCTGCGTGACGGGCCGCAGGTCGGAGCGTCGCAGAAACTGTTGTCGAAGCGAAGTCCCTCCCGAGCAATACGATCAAAGGCGGGTGTTTTTACGACAGGATCACCGTTGGCTCCCGTGTGTGCCCAGGATTGATCATCGGAAATACAGAATAGGATATTGGGACGGTCGTTTGCATGGGCTGCGCTGAGGCAGGCGAGCGCGATGATTGAGTAGGTGAACGGAAGTAGCGAAAACCCACGAAGGATGTTGCCAGGATTGATTGTTGGCGGGTTACCTAGACTCATAATTTTATGGCTCTACTTAAGATCGGGCTCGGAAGGGCGATCAAGGAGGAAATGGTTGCTGAAGCGATCTGATCGATCATTTGGCAGTCGCATTCATCCAAGGATAATCCGCAGCGTTGTATTCTGGATTCGGCTCCATCATTTTCGCACCGACACTCTTCCGCCAATCGTGGAGCTTCTTCTGCAGTTCCTCCACCTTCGCCGGACTGGCTGATGCCAAATTCCGATGTTCGCCAATGTCCTCACGCAGATTGAAAAGCTGCACGCTGCCGTTCTCAAAATACTCGATCAACTTGAAGTCCCCATCCCGAATCGCACTCGCCGGACTTTGCATGCCGTGATTGCTATAGTGCGGAAAGTGCCAGAAAAGCGGCCCTCGCTCGAACGCCTCTCCCTTTAACGCGGTCACAAAACTCTGCCCATCTGGCGTCTCGCCTTTGTGGCCAATCATCTCCAGAATCGTGGGGTAAAAATCAGTGCTCATCACGGGCTCCTCGACCACGCTGCCCGCTTTCGATTGACCGGGCCACTTCACAATCATCGGTACACGCACGCCACCTTCGTAGAGCCAGCCTTTCGCTCCACGTAGTGGCAAACAAGACGTGGAGTAGGCCTTATCGATCGCTTCTTCGGCAATGACCCTTTGGGGATTTCCCACGTTGATCGCAGACATCCCGCCGTTGTCTGAGAAGAAGATCACGATCGTGTCATCCTCAATCTCCAATTCTTCTAACTTCGCAACAATACGGCCGAGGCTTTGATCGACACTCTCCACCATCGCGGCGAATTCGATGTTATCCTGCTTCTGCCGGATCTTGATCGTTCCACGCGGTAACACGCCGTGCCGCGCAAACTCAGGCGTCTTGATCAGCTCGGTTAATTCCTCCTTGGTGGGACAGTCAGGGCTGTCCGGGTTGCCTTCCAGGATGAAATCGGGCGAGTCCGTTTTCTCCATCGCGGCCAGCTTCTTAGTATATTTCTCCACCAAATCCGCCCGTCCTTCAATCGGGTCATGCACCGCGAAGTGCGACATGTAGAGGAAAAACGGCTTGTCCTTCTTGCCCTCCATCCAGGTTAGCGCTTCATCCGTGATTCGGTCGGTCAGGTAATCGCCTTCCTTGCTTTCGAACGTCTTCATCCCAAACGGCCCATGAAAGGTGCGCCAGTTCGAGGGCACATCCGGCTGGTGAATGTCAAATCCATGAGCCGGCGGATCGGACGGCTTCTTTCCAAGATGCCACTTCCCGAAGATGCCGGTCGCATAATTCAGCTCCTTCAGCCTTTCGGCGATCGTGACTTCTTCGTAAGGAAGATGCTGATTGATAACCGCGTTCTTCAACCGCTGAAACGGAAAATCGCCCCGTCCCTTCAACCAATCGGTCAAATTCAGCCTCGCCGGATACTTGCCCGTCAAGATACTCGCCCGCGTTGGCGAGCATACGTGGCAAGCCGCGTAGGCGTTGGTGAATTTGACGCCTTCTTTCGCGAATTGATCGATGTTAGGCGTTTCGTGAAACGTGCAGCCAAAGCAACCGACGTCGCTCCACGCGAGATCATCGACGAGGAAAAAGATAATATTAGTCGGCTTTGCCTGAGCGATGCCGCTAAAAAGAGCGGCGGTGAAAGTGAGGAGTATTCTATTCATGGCTTTGAAGCGTTTGACTTGGGTTTGGGATCGACCAAGGTCCAACCTGGTGTGCTGACCTTGCCGTAGTAAGGACAGTGGACCCAATCCATCGTGCGGGGTTCTTCTATTTCGTTGATGCCGCGTCGAACGCAACTCGCTCTTGCGCGCCTCCTCGTCTGGCCCCGTGCCAGGCGAATCAGTTGTCCGAGAGCAGCGGACGGATGTCGCGATTGAATTTCACCGGCACTGGTTCGGCCAGGGCGCGCGGCAAAATGAAAGCCAAGCCCGTCGCGAGCAATCCCGCAAAAATCGCAGGGCGTCGTTTAGCCCTCTGAGGAATATAGTCGGAAGCCAAGGATTCATGCGTCATGTCAGGGCGGGAATATTCCAGAATATCGTAAAAACGGGTGGCGGTCGCGCTATGGTCTACCTCCGCATGTCTTCGCCCATCGGCGCCCGCCCGCCCGTTGACCGTCGCCGGACAATCGCCAAGTGTTCTACTTGGGCCCAACGGTGTGGAAAACTCTGATCACCTCGTCGAGTAGATCTTGGCCAGCCGGGCCAGGGCGTCGCCCCAGGGCGCGTCGCGGTAGATGAAATTTCGCAACCAGCGCACGAACTTCACGCTGCGCACGGTGCAGCGTTGCATCATTGTCGCCACGTAGCCCGCCCCGGATTCCTTGGCCTCTTCCAAGCGTTCGGACTTGCGCTTTCTCTCTGGTGCATTGCCTATCTCATCTTCCTTCTCGATCTCGTCCTCCAGCAA
>JBNMNB010000184.1:0-16654 GCA_051270635.1 Verrucomicrobiales bacterium | reverse complement strand
CAAATGGCCGAATCGCTACTTCGAAAATCTCGGGTTGTTCAGTCTGGAACGGGCCCGAGAGGAACAGATGAGTCTCCGACGAGGAGCAACTTGCTGACTGGAGAGCCGTGTGCGGGAGAGCCGCACGCACGGTTCGGAGGGAGGGGCGGCGCAAACCAATGCGTCGTCCCTACCCCTATCACGGTATTTTCTTCAACGAACTTCCGCCGTTCTGTATTAGGTTGGCCGGAAGGATGCCGAGCCCGCCGATGACGTTGACGAGGATCACGATGCCGACACCGGGCGACCAGGGTGGTAACGTAACGCACAGACGCAAACCGGATCAAAGTCCACTGCTGGAAATGGCATTTTGGAGCTTTGTTAGTATTTCCTGATGCTCTTCACCGGACATTTTCTGCCCCGCCTTGGCGAGTTCCCGCATCACTCTTACGTCTGCTTCATAGCTGGCACATTTCTTTTCGTAGGCGGCACCGGTCTTGGTGCAGACGAGTGTGTACGGTCTGCCCTTGCGCTCGGTGACGTGAGTCATGTCGAGTCCGTTGTCATCGATGATGCGGTGAATGTGCATGCGGCGGGCTTCTACCAGTGCCATACGCAGGATGTGATCATTGGGGCTCACAGCGAAGAGCCGCAGGCAGGCGCAGTCTCCGCAACTGCAGCTCCAGTTGGCGGGTTGCTGCCAGTCCTTGGGTGGTGCGGGTGGCCGTGGACTGCGGAGCGCAACGACGCCAACAGCATGCCGCCAGAGCGGCGTAAGCAGATCCTGTGGAAACGCGTTTTCATTCGCACAAAGTGCAGCTACCGCCGGGGCGATAATGGTATCAGCGGCGAACACGTTCTTGTTTGCGATCATGGTCGCCACTGCCTTTGTGCAAAGTTCGTAGCTGCAGTGCTTCAGTAGCAGCGTAAGGAAATCTGCGCACACTTCAAATTTCAGAGCGTTGACTTTCTCCGGCTTCCTCTCTGTCCAATTTGCCCGTTTGATCTCGATCATATGAAACTCGCTCTGCATGTCCGCCTTTGCCAATACATCGATCAGGGCAGCGGCACCAGTGGAGAGAGATTTTCCTGAATCCCTGCTGCGGGTGACTGCCTGATTCCACAAGTCGATGCAGGATGCGCTCAGTTTCGGCGCGGAAGTAACCATGATAGCATTGAGGATCTTCTCCGCGTCATCGTCGTCGAGATTGACGATGGCCTCGGCGATCGCTGTATTGTGTTCGCCTTTGTAATGATAGGGCACCAATTCCCGCAAACACTCCGCCAGCAAAGCCGGATCGCCATGAGCTGTGATCAATTGAATCGGCTCGGCAATGGTTACTTTCGAACTTCCGTACGACTCGTCCTTCCAGTGGCTACAGAGAAATTTCGCAAATTTCCCGAACGCCCCGGAATCCTCGCTGGCGAGCGTCCCAAGACGTCCAACGCTTGCTTGAATCCCTGCCGAGAGGCAGATTCTGTCAAAGTTTTCCTCCGGCCATAGGACAAGCGCGGCCCTGAGATAGGTGCGCTCGAAGTCGACACCGGCATTGCCGGAAGCTTCAGAAAAGTGAATTTCATCCGGCTCCTCGTCATCCAATGCGCCGGGGGGAAGCATCTCGTTATCTTCGAGCGGCATCTCGCCAAAACGCACTGACTCATCTTCGGTGTCCACCCAGTCGGATATGGTTTGCTGGGCGTCACACACTTCACCCGGCGCGAAATCGTCTTCGAGATCATTCCATCTACCGCCATCGCCCGCGTACTCCGCCCAGCCGCTCTCGTGGATGTGGACTATTCCCAAATGCAATGCGCAGCCTGCGCTCCGGGCAGCATCCCGCAAAACACTTCCAAGGGCACTGTCTCCATTCTTCAAGTCGGCGAACGATAACCCGGCAGCGGTGTAGTGATGCTCGAGCAGGTAGACGATTTTCTGCGGCGCGCCTTTGTCATACTGCTTCCTCCAATTTTGAAGATGTCCGGCCACAGCGCTCACCGTCGGCCGGTGATCGGGTACTGACCAGTCGGCATCGGTCGCGGCGGAATCCTTCCTTTTCTTTAAAGGTGACGTTCGCACGAGATTGTAGACCAGGCAGATGCGGTAGCCTTTGGAAATGGGCGCGACCTCGTGTTCGCAGTCGGCATAGAACCCGGCGAAGCGAACTTCCGATGGCGCAGTGGCACTCATATCGAGAGTGGTCTCCCGCCCGGCGTGACGAACTGTCAGCTGCCCGCCCTCATGCGCGGAAGGCAACACGACGATCAGCGTGCCGAACATTCCGCCGGTCTTTTCGGAATCGCGATGCGCAGTGAAAAAGCCGCCCTTCTCGTAGATCAGCAGCTTGTAGAATTCGATTTCAACGCAGTCCGGCGCGCAGCCTAGATCCTGTGCGACGGTGCGGACGGTCGTGGCCAGCGTGCGCGACCAGCCGACGCCCGTGATCTTCATCTGCTCCGGCGCGATCTGCCAGACTTTACGAATCGATTCGTCGACAAGCGTATCCGGGCCACGTCCGTAGGGAGCCTTCTCACCGGCCAAGGCAATCAGCCGCTTAGCCTGGGCCGCAGGAACCGGAAATGCCAGCAGCTCACCATTTTTAACCTGAATGCCCGGCATCGGCGTTTCCTCCACGCCCTTGGAAAAGTAATCGCCCGGCCGGTTCACCTGCTTCAGCGTCTCCAGCAACTCCTGGAAGTGGCTGCTGTAGCTGACCTGAGCGGACGTTGGATCTGACTTCTTAGACATTAGCAATCACGGTATCCTGAGGAAGGCGCTTGAGAAAGGATATTGCAAAGCCGGAACTTAAGAATTCAAATAAGGGACGGGGGTTTAAATATACCGCCCGCATTAACTTCCTGAAATGCTCCTGTTCCTGCTTCCCAGAATAAACCGCCGTTCAATTACCCGCGCAGCACATGATAATAGCTCCGCGGCCCACCGCCCAAAATACATAAATCCCGGAAGGAGACGGCACCTTGCTTGACCATACCACCGTGGTTATCGGCAGTAATTTCGGCGATTCCTCTAATCACGCCTGCCAGTGTTCGTGTAGTAGTATCAACGTTCTTGTTGATCTGATACGTGTGAAAGCGTGCCAACACCCAGATTACCTAGCGCCTCTCTTTTTCTGTTCGTGCTTCGAGTCCTTCCTTAATTGCGGCGAGTGCCGCCGTTTTTACTGCGGGGAGTTGAAGGGTTTCCGCTGCAGTGTGGACGTCCTCGACTTTGCCGTTGACTGCCCACTCTCTAAACGCGCGCGACGCTAGTGTTGCGGCGTGGTGTTCGTTGGTGAGCTTCTCGATCCAGGCTACGGTTTTAGTGTTGCTATACTGACTGAAGAAGCGGGAGGCTTGTTCAACCAAGATGTCACTGTCGCTCGTGGGTTCGGTCGTGTTGAGGAATTCGACGACCGCATCTTTGTCACGCGCTGCCCACCCGTAGGCCCATTTTTCGATGAGCTTTGCCCGTGCTCTGCCGATGATGCCTTGAGCGTTTATCCATTCCAGGGTGCCTGGGGGATCGAGTTCGGCCATGCGACCGGCGATGACTGTTGCTGTGGAATCGCGCAATGTTCCACCGGGTAGAGTATCGAATGCTTCGACCAAGTCATCCAACGGCACGGCGTCGGTTTCTTCCAGCAAATGCTGCATCGCCTGGTGCCGGGGCTCTCCTCGAAGCGATTGAGATGCCCACTGGAGCGCTTCGGTGAACCCTCGCATCTCGATCAATTTCGCGCCGTGAGTGCGGGTGAACTCGGCGGCAATCTCTGGATTTTTTTCGGCTTGAGCTGCAAACAGATCCAGAATGCCATCGGGCAATGTCTCGATGTCGTAGGTCGAGACCATGTTCAATATCGAGTTCTGCAACGGCTCGGGTTGCCGGGTGATCCATGCCCCGGCTTGTGCACTGTTGTCTTTGTCGGCGATCCATTTCCTAACGAGTTCATGCAGTGCCATTTTTTGAGACTGCGTGGAAGTGATCCCAGCAACCAAATCCATAAAGCGCGTTTTATCAGAACTCGATTGGAAGTGCCCGGTGAGCGCGGGAAACACATCGTCTGGGTGGGCATTGATAAGTTGCTGTGCCCGCGCGTCGTCGGTTTCGATGAGGTGAGCCATGACCGCTTCAAGGCCATTTTTGTCCGAATACTGGGCGTGGCGCTTGAGGTCGAGCGCGGCGCGGATCGCAGCTTCGCGATCTTGAATTACCCAGGCAGCGAATAACACTGTCGAGAAATTATACAAACTCCCGCTACCAACCGTCTTGTAGCTCATTCCGCCTTGCGCGATCAAGTGATCGAACATTCCCTGTGGATCGATTTTTGCCCAGCGATCCGCGATGATCCAGATGAGGGCCGGCGCTGGATCCAAGGTATCGAGTGATTTTTCAAGCGATGCATTCCATGCGCGTTTGAGCACCCCTGGATCACGTGTCGTGAAAACCTCGATCGCTCGATGTTCTGGTGATTTGACATTGCCAGGACGATCATTTGCTTTGCTGGCCGCCGTTGACGATACGGGTGAATGTTGGACGTCGACCGATTGAGCGGTTTTCCGGAAAGGCAGGCCGGACAAGATCCCAACGATGCCGATGAGGAGACGTAGCAACAGGCGACCGCGTTTCATTGGTCTAGTTGGCGTAACAGGTTGGCGCGTTCCTGCGGCGTTAGTCGTCCGGCAGACTCAACGGCGGACATCGCAGCTGCGGGATCGAAGGCTGCCCATGCGTCGATAGCACGCTTGACGCTTGCGTTTCGTTGTTCGTCGCCGGCAATTTCCTGTGCCCAGAGGAACGCGGCATCGGGCGCGGATTCCGCGATGTGCTGCACTAGTTGCGATGCAACGGTATCGCGCATGCCTCCTGCGGGAAGCGTGGCCGCCCACTGCGAAAGCGCATGTGTATCGTAGGCGTAGCGTTTTGCGAACGCTGCGGCTGCTTCAATCTTTGTCGCTTCGTCAGGGAGGCTTTGCAGCCACAGTTGCCCGGCTTCCGGATCGCGTGCTGCAAAGACATTTGCGACTTTCGCTGCTGCGCGCGGGGCATCGGCTGCGCTGAGTCTGGCGACGTAATCGATGGCAAGCGCTGGCTCGCTTCGTGCCAACCTGGTAAGTGCCTGGCCCGGGACAGTGCCTTCGTGCTCTATGAGTTCCGCCAACGGCAGGATATCGGCGATTGAGGTTTGCCCCTGGTTCAAAAGGTTCTCTCCAATTTTGCGCTTGAGAGGCGAATCGGCGAGCGATTCGAAATAATTCCATGCTGCGTCCGGATTTGTCGTAGCCCACACGTCCGCGAGTGACACTAACATTTCATCACGAATGGAATCCTGAGGAAGTTGCGCCAAATCACGCGCTAGCAGGGAGGGGGCTAGAAGCGAGCTGGATCCACTCGTTATCCCACTGAAGATGATTAGGTTATAGATGCTGGAGTGGCGCGGAAGGCGTGCTTTTAGTTCTGCCACAAAGCGATGCAACAACCCCGCGTCATCGGTTCTCATGTAAGGGATCAAGTCTCTTAGGCGCGGGTCTTTCGCCTCGAGACGGCCATCCTCAACCAATGAGGCTGACCAATCAAGTGCAGCGAAAGGATCATCGACAGTCATCGCGTGCCTCACCATTGCGCGCATCCAGCTGGTATCTAGCTTGTCAGTCATTGCTCGCTCAAGAAGGTGTGTCGCGGCCGGGAGGTTTTGCTCGATGAGCAAGTCGCTGGCACGGTTCATTGCAACTTCGCGCGTCTTGGATGATGAGATGCTGGCGAGGTCATCGTAAGCATCGGCACCTTTCAAATTGACGAGGGCACCTGCTGTGGCTTCGGCGGCGGCGCTGGCAATGTGCTCGGGTTGATCGTCAGCCATCCAGGGGGCGAGCAATGCGGTGTCGTGTTGCCCCAGTGATTCGAACGCTGCGAGGAAGACCGGTCGACTGCTATTCGATCGCGACCACTGCTGGCCGTAGTCAGTTACCAGTTCCAGGAATCTCCCAGGATTCGGTCTTGCATTGGCGCGTAGAACAAAATCAAGAGCTCTCCAATTGTTCACTCCTTTTCCCGCTTCTAGTGCAGCGACCGGATCGGCCCTGCCCCACGTGCCAAAAAACGCCTTCTGCATCACATACTCATAGGGGGCATCTTTCGGAACGTTTTTTTCGATCCAGTCGAGAGCCTGAACCGGATCGAGCGTTGCCCAGCGAATCGTAACCGCCTCTACCAGATAGTGTGCCAATCCAGGTGCATCCTGTTCCATTGCCATCGCTTCCAGCAGTAATGCGGGCAACTTATCGACGCTAGCTTCAGCTGCCATGGCCACCAGCTCCGCAGCGCGTGTGTTGGCTGGAGCAGGTGCCTCCATTTGAGTGCTATTGCCAGCTCCGGTGAACTCTCTGACGGTCGCAGGCTCGCCTGCGGCGGTTGTCGGAATTGCCCGCCCAATAAAGTGTCCTGCCACGAACACGATTGCGCATAGCAAAGAGGTGATAAATGCGTGCGACATCTCTATTTCTGGGATCTTGGCGAGTGAGTGGCAAGCTGTCAATCGATCAAGTGTAGGAAAATAAGGGGCGGATGTAGGAAAATAAGGGGCGGAGACTAATTAATAGACAAGTAACGGTGGTTAAAATAGCCCGCAATTATCGCAAATTCCGCCTCGCTGCTGGGCGAAAATACTGCGCATCATTGATCGGTTGATTCTACGCGTTAAAACGCCTAGAAAGTATGGAAAGGGAAAAAATAGGGGGAAAAGGGAACGGAGATGGTAGAGATGGCCGATGCCAGTTCCTCGCTTACTTCTTCTCGTCTTGTTCCTCTTTCTGCTGCCGTCCATTGCCTGTTCGGGGGAAGATGACTACGTCGCCAGTGTTTTCGCTGGTAGTGGAAGCTCTGGATACTCGGGCGACGGGGGAGCTGCAACCGAGGCGCATCTGAATAATCCGTTTGGAATCGTTCGTGGGCCAGATGGAGCGCTTTACATTTGCGATACGGGGAATCACGTCATTCGAAAAGTCGATGCCGATGGCAACATCAGCACTGTCGCTGGTTCTGGGGCACCCGGCTATGCGGGGGACGGTGGCCAGGCATTGAAGGCGCTGCTGAACGAGCCCTACGAAGTGCGATTCGATTCCGCTGGCGATCTCTACTTCGTAGAAATGCAGAATCACATTGTGCGCAAGGTGGATCAGAAAACGGGAGTGATCACGACGGTCGCGGGCACGGGCAAGGCGGGCTTCAGTGGTGATGGAGGCGCGGCAGTTGCGGCGCAACTTCACCGTCCGCACAGTATCCAATTCTCGCCGGAGGGGGAGATGTTCATTTGCGACATCGGCAATCATCGGCTGCGGGCGATCGATCCTGCGACGAATGTGATTCGCACAGTGTCAGGAACCGGAGAAAAGCGCACTGGTGCGGATGGCGCAAAGTTTATGGGAGCACCACTCAATGGGCCGAGAGCGATCGAATTTGCGCCCAATGGTGACGCGTGGCTGGCGTTGCGCGAAGGCAACGCGATTTACCGCCTGGACAGGAAAGCGGGGACGATGCATCTCATTGCCGGCACTGGGAAAAAAGGATTCAGTGGAAATGATGCCCCGGCGAGGTCCGCAACCTTGTCCGGGCCAAAGGGCGTCAGTATGGGCCCGGATGGCAATGTGTATCTCGCAGATACCGAAAGCCATTCCGTGCGCATGATCGAGCTCTCGCACTCGCCTCCCGTTCTGAGACTCATTGCCGGAACGGGAAAGCGGGGCAAAGGAATGCCTGGCCCTGCGTTGCAATGCCAGATGGCCAGGCTGCATGGGATCTTTGTCGATAGCGATGGTGCCATCTACGTTGGCGACAGCGAGAATCATCGTGTCTGGGTATTTCGTAAGAGTGGTGCGGCGCAGTGAGTGTCCCTGGTATATGCTGAATGATTCAGCATTCTTTACCTTTAACCGTTTTGAACCCGTAACAAATGCGCGCCAGGTGTAGCGCTGCACCGATTGCGTCCGGTCTGCTTTGACAAAGGCCCGCAGGGCGTGCACCATCCCCAATCTATGGCACAACAAGACTTTCCTGAATTCCCACAAAAGGTGAATTTGCCCGATGTGGACGGTAAAAAGATCGCTGTCGTGGCGGTCATTGGCGCGCTATTGCTCGGTGGCTGGTCGAGCTTTTATACGGTGCCCGCTGAGGCTGAGGGGGTCGTGCTGCGATTTGGTCGATACCTTAAAACCACGGAACCGGGCTTGCGTTTCAAATTGCCGTTCAACATGGATCGGGTAGCGGTTGTTCCGGTGCGTCGTCAATTGAAGCAGGAATTTGGCTTCGCCACCGATGGTTACACAGATTCTTCTCAGGCGACTGGCAGTTCCGAGCAATTGAACGAAAAATCGATGGTTACTGGTGACTTGAATGCGGCCCTGGTGGAGTGGGTGATTCAGTATCGCATCAACGACCCAAAGGACTTTCTGTTTAATGTCCGCAATCCTAAGGAAACGCTGCGCGATGTTTCAGAATCGGTGATGCGTGAAGTGGTGGGTGATCGGACGGTGGATGAAGTCATTACGATCGGCCGTCAGGAGATTGAGTCTGAGGCGCTGACAAAGCTGCGAGAGATCGTAATAAAGTATAAAATGGGGCTCGGCATTGATCAGGTGCAGCTCAAGGATGTCAATCCACCGCGTCCGGTGCAGCCTTCATTTGATGAAGTGAACAATGCCAAGCAACAGCGGGAAGAGCAAATCAACGTCGCTACAGGTGAGTATTACGGGCAAGTGCCCAAAGCGAAAGGGGAGGCGGATCAGAAGATTCGAGCGGCAGAAGGTTACGCAAGCAAACGCATCAATGAAGCGCAGGGTGATGTCGCCCGATTCAATGCGATTCTGGCGGAGTACCTGAAAGCGCCGGAAGTCACAAAAAGACGTATTTACCTGGAAACGATGGCGAAAATCATGCCGAAACTTGGTAGTAAAATCATCATCGACGAAGAAGCAAAGCAAATCTTGCCACTGCTCAACCTTACAGACGGAGGAAAGAAGTAATGAAGACTATCGGAGCCATTGGATTTCTCGCCATATTAATTGGCATTATTGTCGTGATAGGCTCTGCAGCCTATACAACTGACGAGACGCAGCAGGCGATCATCACTCAATTTGGAAAGCCGATCGGGACTCCCATTACTGAGGCCGGGCTACACTTTAAAAAACCATTCGTAGAGGAGGCTACGATGATCGATAAACGTGTTCTTGAGTGGGATGGTGCGCCAAGCAGTATGCCGACCAAGGACAAGGTTTACATTGTTGTTGATACCTTCGCCCGTTGGCAGATCTCCGATGCCCTGCAATTTTATGAGCGTCTGCGTGATGAGCGAAGCGCGATGTCCAGGCTTGACGATATCCTTGGCAGTGAAACGCGGAATACCGTAGCCAAACATGAGTTTATCGAGATTGTTCGCACCACAAAGGACAGGGAAGCGATGGTAATCGAAGAGCTCGAGGAGGGCGATGATATCGGAGGATCTGCTGGGCTGGTTCCGATCCAAAAAGGCCGCACTGCGCTGGAAACTCAGATTTTCGAGGAAGCGAAAGGCAAGCTGGCTGACTTCGGTATCATGCTGTTGGACATTCGCCTCAAGCGGATCAACTACAATCAAGCGGTTAGTCAGAATATTTATAAGCGCATGATCAGTGAGCGTCAGCAGATTGCTGAACGGTTTCGTTCTGAGGGAGCAGGAGAAGCTGCACGGATTACAGGTAACAAAGAGCGCGATATGCAGCGTATCGAATCCGAGGCTTACAAAACGATTCAAGAGATCCAGGGAAATGCAGATGCGCAAGCTTCGCAGATCTACGCTGATGCTTATAACCAGAGCCAAGAGGCCATCGATTTTTACCGCTTTCAAAAAACCATGGAGAGCTACGAACAGATTATCGATAGCGATACGACGTTGATTCTCTCCACAGACAGCGATGTCTTCGGCATGTTGAAAACTATCGAGGGCGATTTGCCGGCACCGCAGAAGAGTGCCTCCTCCGTCCGACCTGCCCGTGCCGTGACTCCTGTCCCACAGCGGTTGCCCGCTCCAACTACTGCAGTGGAGCTATCGCCGTTCGGCCAGTAAGCTGTAGCGAGTGCCTGTATTTAGGGCCGCCCTTCAGGGCTTGGTTTAAGGATTGAATTGAACGGGAACCCCAGGCCGCTGGCTTGGCTGGTATAATGTCGACCCGTTGGGCCTGAGAACAATGGGTATGTGGACTCGGCTTTGATGGTTGAAGCGAATTAGTGTGGAGGACACATATGAAGTGATTTGACGCGATATCGACGAGAATCGTTGCAAATTGAGGCGTATTAGTGTAATTAGAGGGATGAAATCGAATCAAATCGGTGCGCTCTGCCGTGATATTGAAGCATATCGCGTCATGTCTGAACTTACTAAGTCAGTGGATCCGATGGGGATCGATGCCATAGTGGGATCGATCGATCTGCGGGTTTCACGTGCTACCATTTTGCGCAGGCTCGATCAGCTGAGAAAAGTGGGTGCTGTCGAGCGCACTGGCAGGGCACGGGCGACGCGCTATTTTTTAACTGCGGAAGGCAGGCAAGCGCTGGAGGTTTCTGATAGTAACAGGCCGTCCCCGGCGCACCATCCATTGTCCTACAGTGACTCCTTTCGTGTTCGCGAACCGACCGTTGACGACTTGCCGAGCGACTTCGACTCCAGAGATGCAGAAGATCCCAGAGAAAGAGTAGAGCGTGATCGGATGCGAGACTTTGTTCATCAGCCGTTGGCCAATCGCCCGCGTGTGGAGTATCGACGCGAGTTCCTTGGCGATTACGAACCAAACGTGACCTCCTACCTGCCGGCAACCTTGCGTGCAGAGTTACGCAAGGCCGGTCAATCCGACCAGATGGCGCAACTTCCAGCGGGAACCTACGTGCGCACCGTCTTCAATCGCGTGCTCATCGATCTCTCATGGAATTCCAGTCGGCTCGAAGGCAACACGTATTCGCTGCTGGAGACTGAACGCTTGCTGGAAATGGGAAGCGAAGTCGATCACTCGCGGACACTTGAGGCGCGCATGATCCTTAACCATAAGGAAGCGATCGAGTTTCTTGTCGATGCTCCAGACGATATCGGATTCAATCGCTACACCATTCTCAACCTGCATTCGCTGCTGGCTCACGATCTGCTTAGTGACTACCGCTCAGAAGGTCGCCTGCGGCATATTGCCGTGGGCATCGGTGGATCGGCATTTCGACCACTGGACATTCCGCAAACCATCGAAGCGTGTTTCATGGAGATCCTGGAGAAGGTTGCAGCGATTGAAGATCCGCTGGAGCAAGCGTTCTTTACCATGGTGCATGTGCCGTACTTGCAGCCGTTTGAAGATGTGAACAAACGCACTTCACGCCTGGCTGCAAATATTCCTCTCATTCGAGAGAATCTGGCACCGCTGTCGTTCGTCGACGTTTCACAGCGCGACTACACCGATGCGATTCTGGCCGTCTATGAACTTAACCGAGTGGAATTGCTGCGCGACGTGTTCGCCCGTGCCTACCGTGCATCGGCCGGACGCTACGCTGCCGTGCGCAGGAGTATTGCGCCGCCAGATCCAATGAATATGGCCTATCGTGAAGCCGTGCGATCAGTTGCGCAAGAAGTCGTCCAGCGTGCGCTGAATAAGAGCCAGGCGGCGCTGCACATTCAGAGATGGGCGGAGAAAAACGTGGTTACCAACGACCGCGCTCGCGTAGTGGAAATCATCGAGACCAACCTGTTGTCTCTGCATGAGGGAAACTTCGCGAAATTTCGCCTGCGGCCATCTGAATTTGAAGCCTGGCAGAAGACCTGGAATACGCCTTAACCAGCGTAATGAGTCGCAGAATCCGGGTGATTGGAACCCTTGTCAGGGTGGGGAATTTGGGGCTATGGTTGAACTGATGAAAGTGAACCCCTTTGCCTCATTTTTCCTGATCTGCGGAATTCTTTTGAGTAAGTCCTGTGATCGTGGTCCAAACCCTGCAGACTCGGCGAGTTTAGCCGCAGCGTCCGCTTCTGCACCTGTTGCTGAAATCGTCGCGACTCCGCTGCCGGATGCCTCTGACGTCGGCAATACAGATGCGCTGTTCGAACTTCTGGACCCTGCTGCTTCCGGAGTGGACTTCGTAAATCCGATCAATAAGTCCCATCCGATGGCTTACCTCTATGCGTCGGCAATGGGATGTGGTGGTGTCGCTGTCGGTGACATTGATAATGATGGGCAGCCGGACTTGTTCTTTACGGGGGGCGCTCGTGCCAACGGATTATATCGCCAGGTGGAGGCGCTCAAATTTGAAAACATCACTGCTGCGGCAGGCGTGGAGAGCAAGCTGACGTGGAGCACTGGAACTGCCATGATCGACATCGACAATGATGGAGACCTCGACATTTACGTCTGCAATTTCGACACGCCAAATCAACTTTTTCTCAATAATGGCGATCTCACATTTACCGAAAGTGCACGGAAATTCGGCCTCAACTTTGTCGGTGCCGGACACACGCCTGCATTTTGCGATTACGATCTCGACGGTGATCTTGACCTCTACCTGATGGCGAATTTTTACTATGATCCGCGCGGCAAGCTGGAAGAGCCGATCGTGCACATGGTCAATGGCAAGCCTGAGGTGCTGGCAAGAAATCGCAAGTATTACGAAATCGTGGGCATCGACCGCGATGGGCCGGATGGGATTGTCAATGTGCAGCACGACACGGTTGGCCAGCCCGATCGCCTGGTGCAGAACAATGGCGATGGCACATTTGAAGAAGTCAGCAAGCCGGGGCAATTCGGCGGCAAGGGAAATGCGGTCGTGTGGTGGGATCCGAATCAGGATGGGCTGCCTGACCTCTACGTGGCGAACGACTTTAAAGATCCGGATTTAATGTTGCAGAATGAGGGCAGTGGTCAGTTCAAAGATGTCATTCGCGACAGCGTGCCGCACACGACGTGGTATTCCATGGGAACCGACTCAGCTGATCTAAATGGCGACGGCCGTCCTGATCTCATGGTCGCGGACATGTCTGGCACCAACCATTACAAGCAAAAGGTTGGCATGGGTGCGATGAGTGCCAATGCCGATTTCCTGACGACTGCGGTTCCGCGGCAGTACATGCGAAATACCGTTTACATCAATTCTGGAGCGGGTCGGATGCAGGAAGCTGCGCACATGACGCACATGGCAAACTCCGACTGGACATGGACAGTGCGGCTTTCTGACTTCGACAATGACGGCAAAGTCGATGTGTTCCTCTCCAATGGAATGGCGGTGAATTTGAACGTCGCTGACAGTCCCGAAGCAGTGAGTGCACTGCCGGGCGAAACCGAATGGGAAAAGCACATGCGCGCGGGCACAGAGCCGCTAAAAGAACAGAATCTGGCATTTCGGAATCACGGTGATCTGGCATTTGAAGACGTGAGCAAGGCATGGGGACTCGACCACGTAGGAATGAGTTACGCGGCAACGGCGGCAGATCTGGATCGCGATGGCGATCTCGAACTGATCGTGACGAACCTGGAGGAACCGATCAGCATTTATCGAAATGACGCTGTTGAGGAGAATCGAATTCTAGTGGAGTTGAAGGGGACGAAGAACAACGCGAGAGGAATTGGTGCTACTGTAAGAGTGAAGTCAGCAAGTGGTGAGCAGATGCGATTCCTGACGTTGAATCGAGGCTACATGGCCAATGGTGAAGCGGTCGTGCACTTCGGCCTGGGAGATGACGAGAAAATCGAACGACTCACAGTGTCGTGGCCGGGTGGTGGTGAGCAGGCATTTGAAGATCTGGCGACGAACCAGCACTTTGTGATCACTGAGCCAAAGGGAGGCGCGACACCTGCGGTGCCCAAAAAATCTGCAGCGCCACTCTTCGCCAGAATGGTAACATCGCTTACGGGCGTGAAGCATGAGGAAACGGAATTCGACGACTACGCTCGGCAGCCATTGCTTCCGCATCAGCATTCGAAGCTTGGGCCGGGCTTAGCGCTGGGGGATATCGATGGCGATGGAGACGAGGACTTATTTGTCGGTGGTGCGAAAGGGCAAGCGGGGAAATTGTTGCGCAACATGGGCGGTGGCGATTTTGCTCCAGTGCCCTCATCAATTCTGGCGCAGGATGCCGATCACGAGGACATGGGAGCCGTGTTCATCGATGCGGACAGCGATGGCGATTTCGATCTATACGTGGTGAGCGGCGGAGTGGAATGTGAGGCCGGTGATGAATTGCTCAGGGATCGACTGTATCTCAACGATGGGGCAGGAGAGTTTGAGGCTGCGGCCGATGCTGTGCCCGATTTGCGCGACAGTGGATCTGTCGTGGCTGCACACGACATTGATGCTGATGGTGATCTCGATTTGTTCGTGGGTGGGCGGATTGTGCCAGGAAGTTATCCGTTGCCCGCGCAGAGTCGACTGTTGCGCAATGATGGTGGAAAATTTACTGAGATTACGGGCGAAATGGCCCCCGATTTGGTGATGGGTCTGGTGACCAGTGCTCTTTGGACGGATGCCACGGGAGATGGCAAAAACGACTTGATGGTTACCTATGAATGGGGAGCGGTCAGACTCTATGCCTATTCAGGAGGAATGCTTGTCGATCAGACCGAGCAGGCGGGGCTAGCCGATTTACAGGCTTGGTGGAATGGGATCGCGGGCAGTGATGTCGACCATGATGGGGATATGGATTATGCCGTAACGAACCTCGGATTGAATACAAAGTATCACGCCAGCGCAGAGAAACCGCTGCATCTTTACTACGGTGACTTTGATGGTTCCGGCGTGATGCAAATCATCGAAGCAGAGTATGAGGAAGACATTCTCTATCCTGTGCGTGGTCGCAGTTGTTCATCGACGGTCATGCCACACCTGCTGGAAAAATTCGATAGCTTCAGTGGATTTGCCATGGCCTCTGTGCAGGAAATCTACACGCCTGCGTCACTGGAGTCAGCGGAGGGATTCACGGCGACTGAACTCAGCTCAGGGATCTTGATCAATGATGGATCGGGCAAGTTCGAGTTTCGGCCGTTGCCACGCGTAGCTCAGATCGCGCCGGGCTTTGGTGTGATTTTTAGTGATGTCAATGGAGACACGCACTCGGATTTGTATGTTGTGCAGAATTTCTTCAGCCCTCAGGCAGAGACGGGACACATGGCGGGTGGCGTCAGTCAATTGCTACTGGGTGATGGAAAGGGATCCTTTGCACCAGTGGATGCGGCAGTGAGCGGTCTCATGGTTTCTGGCGATGCCAAGAGTCTGGTGCAGATCGACTTGAATGCAGATGGGCTGAAGGACTTTATCGTTGGTGTTAACAACGCGCCATTGGAAGTGTTTCTAAACAACGGACATAGTGGAGATGCGCTCCCGTTCACAGTTCGCCTTTCGGGCAAGCCGGGTAATCTCGCTGGCGTCGGCGCTCGCGTTATTTTTACAGCTGAAGGAATCACTCAAGTGGCCGAAGTATTCGCAGGATCTGGTTATCTTTCGCAGAGTTCCGCAGCTTTGGCATTTTCGGGATCTCCCTCGCGCATTGAAGTCCGCTGGCCGGACGGTGAGACCTCAGTTCTTGAAAATGTGGAAGGTAACCGTGTTGACTTTGTCCAACCTTGATCGGCTACTGGGTTGGGGCAAAATTGAAGCCGTAGGGCAGCAGTCGTTCGATATCGAAGGCCTCGCACAGGACACCTTCTTTACCGGTGTCGATCAGAATTAACGTGACGTCCCCATCGCCCGATCGGGCAATGAACTCGCGAATGAACTGCCTGCAAACGCCACAAGGTGAGCGATCACACAGCGGGCTGTGAAGAGAATCAGCAGTCGATAGTGCGAGGTAGCGCAGCTGACGAAATCCGTGGCTGGCAGCTGCTGTCAGGGCGGAGCGCTCGCCACAAATGGTCGCGCCATAGGAGCTGTTTTCAACATTGGCACCCGTGATGATTCGTTGCTCAGGATCATCAGTCATGACGACAGCGGCACCAACGTGAAAATTAGAATACGGAGCGTGTGCGCGCTGCGCGGCAGTGCGCGCAGCGCCGATCAGATTTTGAATCAGCGAAACGCTCAGCCGAATCTTGCGCTCAGGCAACTGTTGCCCTGGAACAATGATGTGCCCAACAGGTGATTCTGTTACCAAATCCGGAAGACTGACTTCAGGAAGGATAAAGGTGACACTATCATCGTCTGCACCAGCCATCGAGGTCGACTCTAAAATGGGAATGAATTCTTATTCTCTTTCTTCGATTTACTGCGTTGCGGCTGATCGTCTTGCTGCTGCGCGCGATTGGTCGTGGATTTCTTCATGTCTGCATCGAAATCAGGATCAGATGACAGCACTGCACCCATGAAGTAAGAACCACCGCCCACCAGCATCAGGGCGAAGATCGACAGCATCACCATTTCCCCAAGAGGCGGGCGAAAGCGCGGATGCGGATTCTTCCGGTAGTGGTAGTAAAGGACTGGAACGACGGCGACGAAGCCGACGACAAAGAATATCGCACTGATCTGTGTACTGGTCATGGGGCTCTAAAGGATTCGAGCGAATGCCGCGAGGATAGTAGTTTTGAGCAATTTTCGCAATCGGTTTTTGATCCGGGCTGCGCTCGAGCCAGGGCATATGCAAGAGAATTATAGTGGAAATCTGCTACAATTTGACGGTGAAGAGCCTGATT
The DNA here is from genome assembly GCA_051270635.1 of Verrucomicrobiales bacterium. Lineage (GTDB taxonomy): Bacteria > Verrucomicrobiota > Verrucomicrobiia > Verrucomicrobiales > DEV007 > JAGROY01. The sequence continues at coordinate 7 of JBNMNB010000184.1, read as the reverse complement.
CTCTGGA
>JBNMNB010000183.1:0-16765 GCA_051270635.1 Verrucomicrobiales bacterium | reverse complement strand
GACGGTGAAGGGCCCGCTGAAATCACCGCTCTGGGTGAGACGGGGGCACAGGATGAATTTGGCACCTTTCTGGTGACCATTGACCTTCGCCCATACGCAATCGAAGTTCCGGGAAATCAGGAACTGGTAATGTCGTTAGTTTCAGAGGATTCCAGCGCAATTCTTCGCATCAGTCATTCCCGGCTGGAACCTGCCGGCGTTGCCGAGGATGTCTATCAGTTTGATGGCACCAGAGACGATCAGCGCCCGGGATTTCTCAGCACGAACTATCAGCTGCCAAGGATTCACTATAACGGATTTCTGAGTATGGAGGTTTCTGGTCAATCTCCTCTACCTCAGCCGGCCACGCTTCAGATCAGCCGTGCTGAAAATTCTGCAATCCGATTACATTGGGCATCCCTCGTCGATCACTTGTATACGCTTGAAGCAGGAACTTCACTGCAACCGAACGGGTGGAGCATTCTTGCAAATGGACTTTCTGGAACGGGTGAGGAAATGGAAATGGAAGTGGAAGTTCCAATCGACCAGATGACAGGTCGATTTTTCAAGTTGTCACGGATCAACGGCAAGTAGTCCATGACTGCCGTCGTTTCGTCCGGTTCAGATGATCAGTCAGCTGAATCGGCAGAGTAACTCCGCCTCAATATTACTAGTCTTTGCCCCGGCCGACTGGTAGAAAGTGCAATTGCCCGATTGGATCACTGGATCGGCAATGTCACTGCTCATGTCACGCTCATTGAAACTCAGAATAGTCTACGCTGTAACGATCTTCGTCGTGTCAGTCTTCCACTCGCGTGCAGGCGCGGAGCCGATGCAAATCACCATCGACGCTACGGATCTACCCCGCAAACTGTTGCGCTCCACGATTACGATCCCAATCAAGGACATCTCTCGCAAAGACGGGGAGATCGCTTTGTGGTATCCGAAGTGGGTTCCTGGATCGCACGGACCTGGCGGCCCGATTGCCAACGTTGCAGGCATGCAGGTGTTGGATCGTGATGGTAACCAGCTAAAGTGGCGACGTACGGTTGGTGAAGTGCACCGCGTTATCGTCGATATTCCGGAACACACCGACACACTCCTGGTAAAGGTTCGATACATTACCAATCAACCTACCCTGTCTTCAACGGGGCACGACTCATTTGGCAGCGCTCTCCTTGGAATCATCAGTCCTAGTTCCGTATTCTTCTACCCCGAGGGCATCGAGATCGATGAAATGCAAATCGAAACAACGTTACTGTTGCCAAAGGCCTGGAATGCAGCCACGGCATTGCCCCGCTCCACGCGCGAAAATCCTGCGGAGGCCGATGACGACAAGCGCGGCATCTCCTATGAGACTGCCTCGGTGCGCACCTATATCGATAGCCCAATTATGTGTGGCCGCCATCATCGCACTTATCAGTTGGCAGAAGAAAGTCATATTCCGCCACATCGGTTACACATTTTCAGCGAGGCTGAGTCCGCCTTAGAGGTTCACCCGAAAATACTGGAACGCCTGCGTGGCATGGTCACGCAAACGGCGCGCCTCTTTGGATCTCATCCATTCGATCAGTTTGATATTCTTCTAGCGACGACCGATGTCTTACCGAAGAACGGACTCGAGCACTCGCGATCAACGTTCAACGTGTTAGGGCAGCGGGCCTACATGGATCCCGATACACTCAAAGGGTGGGATCGATTGCTGGTTCCCCATGAATACATCCATACCTGGTGTGGCAAATTTCGGCGCCCTGCTGGCATGGTCACTTCGAATTATCACAGCGACAAATCGACCGAGCTACTTTGGGTCTACGAAGGGCTCACCCAGTATTTAGGCGAAGTAATTGAAGCACGTGCTGGATGGATGAACGAAGAAGAATTCAAGCATAGATTCGAAATTGAGATCCGTGCGGCGGTGCATCAGCAAGGACGCGCATGGCGTTCGCTCGTCGACACCGGAGCGTGTTCTCACCTGCTCCGCGGTCGGAGCAAGTTCTGGTCCCAACTACGCCGCAGCCAGGACTATTACATGGAAGGAATGTTGTTCTGGTTTGAGGTGGATGCCGTTATTCGCGACAAGACCAGCGGTGAAAAATCACTCGACGATTTTTGCGCCACGTTCTTTGCATTTTCTGAGGATTCACCACACCCTTCAGGGTTCACGCGAGCCGACATAGTTGAATCGCTTGGCGATGTTGTCGAATACGATTGGGACGGCCTGATCGCTCGCCGCGTTGAAGCACTCGTTGATCAATTTGACACTGCGGTCGTCAATGCCGTTGGCTACTCGATCCAATTCACTGACGAGAAACCGAGCATTCCCGAAGACACGTTCCGTCAAATCAAAGGAGTAGATGCTCTGGATTCCATCGGTGTCGTGTTCGCAACAGACGGCACGATCAATGACGTTCTGTTAGGATCTCCGGCGCACTCAGCGCATCTGGGACCAGGCATGAAGGTGATGGGCGTGAACGGGAGCTCTTGGAGCGAGAACCGCATGAACGATGCCATTGCAGACTCCGTAACCAAAAAGCACCTCGAGCTGATTGTAGTCAATGGCGATACCTTAGAGACACGCCAAGTCGAGTATGATGGTGGGACGAATTACCTAACGCTGGTCGAGCACAAGGAATCGAAGAACTGGCTGAAGGAAATCGTAAAGCCGAGATCAGGCCAGAAATAAACAGTAAATTCGATTTTCGCACGGCCATTTATTTTGCCGACTCATCATCGCTGAAAGGCTCATCGGATTCCTGGTGCAGGGCATCGTTCAATGCCCCGGCCCCACCAACAACAGGCAATGAAATCGAGGTCGCGTCGAGGTCAATTGTTAGCTCAGTGCCAGGATCAGGCCACAGCGTAAAGTCGCGATCGCTGGAGAAAATCATCAATGCGATCTGTTGCCCCTTTGGGATGATCTGGTCATCCGGCTGGAGGTCAAATCTCATGTCATAGAACTGACCGGGCACAAGCGGCTCGCTGGTTCGAAGAGACTGATGGTTCTGGGGATCCGCCCAGCCACGAGTGATGATATTATCGGTGATCTTGGTCTTCTTTCCTTTTGACCAGGGAAGAGAAACCATCCACACCGAAAGGTTAGCAGCAGGCCTACTACTGGCCAATCGGATGGTGATCGTGGATATTCCTGATAAGTGAACTGGCTCCTTCAATTTCGGCGTTGTATAAATTAAACGATGTTCGGTCCATTCAGCTTGAGCAAGCGAATCCCCGCTGAAGGAAAAATTATCGACTAATGTTTCGGAGCCCTGCTGCTCACTGCATTTTCCGACCGTCAAGCTCCCTCGTTCGGGAGCGCCTCGATTTAAATATAGTGTTACCGGGGCCGCTGCTGGATTGGGGTAATCGTAGTAGGAAGTCGGCTCGTCTCGCTTGTCACCCTCGCGAACGATCCAAGCTCTCGGCTCATTCTCGACATCGTTCTGTACCTCGTGAAGGTATCTGGTGAACCATCGGTTCATCTGTTTCAACGGTGGCGCTCCACCATGCCCCCCCTGGTGAAAATATGCCTGAACGGGAACACCTTTCTCCTTCAAGGCCTGATAAATCCTAACACTATGCTCAGGCTGAACATTCCAGTCATTGAACGCGTGCGCCATTAAGGTCGCAGCCTTCATGGGGCCCAGATCGTTCAGATAATCCCGTCCTGCCCAGAAATCATTGTAGTCCCCGGTTGCCCGGTCGAAACCTTCTGCCATTTCCTTGTTGCGAACTTCACTGTTGCAGTGATCACGTTTCTCAGGGTTTCCACTGTGGATGAAATCGTATAGACAGTCGATGTCCTCCCCAACAAACCCGCCGGGATGTCGCACCAGGCCGTTGGAACGGTAGTAGTGGTAGTAGGACGTGTTGGGGGCAATGGGTATAATTGCCTTGAGCCCTTCAACTCCTGTGGTCGCTGCTGCCAGAGGCAAAGTCCCATTGTAAGAAGTGCCAGTCATCCCGACCCTACCGCTAGACCAGTAGGCATTAACCTCTTCATCTCCATCGGCCGATTTGTAGCCTGCTGCTTTCCCCGTCAGCCATTGAATAATAGCCCTCGGCGCCAGAGACTCGTTGTCTCCCCCGACAGTGGGACATCCCTGTGAAAGGCCGGTTCCAGGTGAGGATGAATGCACTACGACATATCCGCGCGGCACCCACGTCTTAACATGGCTTTTCGAAATAATCGGTCGCTCCCCAAGTCTTTCGACCGCTGGAGATTCCTTACGCTCCGGCGGAACATCCCCGACTTGCTGCCGAGGTTCCCAGAAATACTCCGTCCCACTAGGGCCTGTCCCCGCAAAGTAAGGACTGGTGACGTAGATGACCGGCAACTTCAGCCCTTCGGTTTCAGTCTGCCTTGGGCGAGTGACGGCGACATGCATGCGATCCAATCGACCATCAGAATCAGAATCGATTTCCGTTTCAACCCACAGGTCATGCCGAATCCACATGTCGGGATCTTTGAATCGTTCAACCTCCTGCGCTTCTCCATCTTTAAAAACGGGAACAGCGGGATCCGATTTTCCGGATCCCGCCGAAAGCGGCAGTGTCACTGCTAGCAAGAAACAAACTGAGATGATTAAATCTGATCTCTTGTTGGACATGGAGTCAATTTTTCTAAGCATTTTCTTAAAACTTTTCCTGTTTTCAAACCGATCGGTCGCGCATGCAGTTGTGCTTTCATCGAAACAATCAGAAGATGGATTCTTTCTGTGCTACAGGAACTGCGTGATGCATAAGCCTGAGCCACACGATGTGGTCATGTAACATTACCACATTTTATGCACTCCGAAGTAATAAAGAAACACGCGCCTCGGAGTAATAAGCAATCAATGGAGGCCAGTAATCAATCGAAACAGACTCGGCTATGGCGACACGAGCAGCTATGGCGAAACGAGCGGCTATGACGGATGGGTGAAGACGCCGCAGCTCGAACGGATGGCGGCGGAGAGATTGACCTTCACTGACGTCCAGTCAAACAGCTCGGTCTGCAGCCCAACGCGCGCCGCACTTCTTACTGGGCGCTACCAGCAGCGGGTTGGCATCGTCGATATTATCCCAGCGAGTAGCTGAGACCCGGAGAGGCCCCGAGGCGATAGTGAAAATGGATCAGCCCCCCGGAAGCCAGATTTCCGTCTTCGGGAAATGCGCGCGGACTCGTGAGACCGCAATCGTGGGTGCGCAGGATGTGGTCTCCGTGGGTCACGATCGTGGTGAAGAGGTAGGGCTTGTAGTGCGGGTTCGGAGCGGCGGGCACCTCGATCGACGCGGCAGGCAAACGATCGCCGACGAGAGTCGTCCACGATTCGATCGCCGCGGCATCCAGCGCAAAGGCAATACCGAAGGGGATTCGATCGGGACTGGACTCCGGGATCGAGTGTTCAAGATCGGGCTCGATCCGTGCAGGTTCCTCGGACGTATCGATAAGAACGGCGTCCACACGCACCGACTCGGGGACTAGCCGGGCACTCGGCGCCTGGCCTGCCAGATGGCGCATGATCGCGACCTGGGGTTCGGATTCGAGCGCCGCATCCATGGTTTCGGAAACGATGACGTCGGGGGTCTTGCCTGCGGGGATTGTGTAGCGGCACGCATCCGCAACAACGTAAGAAGCGACGCACTGGTCGAGCTGCAGTCGACGATGGATCGATTTCACCGACTCGATCGAAGCTGGATGAATATCGAGAATCGTGAACTGTACCTCTTCCGGCGGGAACAGGGCCATGAGCGGGGTGGCGAGGGTGGCATAGGGCCCCGATCCGGCATAGAGCACATGAACGGGCTTCTCCGGCTCCTTCGAGCAGGCAAGAGACTTCGAAATGGCGTCGTGCAGTCCGCGCAGGAAGATCGCCGTTCGCCGGGACTGGTCGGAGCACAGGGCAGCCTGCTCCGGTGAAATCGCGAGGCCTTCGCCGGGATTACTTCCTCCCTCGGTAACATCCGCGTCGGGGTCAATCTGGAACTCCGCCGATCTCTCAAGGATCTCCACGATTTCCATCACTAGACCGACAAGTATCCCCCGGGCGCCCTCGTAGCTCAACATCTCGGCAGTGAGGTATTTGAGGTCGGCGAGTTCCGATGCCGGTTCAGGGGATGGCTTCTGGAGGTTCATATATTAATTGGAACGAAATTTGATTCGAGGGTGGCTTCATTGGCGGGCCGAGCCTTGGGATAGAGGGGTTCAGAGATCATGCCGGTTATCCTAGCGATACTCTGACTGTGGATTCAAGTATGGACTTGTTAGCGCATTCAACTTGCCGCAACTTCCGCGAATGTAGAGATTTCTCGCTCAAGTAGGGCGTGTTCGGCCAGGCCTGATTCGTGGTGCTATGGAAAATTGATGCGGTCGAAGCGGAGTTAACCCGCCAGCAGGCACAGGTTAACGGCGACCGACTCTAACGCGGCGCGAAAACGCAAAGATCCTCGTGCGTGCGTCTTCTGGTCGAACCTCAACCGGAGATGAAAGCCTCCGTCCCGCTTCCGTCCCATTTTTTTAAGAGTCACCATGACTTCCTCGCGACGCCCTTTATATGGTCGAAATGTGCGTCGCGTGTGAGCACTGGCAATCGGTGCTCCAAAGCAAGTGCTGCGATCCATAAGTCGTTCGGCGGAATCTTTCTATCAGCAAGTTTCAGTCCGTGACGCACGGTGGCGTAGTGAACAGTCGTAACCTCAGTAATGGGCAAAACCGTGACCACTCCAATAAGATTTGCGAGCCACTGTTCACGGTCGATCCGCTGAGTTGATCCGAGGAGACTGTAGCGATACTCCCCAATCACAACCACTGGCAACGACCATGGTCTATTACTCGACAAAGCGTCCAAGAGATCGCGGTCAGCATCAGCGAACGCTGAGAGGGCATTGGTATCCAATATCATTGCGGTCGTTCTTCAACTTCAAGAGGATCGACCGTCCCAAATTCTGCGTCCACAACCTCCTGAATTCGATGCGTCTCGGCTTGATTCTCTGCTGAACCACCAAACGCACCAAAGTATTGCATCCAAGGCGGTTCCGAAGCAGTTGCGTCCGATTCAGATCTCATCAGCTTCTCCCTGAGAGCTTCCGCGAAGATGTCCTTGAGCGGGCGCCCCTGCCGAGCTGCAGCGATCTTGGCCAATCGAAAGAGATCATCCGGAAGTTCTAGAGTCGTCTTCATAACCCATATTCCCATATTTATGGGCTGCTCGCAATCTTATGCTCGACCGCTCGATATCGGCAGTTCTTGGTACTGGTCTGCGAGGCCCCGATGGGCACATCGCATGTACCTGGTGCGCCGAGGCATCTCGTCAAATAAAAGCCTCCTATTCCTGGGGCTACGGGGCGACAGGAATGTCGCCATTCCTTGTGGTCAGCGCTGCCAATGCTGCGGCTTGAGCGACGGCAGACATACCCGCACTTCGCACCGCCCGGCGAATGGCGGTAAGGTCACTTTGCGACGAATCTCCAGATGCCGAAAGCAGGGCTTTTGCCCACTCGGTGGCAGCTATCGGCTCATCGCGGAAGTAGGTCTTAGCAAATCCTGAGACTGCCATGGCGCGCAGGTGCGCGGGGACGTCTCCCGCGGCGAGGCTTTCTTTTGCCAGCTCCGGCGAGACATTTGCCCAGTTCAGGAAGAGTTCGCGCACCAGATACTCCCCGTGAACCGATGGCAACTGCTCTGCCCAGCGAAGGCCATCGGCACCAGGGAAATTCTCGGCAAGTTCCTCTGCCATGATGCTCATAGCGGCATTGTCAGGATTCAATTTGAGTAGCTCAGCCAGTGCCTCTGCGGACTGGGAATGAAACACCGTGTTCCCAATCATGCCAAACGCAGCAGTCTGTTCCACTGGGTCTTCAAGTCCAGCACTCCATTGGAGAGCCGCATCTGGATCTTGATGGTAGAGGTTTTCTGCTACCGCCTTCACGGCACCACTCCTGATTTCCGGCGGGAAAGCCGTGACCAATTCCGCAGCGAGAACCGGATCCTTGATGTTTTCAACTGCGCTCAGTAAAGCTCTGCGACGCTCAGCGCCAGCAAGAGTCTCGCTGATCCAATCGATGGTTGATTCAGGATCCTGTAGAGCGAGCTCAGCGGCGATGGCCTCTCCGCATCCAGTACGCAATTCACGGTTCTCAGCTTGCTCGAGAATCTGTTTCGCAAGAGGTATGTCGGATGCGATCACCGCATCGAAAACGGCACCCATCTGCTCCTCGCGTTCCAAGGCAGTGCCGTGCTTACTAGTATTAATCCAGTCAATCGCGGCCTGAGCATCTTGCTTCGCCCATGCGTTCATGCTCTTCGGAAGGCAGTTTCTCTTGAAGGCACAGTCTGGCAAGCCTGTGAGCAATCGAGAGGCAACCGCAGGATCGGATTTGATGCGACTCCAGAAAACGGAGCTTACACTGTCTGGACTTTCAGCAATTAGTTGCATTCCCACGTGTAGATCATGGTTAAGGATCGATTCCATGGTAAATTGCGCACGATCACTGTTACGTCGATATCCCGGATGTTCCATGACGTAGTCCCAGGCGGCGTCGGGATCTGTTGTCGCCCACGTTTGGAAGAGCGTCTGTTCGGTAGTCCGATCGGTGTGACGGAGATCGGCATCAAGGTATTCCGCTAGCCCAACAGGGTCGATTTCTGCCCAGTGAGTCGCGATGATACGTCGGGAAAGTGGATCGCCCGGGAACAACACAAGTAGCTTACGCAGCGTCCGCGAATTCGATTTTTGCACCAACCGGAAAAGACGCAGTCGGCGCTGGAACGGACGGCTATCCGCCAGCAGATCGCGTGCCTCGGCAAGGAGTTGATCACTATGGGAAAGCGCTTTTCCTGGCGGCACGGAGCTCTGCATAGAGGCACGGTGAGTCCGATTCTCAGTGGATCCGCCGTTGCGCGCCAGCCATCCGACCATTGCTCCTGCACAGAAGAACGCCAGCGTGGACACGATAGAGATCCGGGAAACGCTCATGGATGATCAATCCTTTCCAGTAGTGCTTGACGGTCACCTTCATCCATCGAGACGGACTTGATGAGTTGTCGTGTTGAAGTGGGATTATTCCATGCCATCCGATCCACTAATATTCCCATCGTCGTGGAACGAAGTTGCGGATCCGCAATGGTGCCCGCCCAGGTAATACCAGCCTCTGGATCACGCTCGCGAATTGATTTGCTGAAGGCTGCAATCGCCGCGTCCTTGACACCATCGTTGTCCTGAAGCCCGGCCAGCCACTGCGCGCCGGCAGCGCTATCGACATCGCCGTAGGCTTCAGCAATCACCGAATAGGCGGTTCCTCTTTGTGTCGAATCCTCCAGAGTCGTCGCCCAGGCCACTGCCTCTGCCGGATTCTTAATAGCCAAGCCGCTGGCAACTTCATGAACAATCTGTCGTCCTTCGAATGTCGTCGCCTCCGGGAACTTGCCAAACAATTCAGCCGCCCCTGTAGGATCGAGATCAATCATATCGCTCACCACATTGGCCATCAGTGCGTTGCGCGCAGAATCACCGAAATCGTTCGTCCCCATGTAATCCAGTAATCGCGCGCGTTTCTCGGCAGGTTCAACTCCAGGCATCGATGCTTCAGCCAGTTCAGGAAGCAGCGCCTCACGATCCATCGCCGACAGCGATCCCATCGCCTCAACAGCAGCATCAAATTCCCAGGACGAGATAACACCCCGCAACGCGTCCCGCCGGATTCCGTCATCTGGATACTCTGCCAAAACGTTAAACGCCTCACGGTGGCCGGATCGAAGATCACCGAAGACACCTCTTATTTCGCTGAGACCATTCGTGCTCTCGGCGAGCGTCGTCACGAGAGCGCTAATCCTTGAGGGATCCGCTTTCATCAGAGCCGGCACGATATCCTTGCGAATGAGTTTGGAGCTATCACGTAGAGGGAGGTATCGCCTCGCCCACTCTGCCGCTGCCAGCGGATCCGATTCTAGCATTTTGAGAACGATGGGACGGGGCAATCTGTAATTTTGATCAGAGAGCGCGCCAAACAATGGCCCGGCTTTCTCAGGATGATGCAGTGCCCAGTCCGATGAAAGAATCGCCGACAATGCGCGGTCTCGAGAATTGCCAGCTTTCAGTTGATTGACCCACGCCAATGCTGCCCCCGAATCGCTTTCGATCCAAGTCTTGGCGATCCCTGCGAATGCGTTTGGCCGGAGATTTTCTGGCAATGTGAGTGCCCGCTCAATCGCCGTCTCATGATCGTTGCTGCTAAGCATTGCAAACGCCTGATACAGACCAGCAGTCGAATTCAACTCATCTACTGGCATTCGGGCGTGAAATTGCAGATACACATCCGGACCGTGCCGCAAAAGGCCGAGCAAGAATCCGTCTGCGACCAACTTTCGCCACTCAATTGGCAATTCCTGCCACTTTGCGAACGCAGCCTCAGGATCCATTCCCGCCCATTCCTGAAACAAGTACTGCTCAATGTAATAGTGTGCCTTTCGATTTTCGTCACTACGTGAAAATGCCAATGCTGCCTCAGGATCGAGTTCCAGCCACCGTGCCAGGACAAATTGCATCGCGAAATCCCGTTGCTCCCGGGGAAGCGCCTCTGCAGCAATGAGCAATGCTGGCATCGTAGCGGCATCTGCATCCTCTAAAGCCGCGAAATGAGTTCCCAACACCTGCTCTTGGAAATCCGACACCGCATCACCCGCAATAGACTGACCGCTTAAATCTCGGGTGAAGGAAGAATTGGCGGACCCGGTGGTTTTGGCAACAATCACCTCCTGCCGTGGAAGAAAAAACACGACTGCAAAACCAACAACTGCAGCGGAAACACGAGCCAGCACACCCCACATTCGCGTTCTCCTCTGCCTGTGTGTTTGACCGACCATGACTACCAGCATACGCGATCTGGTGTCATTGAAAACGAAATTCAAACTACGTCATCCCAAGGAAAGGCGACATTCCTGTCGCCAACGAAGAACCAAGTTCAAAGCCATCTAGTCCTGCGGCTACGGGGCGACAAGAATGTCGCCTTTCCCTGTGGTCAGCGACGCATTCTTAATTTCACTCGTTGCTCCAAAGAGGTGAAGGATAGATGCCGCGGTCTACCAGCTGGGCGATGGACCGGACGACGATTGGCTTGTCTTCCTGGTAGGTGACGCCGAACCATGCGCTATCGGTATCGAGGACGCGCACTTTTTCTGCCTGGCTCTGGATGAGCGAGTCCATGAAGGTGGTGATGTAAAATTCTGATTTCAGCTCGCTCCCCCGGTCGTCTAAGAAGCTGGCGAATCCTGCTTCCATCGCATCAAAAATGGTGTGTGAGAATCCCCACATATTCATCGATGCCAGTGTGTCACCCGGCAGGGCGCGAGGAAGCCCGCCCGCTGGTCGATTTTCGCCGTTTCGTCCTTCCACTTGATAGATGTCGGTCAATTCTTCGATGGACACTAACATTCCACTATTATCAAGTCCGCAGATACCACGCGCAACGCTACCGTGCTCGGACAATGTGTTTTTCAATCGAAAACCGATCATGCAATTGCGGCAACTTTCTGCCGAAAGATCTGGTTGCTGCAAAAATTTTGCCAGTCCTTCGTAAGCTTCGCGACCGTAAAAATCATCTGCGTTGATGGCGGCGAAGGGTTCGTTGACCACGTGGCGTGCTGCGCGCACTGCATGTGCCGTACCCCAGGGCTTTTCGCGACCATCTGGAACGGCATATCCTGACGGCAAGTCATCGATCTTCTGAAAGGCATATTCGACGGCAAGCGAACTCGGAAAGCGACTGCCAATTTGCTCTCGGAATGCATCCTCAATGTCCTCTCGAATCACAAATACGATTTTCCCGAACCCGGCCCGAACGGCATCGAATACCGAGTAATCGAGAATGGATTCACCCGCTGGCCCCATTGGATCCACCTGCTTCAGTCCGCCATAGCGACTGCCCATTCCTGCAGCCAGCACGACTAGAGTCGGTTTCACATTACTTATCGCGGCGGTATCGTCAGGGTTTTCCATGCCTCGTATCAACGTCGAAGTCGTCCCTGTGTCCAGAGGAATCCCAGCGCATTAGTCGCAGAATGCGAACTCGTTCGATGCCAGCAGCGCTTGAGCGTAGGCCTGCCAGGCTGGTGATTCCTCTTGATCTTCCCGGCTTGCCACGAGGAATGATTCTCCCAATTCGATTTCGTCGGCATCTGGATCGCGCGCCAGAGCCAAGCGATAGAGTTCAACAATCCGCGATTCCATATCGCTAGCTGTTGCGAGAGCACGTTGCGCCAGACCGAGGGCACTTTCTTGCGCGAATACATTATTCATCAGATACAATGCCTGCTGCGGCACGGTGGTCTCATGACGCTGTGGGCAATGCGCATCAGGTCCGGCAAAGTCGAATGTGCGGAACATTCCAGGCAAATTCTGGCGATCGACAAATCCATAGATCGTCTTGCGATTGGCTGCTTTCTTCGATTCCATGTCGACTGCACGGCCAAACATTTTCGGATCCAGATTTCCGCTGACGGTCAGCATTGCATCACGCAGGCTTTCAAATGGCAGGCGCTTCCGCGATGCGCGGGCGTAGAGACGATTGTCGGGGTCTTGCTCGGCAATTTCGGGCGATGCTTGAGTCGATTGCTGGTAAGTCTCCGACAACACAATCGAGCGGATCAACTGCTTCATCGACCAGTCGCTGGCGATAAATTCTGCAGCGAGATAGTCCAGCAATCCCGGAATTTTCGGCGGCAATGTGCGCACGCCAAAGTCACTTGGCGAATCGACTAACGATGATCCCATCAGGTGCATCCAGACACGGTTAACCATCACCCGTGCAGTGAGAGGATTGTCAGGATCAGCAATTGCCTGCGCCAATTCCAGGCGGCCACTGCCAATCGAAAACGGCTGGCGATCAGCTGGCGACAGCACAGACAAAAACTGGCGCTTAACTTTAGCACCATGATTCGCAGGATTGCCGCGCTCAAAGACAACTGGCTCGACTGGATTCGCACGATCAATCAATGCCATCGCCCGCGTTGGCGCGCCTTCATCTGTTGCGCGAAATTTGTCTACTGCGCGCTGCAATCGCCGCACATGATTGCGATGCTCTACAGAATAATCGCGCACCAGTTTATCTGGAGAAAGCCCGGCGATCCCCTCGTCAGCAGAAGCAAAATCCGCAGACACCAGCCATTCCGAAAAGCGGGAATGAATCTCCCCCGTGCTGATAAGCGGCTTCTCGTTGAGGAATTTTCTGATGGGCTCCGCAACTTCGGACGATTGGCAAATGGCAGCAAGGTCAACTTCGGTCGAATCATCTGACAACGCATTCAGCTGTCGCCAAAGTCCTGCACCGAAGCGATCGACTGGTCCTTTTACCATGATCTCCTGCCAGAGACTGAGTGCAGCTGGATAGAGCTTTTGATCCTGGGCATAGCGCGCCAGTTTCCGGTCAGTCAGTTCACGAGACTCCCAGGCCGCCTTTAGATAGGCCTGCATGGTTTCTGGCTTCAGGAGATCTGCATGGCGTTCGCTCTTGTACGCGGAAACCGCACTTTCAAGCTCAGCCAGTCGCTTCTCAAATTTTGCGTATGCCTCGGCGTCGTCCGGCTTACCGACGAGCGGCAACTCACTGGGCTCGATCGAACTTTGAAACACTCCGTAAAGTGAGTAGTAGTCTTCGGTAGGAATGGGATCGAACTTGTGATCATGGCAACGGGAACAAGCGACGGTCAGCCCCAACATGCCGCGGGTCACGACATCGATGCGATCGTCTATAATATCGGGTTCACGGTTCAAAAATCGTCGCCCGAGTGTGACGAATCCCATGGCTGCGAGATCTTCTGACTTCCCATCCGGCACGCTGTCCGCAGCCAGCTGCGCGATGACAAATTCATCGTAAGGCATGTCTGAATTAAATGCCTGAATCACCCAGTCACGGTAACCGTAAGCGAACGGATAGCGCCGTTCTTCCTGAAACACGTATCCCTTGGTGTCGGCATAGCGGGCCACATCCAGCCAGTGGCGAGCCCACTTTTCACCAAAACTCGATGCCGCCAGCAAGCGATCGACCACCTCATCAATCGCTCCCGATTCAGCAAAGGCCTCTGACTGAGCGAACGTTGGAGGCAGGCCGTTGAGATCAAAACTCAGCCGCCGGAATAATTCGCGAAGTTTCGCAGCAGGCGCAGGCGAAATCCCACGCCGCTCGAGCTCCACTCGGACAAAGGCATCGATCGCCGATTCTGCTCCAGCGATCACTGGCACCTCGGGCGTGGAAATCGGAGAAAACGCCCAGTGCTCGGCTGTGCTGTTGCTCTTACCTGAAGCAATCGGGCAAATAAGCAACGCGAACAATAGAGGCCAAGGGCAAAGTTGCCACTTGCTGAGACAATTCATCATTTCAGTAAAGTTTATGCCCTCGTCTCGCAGACTCAAGCCAGCATACAACACATTTCCAAATAGAAACAGACTGGTGCCGAATTCAGACAAGATTCATCTGCCATCCTTTAAGATCCCTCCCAGAAAAGTGATTTTTTCGATTGCTTCAAGTTTTCTATGGAAAATGTGCGTGTGCTCGCATAGGAAACAGCAATCGGATGCGGAATCGGTGCAGCGGAGAGCTGTGAAGTTTCGGCGACCTGAAGAAACCTTAATCCCGTGGCGATCTAATTTCGAGTTCCCAGGAAATGAGCGACGACCCGACAGATCCTAATAAGCCAGCCTCAAACAAGATTGCGAAGCAGCAACTGCCGCGCCTGGATGTCGGCGTCGGCCCCAGCCGCAAGGCGGCCAAGGATCAGGTCATTGAACGATTCGAGCAAAAGTATATCATTCATCCTCGATTGGTGCCACAGATCCGCAAGTATCTTGAGCCGTTCTGCATTCCAGACCCCAATGGAAAAGGCGATATCCCAGAATACATCGTCACCACACTGCAGCTGGACACTCCGTTCATGGACCTGGCCCTGGCTAAAGAGCGCAAGGAACTCGCTAGATTTAAGCTTCGTATCCGCACATACGGAACGGATGCCAATCCAAATTTGCCCGTTTTCGTCGAACTGAAGCGCAAAGTGGGCGGCGTGATCATCAAGAGCCGATCAAAGATGAAGCGAGGCGAATACAAGGCGGGGATGTTCCTGCATGCCGATCAGATGCCAGTCCTGAAGACGCCTAAGGACAACGTTAACCTGATGGATTTTGCTCGTATCACACAGAAAATCGGTGCCCGTCCGCGCATGCTCATCCGCTATATCAGGGAGTCTTACTTTGGTGCCAACGACGACTACGCCCGCATTACCTTTGACCGTCGAGTTTCTTACCGCACTACTAGAAGTTGGGAATTACCGGATGAACGGCTTGCAGATTGGAAACACTGGTCTTCGATGGACACACAGACCGGTCTGCGCCGCCCGTTTGCGGGCTATATTTTTGAATTAAAGGCGATGCGGGACTCCCCCAGATGGATGCTGGATCTCGTTGAGCGATTCAATTTGCAGACCACTGGATTCTGCAAATACGGCACTGCTTACCGGATGGAAACGCTCTACCGGGGCAATGAGTACACCGATCAGGGCGAAAATGTGACGATCACTAGTTAAAATTTCCGCTGTTTTATCTTTAACCCAACCGTTTTTCCATCTCATAAAAGAGAATTCGGACTCTACTTTGACTTGAACCAACATGATTGATCCCCTTTTTGACGCGCTTGGTGCCAGCCGCATGCTGACAACCATGGAGGTGTTCGTATCGCTCTGTGTGAGCTTCGTGCTTGGCCTCGTGCTGGCCAACATCTACCGCTGGACGCACCAGGGCTTCTCTTACGGTCGCTCGTTCCTGCATACGATGGTGCTCGCCACGATTGTCATTACCATCATGATCATGGCGATCGGCAACAATATGGCACGCGGTCTGGGAATCTTGGGAGCCATGGCATTTGTCAGATTCCGCACACCGATCCGCGATCCGCGTGACATCATCTTCCTGTTTGCATCTCTGGCGATTGGAATTTCTTCCGGTGCACAAGTGTTCAGTATCGCCATTCTTGGAACTTTATTCTTTGGTGCCACCGCCATCTTCCTTGCGTGGTCGCCCTTTGCGTCACGTCGTGAGTTTGAAGGACTGCTGCGTTTCATGTTGCCCAAGGATCATCAGGGAGCTGACATGCTGGACGACATTTTCCGACAATACTGTACTTCTGCCGATTTGCTGGCAATGCGAGAAGCCATCCAGGGCGAAGTGAACGAATTTTCTTACCAGATCCGATTAATCGACCCATCTTACAAGGCTGACCTCGTCGATGCAGTGGCACGCATCCCCGATATTGAAGAAGTAAGTCTGATCATGCAGCGCACCACTGTTGAAATTTAGTGCTGAGAGTTCCTACCTAAACGAACTGAATCTCCATGAGTGAAATACATCCCAGCGCCCCGACTTTGACCAAAGGCCGACGCAGTCACCGACTTCGACAGATCGTCGATCACTGGCCGCTATTGGTGTGGCTAGTAATCTTCGGCATTGCCATTTTCGGCTACAAAAAAGGCATCGTCTTCACTCGTATGAATGGAGTGGTAGACGTTTACCAGGAGTCGATCGCTCCCACCGAAGACGGCACTTTCCTGAAGCTGGCTGAGGGAATCGAAACAGGAAAGACGGTCGAAGATGGCGAAATCATCGCCTACATGGACCGATCAATGAGCGACCTGGAAATCGCCCGATTTAAAGAAAGACGCAAACTGAGCGACCAAGGAAGTGTTGAGAAGGCCCATGATCGGCTGGTGGGATTGAAGGAAGATCAATGGAAGGCCGGCTGGGACGTTACCGAACTCGATGCCAAACTG
>JBNMNB010000182.1:0-16771 GCA_051270635.1 Verrucomicrobiales bacterium | reverse complement strand
GGCCACCAGCTTCACGCAAGATGATACGTGTAAATCGAAGGCGTTTGGCGGGAACCAATATGAACGCAAAGCAAAAAAGCCGATTCGCGAGCCAGAGTGGCGCGTGGTTGAGCTTGTGACATATCGGCAAAATACAAACTTCTCGCGAGGTGCCCCTGGCTTGAGAAGGAAGAGAGGAAGAAACAGGCTTGATTGTAGATGATCAAATCTCCAGGTTTCCTGTGAGGAGAAGAAGATATGATGACAAAGAACAGGAAAGAGAAAACAGCCGCTTTGGATCCTGATAATGATTACTTTCAGGATGGAAGATTCTCGGGAATCGTGTTCACGACAGTAGTGAGCGGATTTTTGCTTCTGGGGAGCGAAGCAATCGGCCAGAGCGAGGATGAGAATCAACAGTCCCAATCGGCCACGGCTACGACCACAAAGCCGAGCTTCCTGAGAAGGCTCTTTAAGGATCGCGAGGACGTCGTACTTCCCGAAAGTAAAGTGGAGAGCCAACAGGATGGCGATGATCTCTTCGACTACGCGGGTGTCTTGTATCAAAAGAAGTTCTTCGATCTGGCGCGCGATAAATACCAGAAATATGTAAGCGAGTTTCCTGCTGGCCAACATCTTGAGACAGTAAACTACCGCATTGCAGAATGCCAGCTTAGGAATGATCTGAAAGCGGCGGCTATTGTCAGTTACAAAGCGCTCATCAAAGATTTTCCAGAGGGTGATTACGTTGCTCCTTCGGCGTATAGGGTCGCTGGCCTGATTTACAATGCGGAACGCTACGAGGAAGCTGCTCCGTTCTTCGCATTAGCCGCTGCCAACGCAAAGCAAGAGAATTTGAAAGTTGGCTCGCTTTACCATCAGGCACGTTGTCAGGAACTCTCGGATCAGAGTGCTGAAGCAACGAAGACTTTCGGGCAAGTGCTTGCGGAGCATCCACAATCTGAATTTGCTGCAAGAGCAGCGATCGGACTTGGCAATCTGGCCCTGGCGCAGAAGAAGATCGACGATGCACTTGCGCACTACGAATTCGCTATCGCATTTGATTTCGAAAGCAGCGGCAAACAGCAATCGGGGAGAAAAGGAGCTCATGCTGCCATCGTCAGAGAGGCCCAATTCGGGAAAGCGATCTGCCTGAAAGAAGCCAGTGCCAGCAAGGAGGCAGAGGCCAGGAAAATTCTTCATGACCTGATCATCGATATTGCAAACGACGATGAATGGCGAGCAAAGGCGCTCGAGACTCAAAAGGCATGGGGTAAATAGAATTTCTTAAAGAATGGAACTTCAATGCTGCTATTTATGTTGATGCTGCGTGCAATTGTACTTCTTGGATTTCTCTCACTCAGCTCACTCTATGGGCAGGACGGAATTGACGACGCCTCAGTAGAGGTCTTCATTTTCAAAGTTCCTGCGGACTCTGAGCCCCAGCGGTTGATTTCCCGAAGTGTTTCCCATGATGCCTTTCTTGGACAGTTAATGGAGCTGAGTGAGCACCAGCAGGTGGAGATGGAAAGGCTGGTGGGTCGGTTTGATGCGCGAAATCAGTTGTTCCTGCGGAAAGGTGAAAATATAAGGGTTCTTTCAGCGGATGCGGTTGAAGGCAGCTTCACTCTCAGGCAGCAACCGGAGGAGATGATGGAGAATGTTTTCGTCGGCGCGGAGGTGAAATTGAAGATGCTGGGTAATGCGTCGATTTCGGTCGATGTGGAACTGGATGTCGCATCACCACAAATGGTAGTGCGGCGCGGCGGTCTGGAACTTGAAGTGAATGGTGAGGAAGCTTTTCAATTCATCACTTTGCAGGAACCGCGCTATCATCGTCTATCGGCGCGTGCGCGCATTCCTCAGTCGCCAGCGGGGAGCGTTTACCTGGTCGCTGCTGGAAGGGATGCGGATTCAATGCAGCCGGACGGTGGAGTTTTGTACGAGCATTATGTCTTCGTCAGGATAGGCGACAAAATGCGTGCCGACGCCGAAGTTGAACGTGCTCCTCTCTACGAAATATGTGTGACCTTATTCCGCATCAAGGATGAGGCATTGGCAATGGACTTTCTTCAAGGAAAACGTGAACCGTACCAGGATCGTGCATTGTATAAAACCGTCAAGGGACTGGTGGCCGACGACAAGGCGACGGTAGAGGCACTGGTTTCGGTCACGGGTGCGGATGTCCAGGAGGAAGAGAGAGGGGATAGCTTGGCAGGCACTGAGTTGGCACGGGTACGTTATGATCCTGGGGGATTCACGGATGCGGGGCCGGTGCCGGGCGGTGATAGAATCGTCGTTCCTGGTTGCTCCTGGAAGATTGCGATCGGAACCAAACTGCGTGCTCGCGTTCAGCCGCCTGGCAAGGCGCGGCAGTTGCTGACCAGTGAGCTTAAGTTTCGCCATCACTTGCGAGCACCGGAGAGGGTGTGGCTGAAATCGCACCTGGCCAAGCCTGCTGAGCAAGCGGATCCCGAGTCCTGGATGTTACAGGCGCAGGTAGTTGAATGGGCAGGCAGGATAGTTGCGCTGCCGGGACAACCGGTGCTGGTTTCAGTGCAGAAGATTCCTGAGCTACTGGCAGGCCAGCGGGGAAAAGATGAACTGCTGGTGATTTTTGCCCGGATCGACACGCTTGAGCCGGGCCGAGAAAGCGCTGCCATCGCGGCATCACCTGACGTTGTGACAGAAGAGGAATACGAGCGCCTCTACCAGAAAGCGCAGGCTGAATATGAAGCGGCGATTTTACGCGGCGAGGTGCCGAGAGTGATCCATGAATACGATCCATTCGCGGATTCAGAGAATCCTGACTGGGAACCATTTCAACCACCACCGATGGCGATGGAGTCCGCTCAACCATTCTTCACAGAGACAACCGTCTTTGAAGCTCGGGAAAATCTCATCATCAACCAGCTCATTGGCGGGACTCCTGCGGCGGACATTTTTTCCCAACTCCATCGCTTGGTGAAATCGGGTGCCGCATCGCTGCGAGATTATTCACTGAGCCAATGCGACAGTGGTGCTCGAGGGCAAGCTCAAGTCACCGACTTGTTCCCGGCAATTGGCGATCATGTCTACTACTTCGATTCCTTCAAGCACGCGCCCGAATCTGCTGATGAATTCCCTGTGGGATTCGAGATTGAATCGGAGCCGACCGTTGCTCGAGAACGCGGTTTGATCGATATCAATGTGGCAATCACCAGTGCGCCCTCCAGCCCGAGTATGCAGCAATTCAAAGTCTTTGGCTACGATTGGGATGATGGGCAACCGACGCATGGCAGGGGGATTGTAGACTACGCGGCCAAAGCCAATTTTGAGATCAGTTCCGCGGTGGGCGTTCAACCGGGTGAGGTGTGTCTGCTTGGTTCCAGTCGAATGCATACGGATCAACAGCAGTCGCCCACCCTGCAACTTGCCTTTGTCCGGATTCTGATGGAGAAGCCGCTTGTGCGATCGCGGAACTTTCCTCGGAATCCGGAAGCACGCTCTTTAGTCATCGCAGCCACAAGTGAAGTAAGTGTGCCACTGCTGTCCAGATACGATCCAAACAACGGTGACGAAGCGCTGCTGAAATCCTTGATGTCTGCGGTGAACGCAGGGACGGCAGAACTGATTGCCAGTGCCTCGCTGCAATCGAGAAACGGGAACCGAGCAACACTCGAGAGCGGTCCTCACTATGCAAGTCCGAGTCACTTTGGTGCTAGCCGCGTAGCTGCGGGGACGGGATGGGGCTGGATACAGGGAGGTGTGCAATGGGAAGTCGACCCCGTTATGGCGGCCGATGGATCCTACCTTGACGCGAATTTTCGTTTAACGCTGAACAAATCGTTGCCGCTGCTCGAGTGGCAAATCCACCCGCACCATCCCGAGCGGACGGTGGACCTAGTGGAGTTCGATTCCTTTCAAATTTCCGGTGCCACGACAATCCTGCCAGGCGAGTTACAGTTGCTTGGGGTGGTGAAACGCGGCGACTTGCCAGCTGGTGACCCGGGTGGTCGGTTTCGCTTTCTTTTCGCGCGTGAGTTGCTCAATGGGAGCGCAAAACAGGCGCTTCGAAAGCCAGTGCGGCGCATCGTTGTTGAGCTGGTATCCCTTCGCGGCAAGGGTGAGCCGGATCTCAATCGAGGTGGCATTCCTGATACGCACAGCGTCACCGCCTGGGGGCAGGTCACAACAAGATCCGGGCAACAGTCGATTCTCCACCACCAGGATTATACACGGTTTCTTGCGGCGAACTCTGCAACGAAATCAGGTGAGCTTTGGGTTCAGACGGATCAATTGGCACACGGATTGTCCATGAAAATCGAGGGCGCTCGAAAGCCCGACGGTTCGATTGACGTCACTGTGGAATCGCTCAATTGTTCAACCGCAGCGCCGAATTTTCCCAGTGCAGAGGAAATGTTCGCCCACATCAATCGTGAGAAAGCTGCGGGCGTGGAAAAAATTGCTCCACTTCCGCCGCAAACCACGGGATATGAAATCGACAAGGCGACAATCAAGGTGCGCGGCGACCATTTTCACCTGCTGAAGTCGTTCCCGAGCCCAGGCGAAGGTGAGCAGGAATTCGTGGTCATTCGGGCGCGAATGACGAACCAGAGATGACAGCAATGCGGCCGCTCCGCATCATTTGCAAAATGAGGGGACACACCGGCAAGTGACGCGCAGCAAATCGCCCGATTAGAACCATTCTTTGAGATCACAATGGAGGTTCTCGCCCTGACAGTGTTTGGAAGTCTTGTGCTCGCGTCGCTTTTCGTCGTTCTTTTTCTGAGTAATGGAAAAACGTCAGCGCCCGAGCAGGATTCGCTGTTGCCGCTGACGGACGGGAAAGCTCCATCGACGCCGATTGATCCAGGCGAACCGACATCGACATCACGTTTACCAAGCAAAAATGACCACGGATAGAGCCCCGACCTCGACACTGAGTATCACATACGACGACAAGACGCCGCGATTGTTCTTAATCGCAACAGTTGTCTGGGCAGTCGTTGCCATGACAGTTGGCGCGCTGATTGCCGCCCAACTCAACTACTGGAAGCTGAATTTTGATCTGCAGTGGTTGTCCTTCGGCAGGTTGCGGCCGCTGCACACAAATGCAGCGATTTTTGCGTTTGTCGGCAACATGATGTTCGCCGGCATTTACTATTCCACGCAGCGATTATGCCGAGCGCGGACGGCATCGGATATTCTATCGAAAATCCACTTCTGGGGCTGGCAGGCCATCATTGTCGCTGCCGCCGTGACGCTGCCGCTCGGTTATACCAGAGGTAAAGAATACGCCGAGCTCATCTGGCCGATCAATATCGCCGTTGCCGTGACCTGGGTCGTGTTCGCCATCAATTTCTTCTGGACACTGAAGAAGCGCAACGAGCCATCGCTCTATGTTGCGCTCTGGTTTTACATCGCGACCATTATCACTGTGGCGATGCTTTACATCGTCAATCATCTACAGATTCCCACCTCGTTCACCCATGCTTACCCAGTCTTCGGTGGTGTGCAGGATGCGCTGGTGCAGTGGTGGTATGGGCACAATGCCGTCGCCTTCTTCCTGACCACGCCGATCCTCGGGATCATGTATTACTTTTTGCCGAAGGCGGTCAACCGCCCGGTGTATTCGTATCGTTTGTCGATCGTTCACTTCTGGTCGCTGGTGTTCATTTACATCTGGGCAGGGCCGCACCACCTGCTGAATACTGATCTGCCCAAGTGGCTGCAGATGGTTGGCATGTGGTTCAGTCTGATGCTTTGGGCACCTTCATGGGGAGGCATGCTCAACGGCCTGCTGACACTGCGCGGAGCCTGGGACAAAGTGCGCACCGACCCGGTGGTGAAGTTCTACGTTGCGGCCGTCACCTTCTACGGCATGGCGACATTCGAAGGCCCGCTGCTGTCGATTCGCGCCGTCAATTCACTTTCGCACTACACTGACTGGACTATCGGCCACGTGCACAGTGGCACACTTGGTTGGAACGGATTCATGGCCGCTGGCATGATCTACTGGCTGGCACCGAAGCTCTGGGGCACCCAGCTATGGTCGAAGAAACTCGCTGATTTTCACTTTTGGATCGGCCTGGTGGGCATCCTCCTCTACGTCTCAGCCATGTGGGTATCGGGCATCATGCAGGGACTTCTGCTCAATGCAACCAACGCCGATGGCACACTGTTAGAGTATGCCGAATACGTCGAAACCATCCAGTATATTCAGTATCCAATGCTGGCCCGCCTGATAGGTGGTGTGTTCTACCTGCTGGGCTTCGTCCTTCTAGCCATTAACTTTTTCCAGACGATTCGCGCCGGCAAGCCGGTTGACACCACTGTCGAAGTCGCCGCGCTGAATCCGGTGGCCGACGATGCTGACCAAATGAAATGGCGCGAGGTGATCTTCAGCGATCCGATCTACCTGTTCGCCCTGGGAATGCTGCTACTGCTCGGAGCATTTTTCCTTCCCCCGATTCCCAGCACCCTATCGCTCTGTCTGTTCATTCCGGTCATCATTCTGGGTGTGCTCTCATTCCGCAGGGCCAATGCCACCTGGTCGAACTGGTATGAACGACTTTGCTCTAACTGGATGCCGTTTACTGTGCTGTCACTGATCGCTGTCGCCGTCGGCGGTGCAGTGCAAATCATTCCAACCGTTACGGTGAACCGCGCCGAGAACATCGAAGGCCGTCTGCAGAAACTTTATACGCCATTGGAACTCGCGGGCCGCGACATCTATATCAGCGAGGGTTGTTACAACTGTCACTCGCAAATGATCCGCACCTTGGTTCCCGAAGTCATGCGTTACGGTGATTACTCACGGATTGGTGAGTCGATCTACGATCACCCTTTCCAATGGGGATCAAAACGCACTGGCCCAGATCTGGCGCGCGAGGGAGGCAAGCGTTCCGACGCCTGGCACTACAATCACATGATGGATCCTCGCATGGTTACCGGATCGATCATGCCAGCCTATCCATGGCTCGCTGAAAAGAACACCGACATCAAAGCCTTGCCCGCAAAGATCGGCGTGCAGCGTCAGCTAGGCGTTCCCTATCCCGCAATGTCTAAACACGAGATAGAACAGAACGCAATCGAGCAGGCAATGAAGATCGCCGATAACCTGCGTCAACCCCCGGCAACAATCTATGCTGATCCTGATAAGCAAATCATCGCAGTCATTGCCTATCTACAGAAACTGGGTAGCTACGTGGAACTCGATCCTGTTGATCATGCACCTGCGCTCATCGGCCTGCCAGATGCCCATCGCCCAGTGCGCGAGCGCGCCGAGGAAGAACCATCTCCAACCAATTAAGCGACAACCATGTTCAAACGATTGATATACGAAGAGTGGCAATCGATCATTCCAATTCTTGCCTTTCTTCTGACCGCAACAGGATTTGTCATCCTGACAGTACGCGCAATTTTCATCAAACCCGATCAGTCTACTCACATGGCACAATTACCGCTGAGTGATGACACGAGTATTCCTGAATCAGATATGGGAGGTGTAGAATGAAAGAAGATACCACATCTGCAACATCTCAAGAGCCAGAATTACGTGAACATGTGTATGACGGAATTCAGGAATATGATCAGAAATTGCCAAACTGGTGGCTATGGTCGTTCTATCTCGCTATCATTGCTTTCTTCGTCTTCTGGCTGACCTATTACTCGGCTGGAATGCTAACTGAGGATGGCGCATTAGTGGATTCCAAAATTGCTGAGATAAATGAAAAGAAAGCTGCCGAACTTGAGAAGTTGATGGCCACGCTGGACGATAGCGTCCTTTGGAAAATGAGCCGCAATGCAGTCATTACTGATAAAGGAAGGTCAACTTATGAAGTGACCTGTGTCGCCTGTCATGGCAAGGATCTTACCGCGACACTGGGCGGAGCCAATTTACCTGGGCTGCCGCTGCATGATAGCGAATGGAAATACGGCGGCACACCAATGGAAGTATTTAAAATTGTCAGCGCAGGCTCTCCCGATGTTACCAAAGGAATGGTGGCATGGGAACCGAGTCTTGGGTCTGCCAAAGTTGCTGAAGTCGTCGCCTACGTCCTGAGCCAACACCAACCGCCTGAGGGAATCGACCTCAATTAAGTTAGTGAATAACACAAGTCCCTCTCCCGCGAAGAATGCAACAAAGTTACCGAATCTTATATCGGTAACGACGATCGCCAGAGATGGTTCGCACGTCAAAGTGCATCCGGCAGATGTGAGCGGTAAGTTCACCCGGTTTCGTAAACTGGTCGGTGTGCTGATACTGGGGGTCTATGCCGGTCTTCCCTGGATCATGATCAATGGCTACCCGGCCGTGTTCTTTGATTTGCCAGCAAGACGTTTTCATTTATTCGGTCTCACGTTCCTGGCTCAGGATGTTTGGCTCGCGTTTTTCGTAGTTACCGGAATTGGTTTTTCGTTATTCTATCTTACAGCGCTATTCGGCAGGCTGTGGTGCGGATGGGCCTGCCCTTACACGGTCTTTCTTGAGCACGTTTTCCGTCCTATTGAACGCCTTGTAGATGGTGATGCCACTGCCAGGCGCAAAGGCGATCGGGCGCCGCTGACCGGCAGTAAGATCGTAAGGAGAGTGCTCAAACACGGAATCTATATTCTGCTGGCGGCACTCATCGCGCATATCTTCTTGTCGTATTTTGTCTCGCTGCCGAAGCTTTACCAGTACATGCGCGAATCTCCTCTGGAGCATAAGACATCGTTCGCCATCGTCGTCAGTCTTACAGGGGCACTCTACTTTGCCTTCAGCTGGTTTCGCGAACAATTCTGCATCATCCTTTGCCCATACGGTAGAATTCAGTCGGCTCTGACGGATGACGATACCATGGTCATTGGCTATGATGCGAAACGCGGCGAGCCTCGTGGAAAGGCGAGCGACAGCTCGAAAGGCGATTGTATTAACTGCCAGCGCTGCGTGACGGTCTGCCCGACGGGAATCGATATTCGCAATGGCCTGCAGATGGAGTGCATCGGCTGCTCGGCTTGCATCGATGCCTGTGATGATATCATGGCTAAGGTCAAGCGGCCAAAAGGACTGATCCGCTATGATTCGATGAACGGCCTGTCAGGCAAGAAGACACAATTCATCCGGCCTCGCACAATTCTCTACTCTGGCTTTATGTTGCTTGGAGCGATCGCCATGATCTTCAGCCTGACAAGAGTGCACGACGTCGAAGCAAGTCTAACGCGACTGAGAGGTATGCCTTACTTCGTTACCGATGAAGCCGTGCGCAACCAGTTTCAGATTCGTCTCATCACGAAGCGCAATGTGCCGACGACGTTTCGTCTGTCGCTGGAAGGCGCACCTACTGGCATGCAGGCCTTTGGAGTTGACCAGCCGATTGTTGTCGACGCACAGGGCAGCTCAGTTCATCCATTTGTGGTAAGTATCGATCGCGAACAATACGCCGGGAAGGGCGAGTTTTATTTGATTGTTGAGTCCCAACCTGGTGGCACACGCCTGAAACGAAAAATCTCATTCGAAGGCCCCAACGCCAAGCTCCTGCGCGAAGACCAGGAAGCAGCACGCGAGAAATTACTACCACAGGCAGCCCCATGATTGCTTCACAATTTAAAAAACGCCCATGGCTATGGGTCTTCGTCGCATTCTTCATTTTGATAGGCGCATGGACGACATTGATTTCCATCGCGCTCACGCACCAGCCTGAGAAGGTTAAGATAGAAGAACGATGATTGATGCAAGTGGAGTGAATACCGTCGCAGCCGCCTTCATGGCGGGGTTGGTGACCAGCGTCCACTGCGTGGGAATGTGCGGGCCGGTTGCCTGCCTGTCAGGGACAGGGAAAAATGGTCAGACGTCAGCGGCACTCTATCATGCGGGCCGCGCTACCTCCTATGCCGCGATCGGCGCGCTGGCTGGGCTCATTGGTAAGGAGCCGGTGCAGGCGTTGTTTGACAGTCCGTTTGTAGTCCTTCCCTGGGTGTTAGTGTTTGTGTTAGTAGGGATCGGTCTTGGCCTGGACAAATTGATTCCAAAGATGCCCGCGCTGGGATCCTGGGTATTTCGCAGTCGTCTGCGGGTGATGCAAATGCCGCCTGTCTGGCGAGCTGGAGCACTGGGAGTGTTGACGCCGCTGTTCCCCTGTGCGCCACTTTACATGATGTTTGGTGTTGCGTTAGTCAGTGGCTCCGCAGCAGCTGGCGCCCAGTTCACATTTGCCTTCGCCCTGGGAACGATTCCACTCCTCTGGATCGCCCAGCAGTCGGCGCAATGGCTGGGCTTGCGCCTGACTCCCCGGCACATGCAGATTGCGCAACGCGGTCTGGCCCTCATCACTGCCTGCGTTCTGGCGTGGCGACTGCAGGACACTCTCTGGTTCATGGAGACGACTTCAGAGTCGATTACGTGTCCACATTGCGAATCATAGGAACATGAGCGCCACTGCATATCTATCGGCCGATCACGCAGAAGAGAATGCCGCTAAGGCATGCGTGCATTGCGGCACTACGTTCGAAACGGCAAATCCAGCTGATCAATACTGCTGCAGCGGGTGCGCCTTTGTGCACGATTTAATTCAGCAGGGCGGGCTCGATCGATTCTACGATCTGAAAGGCACAACTACCATCCAGCCAGTCGGCACGCGGGCATTTCGCCCGTGCAACTGGGACTGGCTGAAGCGTCTGACCAGCGAAGCTGAAACGAGTGCCAATGATGATGGCAAAGGCGGTGGCAGTGGTAATAGCGACGCGACACTCTTGCTCAAAGTGCGGGGGCTTTCGTGCGTCGGTTGCGTGTGGCTGATCAAGAAGGTATTCGAAGACAAGCCGGGCGCTGTGCGTATTGACGTTTCTTCCAGTCGTGGAACCGCTGACTTGCGCTGGCAACCAGGTGCTTTCAACATCGTCGATTTTGCGGACGACTTGCAGCGCTTCGGCTACCCGCTGGTCGAGCGTTCCAGTGCCGATGATGCCGGGCAGAACCGCAGCCAGTCTGAGGGGCGACGCATCGCGGTGTGCGGCGCCTTTGCTGCGAATGCAATGGCATTCAGCCTGCCGCGTTACCTTGGGATGCCGGAAACGTTTGTTCTTGCTCCTACCTTCGAACTGATCGGAGCGCTGACCGCTACCTTGTCGTTCGCAGTCGGCGGCACCTACTTTATCCACCGTGCCTGGCAGTCATTGCGGGCAGGCGTGTTGCATGTCGATACGCCGATCGCACTCGGAGTGGTCACGGCTTACATCGGTTCCCTGGGAGGGTGGATGACGGGCACCGCAGAATTGCTCTATTTTGATTTCGTCTCGGTATTCATTTTTCTCATGTTGTTAGGGCGCAGAGTCCAGACGGCCGCTATTGAGAGAAATCAACGCCTGATGCCGGCATCAGATTTTGAGGAACGGAGGGTGGAATTGACTGACGGCAAGACCGTGGCGGTGCCAGCTCTGCAACGGGGAATGATCTTTAATGTTCCGCCCGGCGATATCGTTCCGGTGTCGGGACGGCTGCGTTCCGAAGCGACCAGTGTCGGAACTGAATCGATCAATGGCGAGCGTGATCCACGGTCGATCGAACCTGGCGGGATCATTCCCTCCGGTGCCGGACTGCTGGGAAATGGAGTGGCAGAACTCGAGGCTGTCGAAAGCTGGCCGGAGTCGTTGCTCTGTCAGTTGGTCAATGCCAGAGAATCCGACAGCGCTCAGCGCTCACCAATGGAGCACGTCCTGCGCGGCTATCTGGTAGCAGTGTTAGTCTTCGGGATCGGCGGCTATCTTGCCTACTCTATAATGGGGCAGATGGGTGTTGGGCTGCAGGTAATGATCTCTGTGTTTGTAGTTTCGTGCCCCTGTGCGCTCGGTGTCGCACTACCACTTGCCGATGACCTGGCGTCGGCCCGTATGGCAGCCATCGGAGTCTATGTGAAGCGGGCCAACCTCTGGCAGCGACTGCTGAAAGTGCGCAAAATCTTCCTCGATAAAACTGGCACCCTGACACCTGAATCGATCACCCTGCAAAATCCTGAACAACTGGATGATTTGCCAGCGGAGTCGCAGGCCGCATTGCTTGCGATGACTGCATCGTCCCTGCATCCATTGTCGCGCACGCTCTACAGTGCGCTCGCAACGCAGGCAACAACCCGGCAGTCGACCTCAGGAACCACGGACGAAATCGTCGGCAAAGGTCTCCGTCTCACCGAGGCCAACGGCGACCATGGCGACAAAAGAGACATCTGGGAACTCGGTCGCGACGGAACTGAGGCACCCCACGCTACCCAACTGCGCCGCAACGGCCAAGTGATTGCTACCTTCCACTTTGAGGACACACCACGCGCGGGAGCACGGGCGCAAATTGCCCAGCTTCATCGCCAGGGACTCCAGTTTCATATTCTCAGCGGCGATACGCCAGAGAAAGTGGCCGCCATGGCCGCCGCCGTTGGCATTCCCGATGAATTCGCGCACGGCGCATTGAAGCCCGACGACAAAGCACAGCGAATCAAACAACTCGGCGGCACTGATGCTCTCTACCTCGGCGACGGAGCGAATGACAGCATTGCCGTCGGCGAAGTCCTCTGCAGCGGTGCCCTCGTCGCCGATGCTTCACTCCTCCAGGACAAGGCAGACTTCTACGTAATGGGGCAGTCGTTTCGTTTCCTCGGCCCACTCCTCAATGCGGCGCGCCAACGTTGCCGCGCTGTGCGCCACGCCTTCACATTCGCCGTCCTCTACAACGCCGTCTGCCTCACCATCGCCCTCAGCGGCAACATGAACCCGCTCCTCGCCGCCATCCTCATGCCACTCAGTTCAGTGGTCACCATCGGCATCGTGCGGTGGAGTCGCTAATGTAGGAGCAAGCTTGCCTAGCTTCATCGGATGTGAATTAAAGTGATGAGCGAGTCCCCCTCCTGTAGAGAAACGCTTCTGCGTTTCCTCCTTCTGAGAAGCCCCGAAGGGCTTCTCTACGAGGCGCTTGATCTCCTGATCTATTACCACCCCTGGCAGTCTAATATGCGGATGAAGTGTCGCTTTGATCGATATTGCCAATGCTGGTGCCACAGTAGTTCCCACTTGTCGCGATGGTGACTCTGGGTAACGCTACTGCTGTATTTCACGGGCTTCCGATGGAAAAACTCAGCAACCAGCTCCCTTCGAAAAAACAGATGATCGCCTGTCACGAGTGCGACAGTGTGTGGCATCACAGCCCGCTCAGGCTTGGCCAGAAGCTGGTCTGTGGCTGCTGCGGTGCACGGTTGCACAGCAAGGGTGCGCATTCGATGCAGAGGGCGGCATCCTTTGCCATCGGTGCGGCGGCATTTTTCATTGTCGCCAATGCGTTTCCGTTCATGTCGATGGAAGCCGGTGGCCAGACCAATGAAATCAGCCTGTTGCGTGGGGTTTTTGCTCTTTACCATGAAGGTGATTCCTGGCTCGGAGGGACGATTGCATTCTTTATCATTGGCGCGCCATTCGTGATGATCACTGGAATCCTTTACCTGGTGCTGCCACTGATGCTGGGAAAGGTGCCCCCAGCCGGGATACGTGTCTGTCGGTTGGTGATCGGTTCCGGTGCCTGGAATATGGCAGAAGTTTTTCTGCTTGGTGTGCTTGTTAGTCTTTTGAAGCTCGGCCATCTGGCGCATGTGGTGCTGGGAATTTCATTCTGGGCATTCATTGGTCTGATTATTTTCCTGGCAGCTGCATGGTCGTCGCTGGATCGTGTCGACGTCTGGGAGCGACTGGAAAAAGGCCGCACGAAGAAGGGGGCAACCACGCCGTGAAGTTTCGCTCGGGAAGCGCTGCTGATCGCGGACTGGCGGTGTGTCACACCTGTG
The DNA here is from genome assembly GCA_051270635.1 of Verrucomicrobiales bacterium. GTDB lineage: Bacteria > Verrucomicrobiota > Verrucomicrobiia > Verrucomicrobiales > DEV007 > JAGROY01. Next base: position 3,008 of record JBNMNB010000182.1, on the reverse strand, counting down.
CAAAGGTGGAGGCGATCGGCACTGATGCATGCTCCCGCTGCGGCGCACATATGCACTTGAGGAAACCGCACAGCGTGCAGCGCACCCTGGCATGCGCCATCGCAGCCGTGGTGCTCTATTTTCCAGCGAACATGCTGCCGATCATGACCGTCGAAAGCCTGGGTAAACGCGACGAAAGCACGATTCTAGGCGGGGTCATCACGCTCTGGAACATGGAATCCTATCCCATTGCCTTGATCATTTTCATCGCCAGTGTCGCCATCCCGATTCTAAAACTGATTTCGATTGGTTTCCTCTGCTATGGCGTGATGCGGCCAGTTGCGCCGGTGCCAGCCACCCGGCTCTATCGCTTGACCGAGTTGCTGGGTCGCTGGTCAATGGTCGATGTTTTTGTCGTAGCCATCCTTGCCGCCATGGTGCAAATGGGCAAGCTGATGAGTATTCATCCCGGCCCTGCGGCGATTTCCTTTGCAGCCGTGGTCATCCTGACAATGATCTCTGCGATGTCATTTGATCCTCGCCTAATCTGGGATAGGGCGCATGTTTCTGCCAATGAGGCCGCTGCGGAGAGACCTCATTAAGATTAATCATGACCGATGAAGATCCAACAGACTTAGAAGTAGAAGAGCTGCACGCGGAGAAGGCGAGCAAGCGAATCTCTTCTGTCTGGATTATTCCGCTGGTTGCAGTTGTGATCGGCGGATGGTTGGTTTGGAACCACTACCACACGCTTGGGCCGCTGGCAGAGGTGACCTTTGCCACTGGCGAAGGACTGGTAGAGGGCAAGACTCGAGTCGAGTGCCGCAGTGTCGAAGTCGGACAGGTTGAGACGCTGCGCTTGAACGATGACCTCGCCAGTGTTGCGGTTACCATTCGCATGAAAAAGGAGGCTTCCCACCTGTTGCGCAAAGACGCGAGATTCTGGGTTGTGCGGCCACGCGTCGGCGGCGGTGGCGTTTCGGGACTGGGAACGATCGTCTCAGGAAGCTACATCGAACTCGATCCCGGAAGTGCAGAGTCAAATGGATCGAGCTTCGTCGGGCTGGAGCAACCACCGGTCACCGCGCAGAGTATTCCCGGCCTCAGAATTGAGCTGACGGCTGACGAGGCCGCCGGACTCAGCCCCGGCTCGCCAGTGAACTTCCGCGGCATCTCGGTGGGAAAAATTGAGAGCCGCGAGCTGGATTTTTCGCGCGATGGTTACGTAACCTTCGGGGTGTATTTTGCCCCTGAGTATGCGGAACTCATCACCGAGAATACGCGCTTCTGGAACACCACGGGCATCAGGCTGGATGTGGGAGCGGATGGCATCAGCCTTGAAACAGGTTCGCTGGAATCGCTGGTCGCAGGTGGAGTCGAATTTGGAGTGCCCGATGGCGAAGCGCGAGGCAAGCCTGTGCGTGATGGTGCCAGTTTCACACTGCTGAAAGACCAGGACAGCATCGAAAAACGCACTGTCCGCCCAGTGCTGGAGTACCTCCTGCTTTTTAAGAATAGTGTGAGGGGGCTCAGCGAACAGGCACCGGTTGAGTTCCGAGGCATTCAAATTGGCCAGGTGGCAAAGATCTCATTCGATTTCGCTCCTGATGATGCTGAGCGTCGCGTGCCGGTGCTGATCGAGGTTGATCCAAGTATGCTATCAGATCAGGAGGGCGGTGGCGGCACGCTGGAAGTGTTCTCATCCATGATGGATGAAGCCGTCACTGGCGGGCTGCGCGCGACACTGAAAACGGGAAGTCTTCTAACTGGCCAGTTGTTTGTCGATCTCGATTTTTATCCTGATGAAGATCCCGCCGCAATGGCACAACTGGGTAATCATCCGGTGATTCCTACTCGCGCGGCTGGTCTGGCGCGCATCGAAGACAAACTGATGCAAGTGCTGGACCACATCCAGAAACTTCCGCTTGGCCCAGCCGTTGACAATGCCACGACAGCACTCGCCAGTATCAACACTGCAGTGGAAGACGCACAGAAGACGATCGCAAATTTGACCCGAGCTACGGAGGAGTTGGACAAGATTCTCAGTGACGATGCCACCCGCCAGCTGCCGGCAGAGCTGCGGAAAACCCTGGCGACGACGCGCGAAACTCTTGAAGGGTTGAATCGAGATTCTGTGGTTTACGAGGAAATGACAACGGCAATCGTAGAGTTGCGCAAAGCTGCTCGCACCGTGACTACTTTGGCCGATACCATCGAGCGGCAGCCGAACTCGCTGATTTTCGGCAGCTCGGGAGACGAACCTGAACCACCCAAAGGGCGCCGCTAATGAAACGTATGCATTATTGGGATTATGTTAGGATTCTGCTGCTGGCTGTCGTTGCGCTTCTGGTAGGCGGTTGTAGCACAGGAAGCACGACGCGCTACTACATGCTGAGTGCGACCCCCGCTTCCGCCAGCACGACTAGTTCCTCTAAAGCACTGGTGCTTGGCGTTGGGCCAGTCACCATTCCGGACTATCTGGATCGAATTGAGCTGGTGTTCCAGAGCGCCCCGAATCGATTCGAAATTCCTACTCAGCATCGGTGGGCGGGATCTCTTCAACAAGATGTGCAGCGCGTCTTCGGCACCAATCTTGCGCGAGAACTCGGCACCACAAAGGTTCATTTTCATCCTTGGGATCGTCGGTTGCAGTGCGATGTGACAGTTTCCCTCGCCGTGGTGCGCTTTCATTCTGTAACGGGCGAGGACGCGGTGCTGGAAGCCAACTGGCAGATTGAAAGGGGGGATGCCACGTCCACTCTGCAGGGACATTTGATCGAACGTGAACCACTTGAAGGCGACGGATATGAAGCGGTCGTTGCCGCCCAAAGCCGACTGCTTGCCCGCATTTCAAAAGACCTGGCGGCAAAGGCAAGAGGGATGCAGTGATCGTCTGCGATCGCCGGTGACCTGAGTGACCTGGGCTGGCGACATCATTTTGATCGAAATCAGCTGCCACTGAGCTTATGATTTTCGAGTGTCACCATTTCGTTCGTTTTGCCACTATTGCCTGGGATCCTTGAGCATTG
>JBNMNB010000181.1:0-16813 GCA_051270635.1 Verrucomicrobiales bacterium | reverse complement strand
GTAGAAGGAATCCCTATCAGCGGCAGCACTAGCAGAGGCTGCGTCCTCGGCAACATTTCCCTCTCGTATGGCAGACGAGTTTAATCTCAGGCGTTCGATTCTTTCCTCGCCAGACAAAATGTGAGGTTCAAGTTCTTCGCGGATGAAGCCTGCAGCCAATTTTTTCAGCTGAGTTTCTGCCTTGAAGTGATCACGCCGATCACCTGCGACATAAACCGAACTGACTGCATTCAAGGACTTCAACAATCGGAGCCCCTGACTGGCTGAGCCTTTGCTGATATCCAATCGCTCGACGAGCGCATCCAGTGGAAGAGCATCCTTCGAGATGAACAACAGCCCATAAATTTCGCCCACGGATTTGGGGAATCCGAGCATCTTTACAGCATTCACAAAGAGATCGATCACTTCGACCTCCAGTGAATTCAAGTCATGAGAATCATTGGAAGGTGAATCCAATGAAAGCCCTGACTGACTCGCTAATTTTGATGCAATTTGTGGCACGGTTGGAAGTTAGATAGGCTTCTCCGTGAAGTGTTCAAGAAAAAATGAACGATTTGGTTAAGAAAAATTGAATTTCATCCTACCATTCTTCCTGTTTTTAGTAAAATTGACCTAAAAACTGTTAATTATGAAAATTCAGGAAGTCGTTTTTACGTTGTTTCTGGTTTTCGACGCGGATTCGTCAAGATTTCCGACGTGCCTGCACGGAATCGCTGAGTCCTCGCAGCATCGCAACCGTCGTATCAAAATCGACACAGGCGTCGGTAATACTTTGTCCGTAAGTGAGTTGCTCCAAGGTTTCCTGTATTTTCTGATTTCCTTCCACGAGATTGCTTTCGATCATCACACCCGCTACTGACTTTGAGCCCGCATTTAACTGCGCACCAACTTCCTCTGCGACCTTTGGTTGATTGCGATGATCCTTCAGGCTGTTACCGTGGCTGCAGTCGATCATTACTTGTGGCGCAAGCTTCGCAGCTTTCAGCTGTTCAACGACTTGCGAGACACTTACCGCGTCATGATTGGGCCCTGATTTTGAGCCACGAAGGATTACGTGACAAGTTTCGTTCCCCTTAGTGGCAACGATCGCGGATACGCCCTGCTTTGTGACAGAGAGAAAATGGTGCGGATGCCGGGCCGCATTGATGGCATCGATGGCAATCCCGATACTGCCTGCGGTTCCATTCTTAAATCCTACAGGCATAGAGAGTCCCGACGCTAGCTCGCGATGAATCTGACTTTCGGTGGTGCGTGCGCCGATGGCTCCCCACGTCACGAGATCTGCGATGTATTGCGGACTGATGGTGTCTAAGAATTCAGTGCCAGCAGCAACGCCCATCTTTGTCAGCTCCAGCAGTAGATCCCGCGCCTGGCGCAGCCCTTTATTGATATCAAACTGCCCGTCCAAGTCCGGATCATTGATGAATCCCTTCCAGCCAACTGTCGTTCTTGGCTTTTCAAAATAGACCCGCATGACAATTTGCAGATCTGCTGCGAGTTCGTCGGCAATTGTCTTGAGTTGGCCAGCATATTCCAGAGCTGCTTTACTATCGTGTATGGAACATGGCCCGACCACGACCAGCAGTCGATCATCCTTGCCGCTCATGATGGCCTCCGCCTGCCTGCGTGCACTCGCCACAAATTCCACGTCCTCCGCGCTCGGCGACAATTCTCCCATAAGAACCTGAGGAGCAATCAGTGGCTTTAGTTCGGCAATGCGAACGTCATCAATTATTGAAAGGGACATGCAGGGTATCTTTTTTTGGGTCAATCTTGGCCACAGCAGAGCACTGTGAAGCGCGGACTTTGCCCGACGCCCAGGCAAAACGCAAGGATGGGCAGGAAAGTTTCAGACGTATCTGCATTATCTGCATTAGACTTCTGCCTGGAGCTTCTCAAAGACGGGCAAAGCTTGAGTGATACCCGGGCCGCAAGCACCGACTCCACCAAGCAAAGACATCCACCGCTTCGCCCAGCGCCTGCCCCCCGAGTAGGCGCACCTCCATCGGCCTGTGCCGCTGAGGCGGCATAAACAATAGCGCCTTCTACCCGTGTTCTGAGGCTTGCGTTACCACTTACAAATTCCCAAGCTCCCGGCTAAATGCCCGCTGTCCCGGTTAATTTGAACTCAGGCAGGGTGTCATTTAAGATGGCGACGATCGCCGCTTTTTCATCGTCGTCCAGATGCGCGTAGCCTTCGACCGATTCACCAGGATCCAGCACTTGCTTCATCCTGGCAAAAATCGACGCCTTCAGCGGCGCAGGCAATCCGTTGAATGCCTGGCTGTAAATCATGTAGCTGCAGCGAAATTGAAACAGATGGTTTTCCAGCTGCAGATCGCGCAGGGATCTACCGTCCTGCGCCGGTTTTCTGGCGGCAAGAAATGCCTCTCTGTAGGTAGAATTCTGCGCGATCGGCTCGCTACCCAGCGATGCCTCATCACAGAAGAGTAAATAGCTTACGATCATTTCCGTGGCAGTGGCCAGCTCTGAATCATAGTCACTGCGTGACTCTTCACCTGCCGGTGTTTCCGCCTGATCGTAGATCGCTTGCCGCATCCGATAATGCGCCTCAGTCAGGCGATAGTGCATTGTAATTTGATGATCCATGACCAGCAGAGCCAGGATATCGCTACCATTTACGGGATATTTTTTTGCCGAGAAAAAGGCATCCAAGCTCATAAGGTTGGCGTGTTTTTCGCGATCAATGATCGATTCTTTTCCTTCCACTTTCTCCACCAGAGCATTTCCCATGTGCCTCATTGTTCCGTGCTCCCCTGTGACAAACCATCCGCCCCAGCGATCTCTGAAATCGACATCATGCCCCGCTAGTTCAAAGCTCATTACAGTCTTCGTCGGCCGCCCGCCATCGTCCGCAAAGACTGATTTCCCCATCGGCCCGGGAATGAAATTTGTAGCACTCCCCGCATGGCATTGGATGCAAACTTCATCACGGTAGAACAATGGCAGTTCCGGGCTCTCATCGAAGTCGCGCTGGTAGTAGAAGATGGATCCGACCGTTGGATCAAAGCTGGAGATCTCAACACGACCACCCGGCATCCAGCCGATGTAGACTTCGTCATTAAAGTAAATCGCACGCGGATTGTCTGGTTTTACCGGACGGCGCTGCAGACTCGTTTTCGAAAACACCATTACCTGGGAACTCTGTGGGATTTCGAGGTCATGCAGCAAACGCTCAACGAGCTTCCGGCCGCTTTGTTGCTCTTCCGGCACGACTCTCTTTCCCGCTTCGACATCCTTCAGCCACAATGTCATCGGGTCCTTTGTTTCTGCCTCCCAATAGTTGTGTGGCGCAACTGTGTAGTCGTTAAAAAACTGCGCAGAAGCCAGGAGTGGAAACGCGAAACCACACAGGGCTACGGCGCTGGCGATCGAGGTTGGTCGGGAATAATCCATATACTCAGGGTGAAAGTAGCACATCGTTGGTGATCAGTCAGCGTTTCTCGCAGACGGAAACAATTCTATCTTCCAATTCTTTCTTCTTTACCTGCCGCTGGACGTTCCCCACCGTCGTCCGCCTTGCGTGCGGGATTTTCTGGATCAACTTGCATTGGCAATTTTTGGACTGTCTCTGGCTGCGCTATCGCTACCAGCTGCTCCGAGTGGAACTATCGAGGCCGTGCGGATCGAGGACGGAGTGCTCGAGTTGGATGGAATTCTGAATGAAGCAGAATGGCTAGCCGCACCGAAAGCAGGCAATCCCACAGGTGCTCGCTACGATGCCCTGGCAAGCAACAATGTGAATCGAAATTCGAACTGGGACGGCGTCTGGCAAGCGAAGACCGCCATAGATGCGCAGGGCTGGACTTGCGAAGTCGCCATCCCCTTCAGGTCGATAAGTTTCGACCCGGAAAGCGACGTGTGGGGATTCAATATGTCGCGCAGTATCCGGCGAAAATCCGAACGCGGACGTTGGCGCAATGCACGTCCAGAAGTGCGCACCAGCATGGCATCTGAGGCTGGTGACATCCTCGGTCTTAGTGGAAGATGCGCCGTCAACTTCGTTGCTTGCCCATGGTAAGGCGATATTCGAAGCCAACTGGGCTGCCCGCCATGCAACCAACGTCTTAAATGGAGGTGGAATCGTGGTGACAGCTTCAGGACGTAAACACGTGATGACGACTAAAAATTAGGGAATTTATTGTAAATACCACACGGGAACCCGGCATTTCTCCAAGATATTACCACTTTGCGTCGTTTGCTGGACGAAACCGCGAAGTGGACCCACTCTGGCAACCGTGAAGGTACTTGTAGTAGAAGATGAAAAACCGATCGCTTCGTTTGTTCGAAACGGTCTTGAGGAGCAAGGATACGTGGTCGACTTGTGTCACAATGGCACGGATGGCCTGACACTTGCAACGTCCCGGAGCTACGATGCCGTCGTGCTGGACATCATGCTTCCCGGGCGAGACGGCCTGAGTATTCTAAAGCTTCTGCGCCAACGCAATGATCCGGTGCCGGTGATCATTATTACTTCGAGAGGTGAAGTGGAAGAACGAGTGGAGGGATTAAACCTCGGTGCCGACGACTACCTGGCTAAGCCATTTTACATTTCAGAGTTGATCGCCCGGCTGCAATCCGTCTTCAGGCGATCCGTGGCAAGCGGCGGGCAGACGTTGGAAGTGGAGGATCTACAGATGGACTTGATGAACCGACAGGTGCGTAGAGCAGGTGAAGAAGTCATCCTCTCTCCTCGTGAATTTAATCTGCTGGTCTATCTGATGCGGTCACCTGGCCGTGTCTTTACCCGCACCCAGATTCTGGAACAAGTTTGGGAATACAACTTTGATCCTGGATCGAATCTGGTGGATTCCTGCGTTCGCCGTCTGCGTCAGAAAGTAGATCAAGGATACGACCTGCAGTTGATCGAAACGATACGCGGTGTTGGCTATCGGCTGCGCGCTCCGCAACCGCAGGACGAGTCAGCTGCCTGATCCACGCTTCGATCTCCATGCTGTCATTTCGCATCAAACTTGCTCTATGGGCAGCTCTGCTTTGCGGGGTGGTATTGTTAGTATTCGTTGCAGCGTCGAGCTTCATCGTCTACGACAATATGCTGGAAGAAGCTGATTTTCAGCTGAAGGAGAAATCCACGAAACTGGTTACGGAGCTTCGCGCCAACGATGACAAAATCGCTATCCTGATCCCAGAATTGCGGGCATCACTCAGCGCAGAGGATGCGGAACTGAGACTACTGCGAGTCCTCTCCAATGGCACTCTGCTACACGCAGATCCGGACTGGATATTGCCAACCGAAATCAACCCGAAATCCCTGGAAAAGTATGCTACCGTAACCCACAACGGCCGCAGCTGGCGCATGATCGCACGCTCCTGGGATGATGGACATACGGTGCTGATGGCAATTGATCTCAGTGAGATTACGGAAGAGGTAATGCGCATGACGCGCACCTATTTATCAGCCCTGCCGTTAGCGCTCTTGATCATCGGCCTGGGTGCCTGGTGGATTGCAGGCAGAGCGGTCAAGCCAGTGCGCAACATCACCACAGCTGCCGAAAAGGTCACCGCAGGCGACCTGACTGAGCGAATCAATGAACGCGCTGGAGGCGACGAAATCGCCCGTCTCACGCGAGTATTTAACCGCATGATGGACAAGCTGGAGCGCAGTTTTCAACAGACCAGTCGATTCAGCGCTGACGCCTCGCATGAGTTGCGCACTCCCCTCGCCGTGCTTCAGGGAAAGATCGAAGAAGGCCTGCAACGTCCAGACGCCACCTCCGACCAGCAGGAACTACTGGCCGATTTACTGGAACAAACGCAGCGCTTGAAGTCTATCATTCAGGGGCTTTTACTCTTTTCAAGATCCGATGCCGGGCGGCTTTCCGTCGAGCGCGAACGAATTGATCTGGGCGAATTCATCACTACCATGGAAGAGGACGTCGAATTCCTGCTCGAAGAATCGAGCATTAAATACAGCAGCGAGACTCCACCCGGAATCATCTGCAGTGGCGATGACAAGCTGTTGCGGCTAGCCGTCTTTAATCTCATTCAGAATGCTAGCCACTACGGTGCCAGCGATGGACTCATCAGCTGCAATCTTCATGCCGAAGATGGCATTGCCGCGATCGATGTCGCAAATACGGGCGCTGCCATTCCCGAAGTCGAACGCGACCAGATATTCGAACGTTTCTACCGTAGTCCGCAGTTTCGTGCCATACGCGGACAAGGACTGGGCTTGAGTCTTTCCAGAGTGATCGCCGAAGCGCACGGTGGAAGCCTGGAGCTTGCGCGAAGCGACGGCAAAGTGAACGTTTTCCGATTGAAACTTCCACTGTCCGATAAAGCAGCGACGTAACTATCATCCTTTCACCCGACTCCAATGCTGCTTCCACTTGCCAGCGAATGCCAGCAACTGAATTCCTGCCAGAGTCAACGTCAGGACTTTCCCAATCGTCTGTAGCATGCGCCAGCGCGTGTTTGCCGATTGGATCAGTTCCACATCCGTTACATATATAGTTTCGCAAGCACGACCACCAGTGTCATCACGCGTAGTGCTGGTTCCGCGATGATAAGAAGGCGGAGAATAATATTCTGCCAGCCATCCTTTGATGCGCACTTGATCGCCTACCTGAATCCGTTTCAAATTACGCCGAACCGATGAGATTTCCGAGATCAAATGATTGTTGGAAAATTCGTTCAAGCGAAACGAATGCCAATCGACTCCATCGTCGTATTGCACCCAGGCAGTGAAGTCCTGGTTGTGAAACTTTCCCTTCTGGTAAATGCCCGACTTTGCATTTACGCCCCATACCATCGCCAGATCACAGACATTGAAAAAATCTCCCGTCATGCGGTGATACATATCCAGAAAACTGTCGCTGTGATGCTCTGAAACGACCAACCCGTGAATGTCATAACTAAAGCGCGGTTGAACGCGGTACGGCCGGTCATCTACCTCCACTGTAAACGGATTCTTAGTGGTCTCAATTTGCACAGGTGCCTGATGAAGTCGCCGGTCAATCCCCTCAGCATCCGGTAGAGTAGTCCCCTTTGATGCGCCAAAACACCAGCACCCAATCGCACACGCTATCAGAAACTTTGTCCCATGCTGGTGAAGAAATCGATCCACTCACAAATTTAACACATAAACCATATTTTTCATAAAAAACACCTCGCCATTGATTGTTTTCGAACAAATAACGGTTCTGTAATCGGAAGCACTCTCCTGCTGTAACCCGTTTGATGCAGTGTCTTCAATATTCCGAGGCGCTAAAATGGCGCTTCAAAACTGAATCAAGACCACAAGCTACCAAAAATTCTCATGAAAAAACTTCTACTTACTCTCTCAGCCATTGCCATTTCCGGCACAGCATTCGTCATCGCCCAGGAAGGTGAGGTTGAGCGCAAAGCTCCTCGCGGTGAACGTGGCGGTCGCGGCGGCGGCATGTTCGCAGAGGCCCCATTGTTCAAAGCTCTAGGAATGGACAAGGAAGGCGAGATTGCTTTGCCAAAGACTGACGAAGAAAAAACAGCTTTTTTGAAAAAGTTCGCCGATTGCGATGCGAACGAAGATGGCAAATTGTCTCGTGAAGAGATCTTCGGTCAGCGTGGTCGCAACCGTGGTGCAGGTGGTGGTGGCCGCGGTGAAGGAGGTGGCGGAGATCGCCCGAAGCGCCCAGCATCTGAGTAACAAGTTCTCTGACTTCGTCAGAATTACGGCCCCTTTCTGCGCAATGCGGAAAGGGGCTTTTTTCTGCCCTCACTGCGTTCACTCATTTGCCAATGCCTAACGAGCACGCAACATGAAGCTGGTGATCAAAACCCTGCGACTTCCCAGCCAGCGCGGTAATTCCGTTTTACTGCGGCAGTTGCCTCCTCGGAATTTGAGAAAGAGACATTCTCTGAGTCGAACTGCAGTAGCTTCTCGGGGAATAGTGATGCTAGACAGCCCAGCAGGACAGCTTCGGTAAGCGGGCCCGCGTAATCAAAATTTGCTGATGGCTTGGCTTTACCTTCCCGGCAACATTCGATGAACTCGTGGTAATGGTTGCGGGGTTCCAGCTTCGGAAACTTGTAGCGGAATTCTTCACCGTTCTTTGCGAATCGCGGTGTGCTTCCGTGCGGGGCTAACATTGCTCCCTCTGTTCCAATAATCACGCTCCCCTGCCCCGGCAGCTTAATTTTGCCCATTGCTTTAGTGACAGCTTCTGGCGGACGTTGATCGCCATCATACCAGGTGATCATTACGGTATCGTTCTCAGTGAACTCTGTGCGCGGGTAGACGTATTCCACTTTGCCATTGATCGCCCAGTTGTGTTGATTCGATGCCGGTCCAAACGACTGCACCGAAATGGGGGTCGTCAGCGCCAGGGCACGGAACCAACCACTGAAAATGTGGCAGCCCATGTCGCCCAATGTTCCAGTGCCGAAGTCACGCCGCTTACGCCAGTTGCCAGGATGGTAGTAACCGTTGCCAAGGAACTTGCGTTGCGTTGCGACGCCCAGCCATTGATCCCAGCTGAATCCTTTGGGCACTGCGTCCTCGCGTTCGGGTAAAGGTTCCATGTCCCCCCATTTTTTGTTGGAGAACGTGTGCACTTCCTTCACTTTGCCGATAGCACCTGCCTGCACGGCGGCGACACCCAGTCGCTCCGAAAACGCAGAGGACACCTGGATTCCCATCTGCGTCATCAGTCCTGATTCACGCGCCTTAAGCGTGACTTGCCGGCATTCGTGTAAATTCTGAGTGAGCGGCTTCTGACCATAAACATGCTTGCCCATTTGCAGTGCTGTCATGCCGATCGGGCCATGCATGTGATCGGGCGTGGATACATTGACCGAATCGATCTTGTCCCCTTCCTTTTCCAATAGCTCGCGCCAATCCTGATAGCAGCGCACGTCAGGGAACTTTTTCTTTAATGCATCCAACCTTATGGTGTCGACATCCGCAACAGCAGCGAGATGAAAATGTGGGCTGCTGCTCAAGCTGCCGATATCAGCTCCCGCCATGCCACCAGCACCAAAGCTGGCATGATTCAATTTTCCACTGGGAGGATCAGCGCGCAGCCCGGAGGTGACGAATGGCGCGGCAAAGGCAGTAGATGCGGCACCCTTCAAGAAACGGCGGCGCGAACTGGTTGGGAAAGTAGCTGGGCGATCAGAAAAATTGGAACTCATGGTAGCACCTTAGAGTTCTCTTCCCCCCGGAAGCAAGCCCACGGGAGAAAGAATCCTGCATCGGATAAACTCCGATAACGGCTTTACCAGTACATAGAACAGCCGCCTCTATTTGGGGATGAATACTAATTCAAGGGTTTCTCTTGCCCATAGAAAACCGAGTTCAGAATTTGGTTGAATCAGGTTTTCCCGAGAATCTCCTATATAGAGAGCATTTTATCCTGCGGGTGAGGCGGCTGTAAAAAGTTGTGCGCGCAGAATAGAAATATCGGGACAGATGAAAAGATTTTTCTACAACGTTTTTCGCTTCCCGCCGAATCAGAAGTCTTGACATTCTCCGGTATCATTCATCATCCCCAACGGCTCTGCGAAATCCGCCGACGTGGCCGATGATCAAACTGACGACGATCTCTGGATCCTCATGCTTTGCGAGTTCGGCATCGATCGCCTCTTTCGAAAGCGTCGAGCCGAGCTTTTCGTAGCCAAGTCGGATAATCTCAAGCCTGGCAGGCAATGCATCGGGAAGCTTTGTGGCAAGATCAATCGCCTGTGCAAGCTGGCCTTCTTTTGCCAGCTCTGTCGCCAACCCTGATTGTAAAACACTAATGTCCGGTGAATCGGCCATCGCGGTTAATGCATTAGAAGCCTGTTGCCACTGGTGCGCTTCAACAAGTTGAAAAAACTCTCGTTCTTGAATCGCTCTCTGGAATTCTTTCCCTGCATTAGCGACTTCTTTCCAAGTCTTCTTTGCATCTTCAGCCAGTCCGGCGGATACCTGTTGCTCCGCAACTTCCAGCAAGACTTCACGCTGGATATCCTCCTCCTTGATCGTTCTGGCAGTCGTCAGCGCACGACCGACCCATTCCTTAGCCGCAGCAGGATTCTTCGCTTTTACCCAGGCATCCGAGATCGCACACATGACGGAAATTTGATCTTCAGCCTCGGTGATTTGAGGCAGTAGACTTGCCGCAGCAACCTGTTGGCCAGCAGAGGCCAAATTCATCGCGGCCTCGGGCAAAAGGTAAGCACGGTCATCTGCCGATACATCCTTCAGCATTTCCAGTACCCGATTGGGAAACACTCCTTCACGGTTAAGCGTATCTGCGAGCAGCGCCCTGAGCCCTGACCGTTCCTGCTCCGGCTCCCAGGAATTTAACATCACAACAAATTTTGCAATCACCTCATTGGCCTCTTTTTCGAATCCAGCGGCAGCCATTAGCCCAGCGATCTCTCCTGCGTCCTCGGGTGCGTTCCCTTCCAATGCGAGATCAGCCGCTACCTTGAAAGTCGCCAAGGCATCATTGTTCAATTTCACCTCCAACTGCGCTTCGCCCAGTTTGCGCATTCCCAGAAACTCAACCTCGCCACCCAGCATGTGCACATAGTCACGAAAACGAAGGTAGAACTGCTTCGCTGTTTCGATATCGCCAGCCCGCGAAGCATCGTCCGCAAGGCTCAAAAAAAACACTTCCTTATACGGCCCCGAGATTTTCTCCGCGAGCTTCCATGCGCGATCGAACAAGGTGCGCGCCTTTTCTTTGTCCCCACGCTCAAAACTTCCGGCGGCCACCGCACTGATCATTGCCGACTGTTGCACTTCATTGGTGGCGTTCTTAAGGTAGGCATCCAAATCGACCACGGCACCTGCTCTCGCCTCTTCTCTGGCAACGATTTCTACCAATTCCCATTTGCGTAGGCGATTGCTGACGACAAATGCTTTCTCGCGGGCTTTTGCCAGGACTCTAACCGCTTCCGCGTCCGCTTTATTCTCAAGAAGAAGTGCTCCGATTGACCAGTAGGCACTGGCAGCGCCATCGGCATCCACCAGCTTCTCAGTCGCAGCTTCGCCCTGCCTCAATAGCGCCATGACCTTCGCATCCACACCGGGCGCGGTGGGTTCATCTTGTGCTTCCGCACTGATCCCGACCAATGTAAACCAGCACGCAATGGCAAACACTTGCGGAACTCTCGCAGCAGTAAAAAGATTCGTCATTCCCAATACTAACTGTCGGCGTAGGCTGATTCCACTCGTTCGGCTACATCACGATAGCCATAATCTGCTTCATAAATTTGTTTAAGGAAGCCAAGCGCGGCTTCCTTGTCACCCATCCTTTCGCAGAGAACTCCCAAGTCATAGATAAGCGATTTCTTTGCGTCGTCCATGCCCACCATTTCTTTCAGTGCGTCCTGAAATTGATTGCGAGCGAGGTCATACATTTTCTTCTCTGCATAGCATTTTCCCAACATGCTCAGCGCGCGCACACGGAAGCCGGGATTGTTCTTTGCTTTCTGCAGTTCAGGAATGGCCTCGGAAAACTTCCCCGCGCGGAAGAACTCGGAGCCCAGAGCAAATCGAAGCCCCGCATCGGTTGGATTGGTATCGACTGCCTTTTTGGCACTTGCGATCCGATCTTCCGCGCCAGAGGAACGCAGCGCGTCCAGTTGTTGCTTTTTCTCCTCAATATCTGGTGCATTACCGGCACTTTCAATTTGCTTTTCAAGATCGATGATTCTGCGCTCCACTGCTTTGTGCCTGGCAGTCTCTGCCTTCTGTTTCAGGGCGGTATCCGCAGGATTCAAGGTCGCTGCCCAGTCAAAGTACTGCGCTGCAGTTTCGAAGTCTTCCAGCTTCATGCAAATGTCGGCGACTTTCCTGACCACTTGCAAATCATTCGGATTCTCTTCGTATTTGGCACTCCAGCGGCTCAGCATCTGCTCCATTTGCTCACGGGTCATGCCAGTGCGCGAATCGAGTTCCAGTGCAGCTGTCTCATCCTGATCTTTCAACAATTCCTTAGCGCTGCCGGAAGTGCCCCAGTTTTTCTCATTCATCGTTGCCTGGGCCTGCGCATTAGTCAGCCCACGCCCGGCGGCACCATCATTGGGCACCAGTTTCACCAGCTCTTGGTAAACTCCCACCGCCTGATCTGCGCGGCCGATGTCCGTGAAGTGCTCGCCCAGTTTGTGCATCATTTTCGGATGCCCCTTATGACCGTCGATGACCGTCCTTAAAGCGAATGCGGCCAAATCCATATCCTTCAGCGCGAGGGCTGATTCATACAACATTTCAGCTCCCTCAACATGAAACGGCTCTGACAAAAATGTTTTCTCTTCCAACTCGCGAATCGCAGCGATCGGATCCTTTTGAATCTTGCTCTTGAAGCCGACCAGCATCTTCATCGTTACCTTTTTCGGCGGGCCATTCTTGATTGCTTCCGCGCGACGCAGCAGTTTCCGCCCTTCCAGGAAACCCGGGTGGGTAACGATGATCGGGAGCAACATCTGGATGGCATAGTCCGCATTGCGTCCGCCAACAGCAGCAACCGCCTTCTTGTAGAACGCCTTGTGGTTGGCAGAAAGTTCTGCCGCAGTGACTGGCGGAATCCGCGGATCAGTGGAATTGGACATGGAAGGACTTCTAAGTGTCAAATGCTAAGGTTACAACGGGCAATTGCCGGCACTTCTTATGCCTGCTTTTGCCCGGCACGTCGAAAATCGGTCGTTCGGCGTGCCGAATGAAATAGTAGTGAACTGCCCGTGCTCCGACAACCCATTTTTCAGGCACCTGTAGCGCTTGGAAATGGCCGATGAATAATGATCTCAAACGAAGGATTGCATCTGCTGCCATCCCGGTTTTCAATACCTCCATGAAGACCCGGCGATCGATCCTCACTATTCTTCTGGCGGCCAGTCTGCTGCCAGCATTTGCCCTGCCTGTTTCAGTGAATGCTTCCGGGCGCAAAAAAGGCGACTTTTTCGTGAGTTTTCACGTCGAAGGTGACAAATCTGAAGGCGAACGCCGAGTCGCTGAAGACGTCGTCAATGGCCGCCAGGTTTACTTTAAGCGGATGCCTGTGGTGACGCATAAGGACATGCGCGGCTACTGGCCATTTCCTGCAGATGATGGCACCTGGGGTGCAGCATTCAAACTGTCATCCAGTGGTCAACGCCGCCTGAACACGGCAGGCCTGACCGAGCGTAAGCGCCTCATGCGCGTCGTCGTCAACATGAGAAAAGTTGACGTCCTCTACATCGACGAAGCACCCGAGGATGGCATGATCGTTGTCTGGAAAGGGCTGACCGAAGAAGAGTTGAAGAAGCTCGAGAAGAAGATGCCTCAGCTGAAGAGCGAATAGTCGGGCAATGCTTTTGCCATTACGATTCAGTTTCCTTGCGATCATTTCGATCATTGCCGCGACGTCTGCGCTCGCTGGCAACGCACGGCTGGTATTCCCGACCCCGAATACTCAGCTGAATCGCGCACCATCGGCGTTCTACATGTTCACCGACCGGAATTTTGAGGGTCGCAAATCGGCTCCCTGGCAGGGCGGACAGTATGGATTTGTCCGCAGTCCGCAACGGACAAAAGCAGGAGTGGTCATGACCAAGTTCCACGAGGGCCTGGACATTGCTCCCGTGCAACGCGACAGTTCAGGAGAGCCGAGAGATCCGGTCATGAGCATGGCCGACGGAAAAGTGGTGCATACCAATACGACGTCCAGCAAGAGCAACTACGGGCGCTATGTGGTTGTGCAACACAACTTCAGCTCCGGCCCATTCTACAGTCTATACGCACATCTGAAATCGATCTCTGTGAAACCGGGACAGGTGGTCAAAGCGGGCAGCCAGCTGGGTGTCCTTGGCTACACCGGTGTTGGCATCAACAAGCGACGCGCGCATGTCCACGTCGAACTGAACATGCTGCTGCACACGGGCTTTGATCGCTGGCATGACAAGACGCAGTCGACGCCAAATCATCATGGCATATTCAATGGCATCAATATGATGGGTGTCGACGTTTCTGAGATTCTCCAGGCGAAACGAGGGATTTCGATTCAAAAGAAGGTGCAAAAATTGACGCCTTACTACAAAGTGCTGGTTCCAAACACTGGGAAATTGGACATCTTGAAGCGCTACCCCTGGCTGGGAAAAACCTCCAGAGCACCCGCTTACGAAATTGCACTCGCAGGATCTGGCATCCCGATTTCCATCACTCCGCACAAGAAAAAGGTCGACTATCCTATCGTCTCCTGGGTGCGCTACTCACCGACCTATCACAAATTCTTCTCAAAGAATCGCCTCAGCGGATCTGGATCCTCGGCGAAGCTGACAAAGTCCGGACGCCAGTACATCGATTTGTTAATCGGAGCCTTTTAGCAACTCTTGTGCATTTGCATTTGCCGTCTCAAGCGACGCAGAAGAAATCGATACCTTCGCGGTAACCCAGCGGCCTCATGAGTTTCCTGACGCGTGCGCGCCCTCCTTTGACACCGATGGCGCTGACCATCACACATTTTCCGCAACGAGGCATATCGTTGGAGCCCCGAACAGGAATGCCGCCAATGACGTTGCCGATTTTTCGATCACTGACTTCATAGAAAGCAGTGACGGCCACACCTTCGATTTCTAACAATCGTGCCAATCGTTTACCAATCGGTCCGGCACCACAAATTTCGACTCCCGCATCACGGACAATGGGAAGACGTGCCAGAAAGTGCGCCTTGGCATTTAAAAACTGTCGTTGTGAATAATGCGCGTCATTACGTGTCATCCGCGAATCGCTGTCGATCCAATCGAGAAGAATCTCAGGCACTTTTCCCACGAGCAAATCATTCTCCATCAATCGCAGCCAGAAATCGTAATCCTCTGCCCAGTCAACGACCTGATACCCGCCGATCTGATCGAACACACGCCTCCGGATCATCGCGGATGGGTTGGAAATCGGGCTGTCAATGAAGCGCTCGGCGGCGATAGATTCTGGGCTGGTGACAGAGTTCAGCCACTCTTGGTAATCGGCAAATCCCTGCAATGGGGGAAGAATTTTCCCATGATCCCCACGCCTGACAATCCGCACCGCTGTGCCACAGGCGGCCAACTCAGGGTGCTCGTTCAGCAGTTGCAACTGCTTCTCGATTCGCTGGGGGTAGCTGATATCATCTGCATCCATTCTCGCGAGAAATTCTCCCTGGCTCTGCCGCCAGCCGAGATTGAGTGCGGCAATGAAGCCGACTCCAGGTGGCGCATGCACAATGCGCACACGGGCATCTGAGCGTGCCAGTTGTTCCATCACAGCGATCGTCTTTGCAGTGGAGTCGTTCTCAATCAGCAGCAATTCAAGATCACGCTTCGTCTGCTGCAGGCAACTTTCGGCAGCTGCGCGCACTGTCGCCGCTGCGTCCTTTGCTGGAAGCATGATTGAGATCAGCGGCATCGCTAAACTTCGCGCACTTGCCCCAGCTTTGTGAACAACAGATGACAGGTAATCTCGACTTCCGGGACGTCAATCATGCGCGAGAGCACCTTCCTGTAGAGCGCAAGTTGGGGCGCATAGATTCCCACTTTGGCATCGATCGCCGCCACATCGTCGACCGCATCTGTTTTAAAATCGATGATCTGCGCGCCACTGCCAGGAGTAATCACGACACGGTCAATGGTGCCAGTCAGCCACTCGCCGCCGTCCACCATTTCGAAAGATTTTTCGCGCCATACGATCGAATCCGCTGTCGGCCTTTGCAGCAATTGGGCTACCGCAGGGTTGATCAGAGCAGCGATCACTTCGGTCAATGCTTTTTTCGAGTGCGCAAGCTTACCTGCGTCAGCGGTCAAACGATCGATCGTATCCTGTTCGAGCCACTGCACTTTTTCGAACAACGCATGCACCGCAGTTCCAAATTTCCGCGCGTCACTTCTGTTCGGCGAGAACAATTGATCAGCATTGAGCACCACCTCTTCTGATCCCGATGGAGTTTTTCGTCGTAGTCGACGCTCCGCTGTTCGGTTCGCTGGAAAATCGATTCTCGGTGCTGCCACTATCGTACGTGCCGCGGGCGGCTTTGGCTGCGAAATTTCATCCATCCAGTAGCGATCTCCCTGTTGCAGGATTGCCAGTGCCGATGATCCGCCGAAGGTGACGTCATCACCTTCCCGTCCCAGCGTTTTCTCCAGCAGGCGAGGATAGTTCGCTGAAGGAGCTTTTCCTTTAGGCGATTTGTCAGCGATAACGTACATCGCTCGCTTGGCCCGAGTCATTGCCACATACAGTGTGCAGAGTCCCTCATATGCTGACTCCGCTTCTTTTTCCTCATGGTAGTGACTCAGCTGCGGATCCGCTTTAGCGATTGCTTTCGTCGGCAGGCTCATCACCCATTCTACCGATCTGTCTGGATTGCGATACACCGCAAGGCCCCTGCGCACGACCGTGAGCGCCTGTCCACCCAGGTCAGGCAGCAGCACAACATCGAAACCCAGGCCTTTCGATTTGTGGATCGTCATGACTTGCACCACTCCGCTGCTGGCCGGTTCGCGAATCGCATAGTTTCGCGCAAAGGACAAAAAGTCCGCAATGCTCCGACTCCCAGAGGCATCAAAACCGCGTGCAGCAGCAGCAAACATCTCCAGGCGCCCACGACTGAACGGATCCAAATCAGGAACAAGTTCCAGTAGATACCCGCTCCATGTGGAGATCAGGCTTTCGAATCCGCTGCAATGCGCCTCACTCAAAACTTCAAGAATCAACCGATCCTGCGTCCATTCGGGCTCACGCAATTTTTTCCCGAAAGGCGTCATCATCAGGTGCTGCCAGGCGAATGTGTCTCCTGGGTGCGCAGCAAACTGCAACAAGTCCAGCAGTGCTGCGTTCGCAGGATTGTCCTCAGCG
>JBNMNB010000180.1:0-16862 GCA_051270635.1 Verrucomicrobiales bacterium | reverse complement strand
GTCTCCCTGGTTAGCCTACGCATTACTAACGGCAGAGAAAGGCTTTAACAAAGTGAAAGGCTGTTCCGAAATGCCCCGGCTAATGGAGGCCCTCAAAGTGCCAATCCCATCATAACACTTCAACGCGCCCCTAGTGATGGAGGCTCGATGCATCCAGCAGAACAACAATAACCCACCCCTCTGAGCAGCCCACCGTCATCATGTTCAACTGGAGGATGTTCTATGCGCTCTCGCGTGTATTAGATCAGCGGATCAATCGAGCAAATGGCACATTCTTCTAAAGCCCCTTCAACAAACCGGTCATTGGCAAGGAAGGCTCCACTGAGGGGGAACACCCGCTGACGCGGCCCAAGAAGAGGGAGCAATAGGAAGAAAGAGAAGCTAATGATTTCCCATCTACGGTCTTAAATTCCCCTTAGAAAACGGAAATCAACCATTGCAGATCATTCCAATCCTGCTACATAACAATCACCCATCCAGCGAATTCTAACAACCCCTGGGAAATCCCCATTCAAACTGCTGGGCACCTCCGGAAACCAGCTGTGGGAATGGGGCGCAGAGAAAATTCCCGCTGGCGAGGCGATAAACGCTAAGCCATCTGTGGATAGTGGGCGCTTTAGCAACGAAGACAGCGGGGATTTCATCAAGCACTAGCCCGCATGAGGTTTCCGGAGGTGCCCTGCTAGATACTTATTTTGAGCGCCTCAACGCATTGCGCAGTCTTCTTTTCTGGTTTATCTGTGCTGTACTCTGGAATCCAGTCGCCCTGATCCTTCCAAAATCAACTTTATGCCCGAGACCACTTCCATTCCATTGAGGCAATTTGAGGCCCTCCAACAGTCATCGCTGGGAGCAAAGATTCGCGTGCTTGGGTCGGCTATTGCCGTGTTCTTGGTTACCATCGCTTTACAGCCTACGCTTCGAGCAGAAAATGCTACGGAGGACGCCAGGTTCGACGACCCTACTGCGTCTAGCTTTGGCTGGGATGTCGCGGTCTCCGGCAGTTTTGCTCTGGTGGCTGGTGCCAGCGGAACCGGAGATGACGTAACTGGAGCAGTTTATAGCTACCAGAAGATTGGAGGCGAGTGGGTCTTCGACGAGAAGTTTTTTGCCCCCAATAGTGAAGATTTCGATCGATTCAGCTCCGTTGCGATGTTTGGAGATGTCGCGATCATCGGCGCGCCGCGTGATGATGATCCCATTCATGGTGAAGATTCCGGATCGGCTTTCCTATTCCGCCACAATGGATCCGAATGGGTTTTCGAGCAAAAAATCACCCCGAGTGATGCCGGAAGTAATCGCCGGTTTGGAGGTGCCGTTGCGATTTCCGGCACAGTCGCCGTCGTCGGTGTCGGCGCGTTTCAGGGAGCGGAGACGGCATACGTGTTTCGCTACAATGGCACCACTTGGGTTGAAGAGAAGATTCTCACCGCGAGCGACGCTGCTGCGGGAGACCGCTTTGGCGAGGCAGTGGCGGTTTTTGATGACCTCGTTGTCGTGGGCGCTTCAGATAAAGATGACGAAAGGGGCGGCGCATATATCTACCGGAATACCGAAGGTACTACATGGGTGGAGGAGAGGATTCTCTCCGCTAGCGATGGGATGGCCACTACAGATGATGGGACCCTCAATGGTAGGACCCCCGGGGATGCGTTCGGTGATGCGGTCGCCGTATCCGGATCGTTGGTAATCATCGGTGCGTGGCAGGTCAATGGCCAACTGGGTGCTGCCTACATCTATCGCAACACAGAAGGAACCACATGGGAAGAGACCAGGATTTCCCGTGAAAACCCTCCTCCTCCAGTTGGCACCGCTGGTGCCTTCGGCAGGTCGGTGGCGATTTCTGGGGAAGTCGCGCTGGTGGGTGCTGCAGCGGCACAGTCCAACAGGGGAACAGGACACCTGTTCCGTTTCAATGGCTCGGAATGGGTTGAAACCGCGCTTGTTCCGTTGAATCGTGGCGATTTCGGCGATCCTTCTTCGAAATTCTTCTTCGGACAATCTGTCGCGCTCAGTGGAGACTACGCGGTACTCGGAGCGGCCTTCGATAGTGGCTTCGGCAACAACGGTGCCGCTTTCTTTTTCAATCTTGCACCCGCGATCACTTGGAACACGCCCGCCGCCATCACCTACGGCACTGCTCTGAGCAGCACCCAACTCAATGCCTCTGCTGGCAGCGTGCCGGGCACCTTCAGCTACTCGCCCGCCAGCGGCACAGTTCTTGATGCTGGCACACACACGTTGACGGTGAATTTCACGCCGACTGACACCGTCCGCTACACCAGCACCAGCAAGACGGTCTCGATTACGGTCAACAAGGCTACCCCCACGATCACCTGGACTGACCCGGCGGCGATCGCCTACGGGACTGGGTTGAGCGGCACGCAATTGAACGCCACGAGTATCGCGCCCGGCACCATCACTTACTTGCCCGTCGCAGGCACTGTCCTCGGAGCCGGCAATGGTCAGTCCACTGCGATCCTGCCCGCCTCAACGAACTTCAACGGCGCCCAGAAAACGGTGAGTCTCAATGTGACCCCGGCTCCACTGACGATCACAGCTGACGACAAGCAGCGCAGCGCGGGAGTCGCCAACCCAGCGCTTACCGCCAGTTACTCAGTTTTCGTCAATGGCGACACTAGCCTGACAACGTCACCGACGCTCTCGACGACTGCGACCCCCGTAAGCGCACCGGGCACCTACCCGATCACCGTAACCGGCGGCAGCGATTCGAACTACAGCATCACCCGCGTCGATGGAACGCTGACAGTCGCAGGCAAGGAGTTGCCCACCATCACTTGGACTGATCCCGCCGCAATCACGTTCGGCATCGCCCTGGACGGCACTCAACTCAATGCCAGCGCCAGCGTGGTGGGTTCGTTTTCCTATTCCCCGGCGAGCGGAGCCATACTCGATGCGGGCACGCACACGCTGACGGCGAATTTCACGCCGACCGACACCGGTCGTTACGGCAGCGCCAGCAAGACGGTCTCGATCACTGTCAACAAAGCCACGCCCACCATCACCTGGAGCGATCCTGCCATCATCACCTACGGCACGCCGCTGGGCGGCACGCAATTGAACGCTACCAGCAGCGCCCCCGGCGCAATCACTTACACCCCGGCAGCCGGCACTGTCGTGAGTGCCGGTAATGGCCAATCGCTGACGGCGAGACTTCCCGCCTCAACCAACTACGACGCCGCGACAAAGGCGGTAACGATTAATGTGAACCCGGCTCCGCTGACGATCACCGCCGATGACAAGCAACGCGCTGCTGGCCTGGCCAATCCGACGCTCACCGCCAGTTATTCAGGTTTCGTCGATGAAGACACGGCCCTGGCGCCGCCGCCAACACTGGCGACCACCGCAACGACAGCGAGCGCCCCTGGCGCTTACCCGATCACCGTCTCCGGCGGCAGCGATGCCAACTATACCATCACCCGGGTCGATGGAACGCTGACCGTGGCCGACAAGGAACTTCCTGTTCTCACCTGGAGTAATCCCGCAGCGATTGCATTGGGCACCGCTTTGGGCGGAGCCCAGCTCAATGCCAGCGCCAGCGTCGAGGGCACCTTCAGTTACGATCCGCCCGACGGGACGGTGCTCGCCTCAGGCACGCACACGCTGGCCGCAGTGTTCACGCCCGCGGATACAGCGACTTATGCTGCGGCCAGCAATACGGTGTCAATCATCGTTACTGGAAAGACGGTTCCCGTGGTCACCTGGAACAATCCAGTGGCAATTGTTTACGGGACACTGCTCGGAGGTGACCAACTGAACGCCACCGTTGCCGGCGTGCAGGGTAGCTTTAGCTACAGCCCCGCGCCTGGATCGGTACTCGTTGCCGACGTCCACACGCTCACCGCGACCTTCACGCCTGTCGATGACGTCGTCTATGCGACTGCGACAGCAACGGTAGAGCTCGCGGTGACAAAGGCACCCCTCATAATCACCGCCGACAGCCTGACGCGAGGCCACGGCCTACCAAATTTAAAACTCACGGCAACTTATTTCGGGCTGGTTGGCGGTGACGCTGCGACATCCCTTGATGCGCCGGCAAGATTCAGCACGACAGCCACCCATTTGAGCAATCCTGGCGACTACCCAGTCACGGTGGGCGGCGCAGCGGATGCCAACTACACTATTTCTTACCAGAGCAGCGCTCTCACGATCCTTGAGGATCCGATTCTCGCTGTGGACGACTGCTATGACATGTGGAACAGGGATTCCGGAGATCATACAATCAATTTGACCGCAAACGACCAGCTGAGCAACGTCAGCAGCCCCTTCTTCCTTACCTATAATGACCGGATCGCAGGGGCCGATGGCTCAGACAGAGTCGAGCCGACTGACGGATACACGCTTCAGCTCAGAAGTGCGGCGACGATGGGCGAACTGGCAAGCGTTGGAGAGTCGCTGGTGATTGTCGCCCTGGTGGGCGCCGATTTGCACATTCGTATTTTTGATGTGAACGGAGCCGTGGCCGTCAATGCGGCCGAGAGCGAGCTCATTCAAGGTGTGAATGTTATCGATCTCAAGGGGCTGGTTACTGGAAATGATGTAGCACAAGAGGAACGAGGTGGAGTTATGTTCACTGCGTTCTATGTATCCGGGTATATCCCCGGCATTTTCTTCGGAACACCCGATGCACCGGTCGATTTTTTTACTGTCGGCGACGGAGTTCCCACCAAGATGACAGAGTACCCAAAGGATGACGGCTCCGCTCTTTTGAACAAGATAAGTATACCCGTATCTGATGGCTTGAGAGTCTCGCTCACGATTTACGAGAAAGGATATCAGGTGCTTGTGCCAACGGAATTCAGCTACTTCATTCGTAAAGGCAGCGACGTGGCATCAGCTAAAGTGTTGATCAATCCACAAACAAAACCGGGTGACCCTTTTACAAAAGGCGTCGCAGTGGGGCCGACAAAGGGTTGGTGGGAATTGCTACTGCATCTGGTGTTTAACGCCAAAGGCGACTTTAAGAACGTGCCGCATCAACCTCTCTATGACCGATGGAGTGAAGAATACGATCAACACCATCAGGAACTTGCTGAAATCGGATTGAACAATCCTAATCTTGCGGCCGGATCTGCCGTGACTGCATGTTCCACGTTGCTTGGCCGTGAAGTTCGCGATGACGTTCTGGCTCTGGAGGAAAGTGGTCAGATGTTGAAATCCTTTGCGTTGTTTGAGGAAGGTCTCAAGGCGTTGATTGCAGGGAAGGGCGAAACCGTCCTCGTCACGGTGGAAATGGTCGATAGCCTGCTAACGGCTGGAGAAATGTTCGCGCATCAAGGCAGCCCGGCTTTGAAAGCGGCCTACGCTAGGGAATTGACGGACGTAACTCTTTTTATGATGAGCTTCGTTGGCCTCGATTTTCTCTCGACGGCGGAGAAGCTTGGCGTAGATCCCGTACAACCCCGCCTGTTCCCCGTATCAGCCCTGAATTTCGACGCCGATGCCTTTTCGCTACTCACGGTCGAGTTGGACGGAATCGACTATGTCCTGTGGAAGTCAACTTCATTGGCTGCTGACAGCTGGAGTAAAGTCGACTTTACGGAGGAAACGATTGATTCATCCGCGCAAGTCATTCTCACTGATCCAAACGTCGTTGAACCCCAAGCTTTCTACGGGATTGAGGCGATCCTCGAGGAGCAATAGATGTAAAGTTAAGAGTTGGAGCGCTGCGATAAAAACGGGCTCTCCGTCAGATTGGCTGGATGGAAATCATGTGAATCGATGATCTTCGAACGCAATCAGAACCACGCTATCCATTGGTAGCGAGTCGTTTACGCAGGCAGGGAAGAGTCTAATTTGGGCGGAATCTATGCTGCTGAACCTTGGTGCAAGAATGCGCAGGAAATCGGCTAGCCTTGAGATCCGTGGCTGAAATCAACGTCGGGGACACCAAGCCTTCCGAAGCCGGTTGAAACCATCCAGCAAACTTGACGGAGAGCCTAAAAACGAAAGTAGACAGGGAAGCAGGAAGATGTCAGCGACAAGTGCTGACATAAAAGCCACAGCGTAAAGAATGGCGCCTTCCTGATTGATAAATAACGAGCTCAGGCACATGACAAGGCTGCCCACAGAGACGGCGACGGTCGTGGCGAGAACCGGCCGAATCTCTTTGCAAAAAGCATTCGAGACGGCATCCCGAGTCACGCGGCCTCTTCTTTTCTCATCTGAGAATCGCACCATGAAATGAATCGTATCATCCACACTCATTCCAAGGGCGACAATCGCCACGGAAAATGTGCCCAGGCTCAGTGGAATATCTGCCCATCCCATACAGCCAAGAGTGACGACCAGTGGGAATGCGTTGGCCAGGATGCCGACAACCATAAGGCGTAGCGATCGAAACACTACTAGAAAAATGACGGCCAGTGATGTCGATAACAGAAGCAATCCCTGCACAAGCTGGTGAGTGACCTGATCCGCGAACTGATGTAGCACAAGCATTTCCCCAGTCACGCGCACTTCATATTCTGGAGGCAGGATCGCTTTAGCCATGCGGCGTACCTCATTGGCATCCTCACTCATGCCTCGCGATCCGTCGTTGGAAGAACGTACGCGAATCAATGCTCGCGATCCATCGCCGCTGACAAGCGGCGCGACAACAGAGGGTGGTAGAACGCTGACGCACGCTTCAGTGGACGGCAAATCGACAGGTGAACTCGCGCCCTTGCCAATCTGAGATTGTACTTCCCCTACCAGATTGCAGATGCTCAGCACATGATCGAATCGATCATTTAAACTGGTAGTGAAATCCGCAATCCTGTTGAATGAATCCGTGCGGTAGATGCCATTCTTCTGGTGAGATTCAATCGAAACCGCGAACATCGAGGTGCCACCAAAGTCAGTCGAGAATTTCCTGACAGTTTGCATGAGCGATGAGTCAGGGTGAAAGAATCGGAGGTAGTTTGTATCAACTCGCAGCCGCGAAATACCCATGCTCAGAGCAATGGTGAGCAGGACAAATATTGAGAACACCGAAAGTCGTCTCTTAATGGTAGACTTAACGAATCGAACCTCACGTTTCTCAAGCTGCTGCTCAACTAGGGACGGACGGGTGAACGATTTCGGCACAGGAAAACGCAGGAGCAGATGCGGTAAGATCAAAAGTGTGAGCACAAAATTGATCAGGACTCCAGCCGCGCATGGAATGGCAAACTCCCTTAAGGCTGGAATGGGACTGGGGACAATCGCAAGAAATCCCAGAACCGTTGTCAGAACAGCCAGTGAAGCGGCTCCGACAACATCTTTACCCATGGCTCTAATCGCCTCTTGCTTCTGAAGACCGTGACGAATCCCGATGGCATAGGCCGCAATGAGATGGAGATCCTCCGTGCAGCCAATAATCAAGATCAGAAGTATGATTATGGATGAAATTGCGTTGAGTGGGAATCCGAAATGTCCCATCAACCCCAATGTCGCCAGGACGCTGAGAACTCCTATTGCGAACGGAATGAATACGGCCAGCAAAGAACGGAAGAATATAAATACAACGAGGGATACGATCCCAATCGCGATTGGCCCTAGCATTGTGAGATCATGATAGATCGCTTCTGTAAGCTCCGCCTTTACGGTGGCGCTTCCAAGAACATAGATCTCGGGTTTAGGTTCCGTGTTCGATTCAAACCTCTTGATCGTTTCTTTAACGTCAGTCACGACCTGCTCGTCGAATCCTGAAATTTCCCTGTTCGAATCATTGAGGATAAGATGAATCGCAATCGCGGTGCCTTCGGCGTTGACTAAGCTACCGCGTAAGACAGTATTCGATACGGCATGGTTACGGAGTGTATCTAACTCTCCAGCAGTATCCGGAATAGTGGCGATGAGTGGCTCTGAAACGATCTGACTATAAGTCTTTCCGCGAAACTCATGGATATGGCGGCGGGCCGTTTCTGCCGAGAAAAGACTAAACGAGCTGTCAACGCCAGGCGTTTGATCAAGTGCCGTAACTAGCTCCTTCAGGGATCTAAGGGTGCTGGATGTGAACAACGAATCACCACGAACAACAACGGTAAGGACCGGGTCGCCGCCGAATTCTTTCCGAACTTCTTCGAAATAGGTGACCTCTGGACTATCAACGAAGAAACTGGCGATTGAATTGTCAATATCCAGTTGTCGCAGACCTGAACAAAGCCCCACAGTGATAGCCAGAGCGAGGAGAAGGCTTGATCTTGGATGAGTGACAATGGTGAGAAAAAGGCGACGCATGGAGGAGGCACAATGGGTATAAGAGTGTCGGGTATGGGTATGGGTTCGTTCTCCGTACGATGCCTAAAACCCCAACTTGGTCAGAAGATCGGCACTCAACTGATCAACCGAAGGATCGTGAAGAAATTCTCGATTGCTGATTGTAACACCTAGTTCACGTTTCACTCTCCCGATCAGTTCGAGCACCATCAAGGAATCAATGCCCAAATTACTGATAGCCACATCGGGCATGATTTTATTGGCGGGAATGAGGGTGATCTCCGATAGTAACGACAACAATTGCTCCTTTATCCAACCACCCCGCTTCTCTCCGGCAATACGCATCAGCGCTTCCCTGACCAGAGTCAACTTGGAGTTCGTCAGCCGATTCGGGTCATCTTCCAGAACCTCTTGAAAACGCGTCCATTGAGCAATTTTTGGATGCAAGGCAGACCACTCATTCCAATCGATTTCGAAAAAACCTACAACTGGCTCTTTCAGGCTGGCGAGAGGCAAGAGCATTTTTGAGACGTGCTTACTTTGCATCCCCTTTAAGCCCGCGCGCTTCAAATGCTGTGTGACCTCTGCATTTCGCGATGCCACTCCCGTGTCCGCAAGATATCCCAGTATCACCGTCATCGCTGGAAATCCGGCCTGCTGACGGGCTACGGCCATTTGCTCCAAACAGGCATTTGCAGCCACATAACACCCTTGTCCCACGCTTCCTAACAAAGTCGCTATCGACGAAAAAGCGATCCAAAAATCCAGTGACAATTCACGGGTATGTATGTCTAAAAGCTGGGCACCCTTCACCTTCGGGCCAAAGACGTTCTCAAGATTCTCTTCTGAGATGGACTTAAGGAACCCATCCTCCAGCACCAACGCGCAGTGCACGACGCCTTTGAGGATCCAGCCTTTTTGCTTGATCGCATCTATGAGTTCAATCACCGAGGCTTCCTCGGAAATATCAGTCTTGGGCGCCCACACTTCTGTCCCTGCATCCGTCATTTCCGTAACAACCGCCGTGGCGGCTTCACTTACTGCCCCGCTTCGACTCGCTAGTACCACCTGTCCTGCGCCAGACTCTGCCATCGAGCGAGCAAGCTCAAGGCCCAGGCCACTGGTTCCGCCAGTTATCAGATAACAGCCAGTGTCAGTGATTGCGCACCGACTGTCTTCGTCGACGACTTGAATTTTCGCTCCAGCATAAGAAACTGACACTCGGCCAATCCGGTCACGGCTAGCCATTGTCCTGAAGGCTTGTGATATATGCTCGACATCGATTACTTCGGTTGGAAGAGGTCTGTAGCGTCCCGTATCGATATGTTCGAAACATTGCAGCAACGCCTCCCGCACAAGATGTGGGCGATCCTTTAGCATGCGATCCAAGTCAATCGCAATAAACGCTGCGTTGCGGTTAAACACTCCCATTGCTAAGCCCTGATCCTCGATGATGTCCCGCTTGCCGATCTCGACAAAACGGCCATACGGAGCCAGTAGCTCGAACGACTGGCGCAACATTTCACCAGACAAAGCATTGAGTATTACATCGACTCCGGATCCTTGCGTGATGTTGCGAATTGTAGAGCCAAAGGCCAGCGACGTAGAATCCAATACGTGATCAACCCCATACGCTATCAAATAGTCTCGCTTCTCTTGAGTGCTCGCCGATGCAAATACGATAGCACCCTGCTGCTTGGCGATCTGAATGGCGGCCAATCCCACACCTCCTGCTCCACTGTGAATCAGCACAGATTCCCCTTGAGTGATGCGCGCCTGTGTCACCAATGCGTAGTAGGCCGTACACCACGGAACCATACAGGCTCCCTCATCGAAACTCGCTGTTTCCGATAGAAGAAATGTGAACGATTCATCGGTTACAACATAGCTGGCGAAACAACCGATTTTCGCAAATGCACCCACTCGGTCGCCAGCTTTTCGCGACCTGACATCGGGCCCTACTCTTGTGATCGTGCCTGAACATTCGAGCCCCAACGAGTTTTCGAAAAACGTACCCTCAGTCGCCATAGGAGCAACGCGACCTGTTGCCTTCAACAGGTCCTTAAAATTGAGACCTACTGAATGCACCTGAACTTCAACTTCGTCTCCACGCAGATCACATCGCTTCTTGGCTACATGATGCAGGCTATCCAAAGCGCTGTCGGCTCCGACTTTCAGTAGAGCGAATTCTGAGTCCTCCTCCAGGGAGCGCGTGAACACCGGCGCCTCAATACGCTCTTCCCGGATGTTTCTCCAGCTCGGCAGCCATCGATCTTCATCACGCAATGCAACCTCATTCTCCTGCAGCTCCGATGACAATTCCCCAACCAACGCATTCTCCTCAGTGAGTGTCATATTCTGAGGCAGGTCCACAAGTCTGACATCGAACTCTGGATATTCATTGGCAATGACTCCCGCAAGCCCCCAAGCGGATGCATTGTTCGGATTGATGGGATATAGGGCATCTCCAACCGATTGAAGATTGCGTGTTACCACCGTTAATTCGCAGCCCTCAAGAACTGACCACTTTTTCAACAAGCCAAGGAGCTGAAGAATGCTCTGGATGGAATCCCCAACCGTCTTATCGTCGAGCAAGTAGATACATTGCTGCACTTCTGCCATCGAAATGCTTGCAGCAGCCAAAGCGGTGGTAAGATCTGTGTCAGGGCCCAACGGCACCCAACGACAACAGTTGTCGGGCTGGGCCTCAATTATGTGAAATATTGAGTGCGCCCATTCACTTGGCTCACTGAACACGATCCACAGGTTTTCCTTTGATTTTGGGTTCTCCATCACCGGCAATCTCGATCGGGACCAACGTGGAAGGAACACGGCGTCGTTCATAGCCAATCCCAGAGCGGGTAGCGGCCGAAAAGTGGCGCCTTCGAGCAACGCAATAGTATTGCCAGAGGGATCGAAAATCTGGATCTGCGCTACAGCTTTACTCGTGGTAAACTCTTCGACTTTCAGATGCGCGACTATTTTTGCCTGCCCAGGCTTAAAGAAGTGGATACTTCGCACAGCTACAGGTACCCAGGTCCGGGACAACTCTTCGGGGGCAAAAACCATAAACGCTTGAAAGGCACCATCCAGCAGGGTCGGGTGAATCTGGTAGTGGTCTCGTGACGATAGTGTGGATTCATTCATCGACAATGTTGCCCATGCCGCTCCCTTGCTGACCAGCAACTCGGTGATGGTATGGAAGGCGGGCCCATAGTGAAGTTCGAGTTGATGCAGTCGTTCGTAGTAGCCGGCAGGATCGATACTCTCGGCGTCGACATCGTATTGAGCCTTGATATCGATCGGTTGGGGGCATTCGATCAGTGGGGATTCCAGTATACGTCCCGTGGCATGTTCCTGCCAATTGGGTGTGTCCCAATCGTTCGCGCTACTGACCGTCCACTGAAATGATTTCAAATTGAAGGACGTCATCAGCCGAGTCGGCCCAGTTTCTCGTCCGCACGGCAACATACGACTGAAGCTTAAGTTCGTTAAGGTTGTGGGCCTCCCACGGAAACGCTCCAGGTTCAAGGCCAAGCCTGCTTCAATGTAGGCCGCCCCTGACCATACAGTGGCGTCCTGAATCTTATGATCATCGACATAAGGAAAGTAGTTGCGATTGATCTCAACTTCCCAGGCCGGATCCGGAGTGCCGATGACCCCTTGTAGAAACACATGAGCATCACGCCCCTGTATATCTTCTTTGCTGGCGATCGTCTCCCGCCAAACAGCGGTACGCTGCCACCGATACAGTGGTAGTGGAACGAGATTACCGCTGGTAAAGTATGCGTGCCATGGAAGGGAAAACCCGAGGATCGACAGGCATCCCAGGTTCCGTTGCAATTGGGGAATTTCAGGTTCTTTGCGTGACAACGATCCGACCAATTGAACCATCATTCCTTTAGCGTCCGCAGTTTCCTGAATCGAGCGTCGTAACACAGGATGCGCGCCTACTTCCAGGAAAAGGCTGAAGTTTGCCTCCAGAAGACTCTCACAGGCGTCTTGGAAACGCACGGGCCTCCGAACGTTGTTCCACCAATAGCCAGCTCCCATCTGTTCGCCGCGAATGAGCTCACCTGTTACAGTAGAGTAAAGCGGTATCTTCGTTGGTTGTGGCTTAAGGCTGCGCAATTCAGCCGTCAACTCAGTTCGGATCGCATTCATAGACTTGCTATGGTACGGGATCTCCACCTCCAACATGCTGTTGAAAATGTGGTCTTCATCCAGCACTGCCTTAAGTTCTTTCAGAGCGGATTCAGGTCCGGCCACGGTGACGGCATCAGGGCTGTTTATGGCCGCCAGGCACAGCTCGGAAGAGATTTTTTCAAGTGTCGGTGCAATTGCGGTTTCACCGATACCAATGGCCAACATAGTGCCCGAACCCGAAAGTGATTGCTGTAGTCGACTACGATGATAGCTCACCAAAATCGTCTCTTTCAAGGTCAATGCTCCTGCCAGATATGCTGCCGTCACTTCACCGACACTATGACCCACGACAGCTCCGGCTTCGATTCCCGCTTGCTTCCACATAGCAGCGATCCCTATTTGTAAAACGACATTGGCAGGTTGCGCGACTTGAGTTTCTCCCATTCGGGACTCTGCTTCAGAAGCTTGCATCGCCTCCAGGATTGACCAACCCGCGAGCTCTTCGAAGATAACATCGCAATCCTCAACCACATCACTGTAGGCTTCCGATTCTCGAAGTAAGGATTGGCCCATCCCCCACCACTGTGGCCCCATACCCGTGCAGACATAGACCAGTGATTGCTCCTTTACGGGTGAGTGCCGTCCCTGCGCCATGTCTGATGCCATTACCCCTTCTTCTGCGTATTGCTTTAACGCGTCAGCCATTTTGGCCGGAGATTGAAATGGCAAGGTAAGGCGATCGCCAAATCGACTCCGCCTGCAACTATGGGTATACGCCCAGTCGAGTGCTCTCCCCTGGTTATCGGGATACTCATTCAACCAATCAGCACTGCTCCGAGCTAAAACCCTTAACGCCTCATCACTGTGGGCAGACAAAGAAACAATCGACAAGGCACTGGCTGCCCAATCATCAACGATCCTGGGTGCTTCGCTTTTTTTCTCGACGGACTGAATCACGACATGTGCATTAGTACCTCCGTACCCAAATGAATTGATCCCCGCCAGCAGGTGTCCCTCAGGCCGCAATGAAATCAATTGTCGTGGCACCTCAATCTCTCGTTCTGCCAGCATCAACTTAGGATTCGGCTCGTTCAGGTGTAAGTGCGCTGGGACGCTCCTATGCTTCAAGCATAAGACTGCCTTGATCAACGCGGCAATTCCCGCGGCAGCTTCAAGATGACCAAAATTAGTCTTCACTGAGGCTACAACTAAAGGCCGTCTCCGCGATGTTCCCGTTTCATTGAACACCGCGTGAATCGAATCTATCTCAGCTGAGTCCCCGGCAATGGTCCCCGTGCCATGAGCTTCAACATAGTCCACCATTGCCGGATCGATGTGTGATCCTGAGTAGATCTCTTTGAGCAAATCGATCTGAGAGCTCGAATCAGGTAATGCGATGCCGGCGGTCCGTCCATCGTGATTCACGCCCGTTCCACGTATAACGGCATGAATGGAATCCCCGTCGGATACCGCCTTCTCATAAGATTTCAAAATCACTACGCCCGCACCTTCGCCCCGAGCGTATCCGTCAGCGGCTGAATCGAATGTGTGGCAACGGCAGGTCGGGGATAGGAAGCCACCGCGGCTCATCATCGTTGATGCTTCAGCGGCAAGCATGATATTTACGCCGCCCGCTACAGCAACAGGACACTCTCCACGAATGATGCTTTGGCAGGCTTGGTGCACTGCAACCAATGACGATGAACACGCTGTGTCGATCGTGATGCTCGGACCGGTCCAGTTAAAGGCGTGTGATAATCGATTCGCCAGTAACGTCATGGAGAAACCCATGACATCAGTAGGCTCAATGTTATGGCGATTTTGTGAGCGATTACGGAGGACTAGATTGTCCATTGTAAAGGCGCCGACAAAGACGCCGACATTCTCACTATGCTCGATCGAAAACGTCATTCCTGCATCTTCAAGCGCCTGGTAAGTGACCTCCAGCATCAGGCGTTGTTGCGGGTCAAGAGTCTCAGCCTCCCTGAACGAGATGCCGAAAAATTGCGGATCAAACTTGAAGATATCGGCAGCAAGAAAGCCACCTTCACGCAAAAATGTTTTGCCGCTCTCCGCCGGATTTTCGTTTGCCGTGAACTTGCGCCAGTCCCAGCGATTCTCGGGCACGGGTAGCATCCCATCTTCACCCGCTTCTAGAAAATCCCAATAACTCTTCCAACCTTCCGATCCACCAGGGAAGTTGCAACCCATCCCAACAATCGCGATTCGGTGTTCTTCTGTCATATGTGATCGATGAATGTCGACGGCCAGTTCAATCGTTCACAGTAGACGTGCTCTGAACGAAACGAATCCGCTCTAAAGTACATTTGGGCGCTAATTGTGATTTTGGCGATGCTCTGCCAGTGGAACGTGAGGATTTGTTGTTGGCAGATTAATGCGTGAAATGAAGGCGCTGCAATACTCGTGTTTCGGGAAGGGAGCTGCGATGCGCGAAGGCAAGGAGGGCTAGAGACAGTGAGCTTCAGGAGGGCTTATGCAAGGGAATTCTCGATGTTTGCTCTACTCGAGGCCCCAGCGTGAGGGGGCCGTTGTTGACTCATTGGTCGAAGCAGTCGATTGGCGACATTTGCCGTTTGACTTCTGCGGCGCGCCTTCGTCAGCTCGTGTCTACTTGTCCACTTATGCGCTCACTTCACAACTCACTTTGTGAACTGGCCAGCCCACGAATCAAAAGCACTTCGATGATCGAGAGGTGCGATTGACAGTTGTCCAGATGCCCATCATTGAATCAGTTCATTCCGCTCGAGAACGCGAGGTTTTTATCAAGTTCCCCTGGAAGATCTATGGGAACGACACTCCGTGGGTGCCGCCCACAATTGCACAACAGAAGCGGGAATTGGATCCGAAAAGGGGGCAGTTCTTTAAGGATTCGAAGGCTGAGTTCTTTGTTGCGAGGGAAGGTAGAGAAGTGGTGGGTCGGATCGCTGCGATTCGCAATGAGCGTCACCTCAAAGTGCATCAAGATGATGTCGGATTCTTTGGATTCTTTGAATGTATCAATGACGACGCTGTTGCCGGCCAACTATTATCTGCCGCCGAACACTGGCTTGTCGAAGAACATCTGTCGGTGTCTCGTGGCCCAGCCGATTTTTCGATATTTGACCCAGCGGGAGTGACGGTTTTTGGGCATGATGTGCGACCTGGGTTTGGGATGGCCTACACGCCCGAATACTATTCCAGGCTTCTTGAGAACAATGGCTACCGCAAGGCGCGTGACTTGCATGCCTACCACCTCGATCGATCACAGCTGAATCCCAAGCTTTTGGATCTGCAAAAGAACATGGAAGCAATTGACCTGAGCGCCGTCAATGTTCGCTTCTTGGAACTCAAGGATCTGGAGAATGAATCAATGATCTTTTCAAGAATATTCAGTGCTGCCTGGAAAGACAATTGGGGTTCCCTTCCGCTGGACCCTGAGGATTTTCGGCATAGTGCTGGGGAGCTATGGGCCTTCCTCGACCCCAGACTCAGCTACGTTGCTGAAGTCGAGGCCGAACCGGTCGGCATCTTTTTGGCTATCCCGGATCCTTGGGAAATATTGCAGCATACCAAGGGAAAAATGGGAATTGCCGCATTGCTCAAAGTATTCATGCGAAGGAAGAAAATTGCCCACTACCGGGTTATCATGATGGGCATTCTTCCAGAGTTTC
Source organism: Verrucomicrobiales bacterium (assembly GCA_051270635.1). Taxonomy (GTDB): domain Bacteria; phylum Verrucomicrobiota; class Verrucomicrobiia; order Verrucomicrobiales; family DEV007; genus JAGROY01. Next base: position 843 of record JBNMNB010000180.1, on the reverse strand, counting down.
AAAAAGGCGTCGTCGGCCCCCTGATTATCAAGAAATTTTATGAACAATGGCACCATTTTCCCTACATGAGGACTATAGAGTTTTCTTGGGTACTAGAAGACAATATTCCGACTCTGGATTTGTTGCAGACCTGTGGAGCAGAACGCAGACAGACGTTTCGAATCTACGATAAGTTCATTTAGATTTTAGGCTGAAGTTAAACGGCTAAATCCGCTCCACGCCGTATCCCTCTAGTACATTACGGCGAAAGTTAGCGATAATTTCGAACACTCAGAGTAGTGGCAATGGAAATAATAAGGAAAAGAAAAAAGGCTCTCCGTCAGATTGGCTGGGCCTGAATCAGCGAATCCCGAAGAAATCAGGATCAGTCAGAGTCGTCTTCGTTACTGATGATCAGGGGGTTATGGGCTTCGACTCGGCATAGCATCTCTCCGGAAACCATCGTCCAGACCTGCACCAAAGTTGAGGCCGCGGTTTCGCTAGAATGAGATTCGGTAGTGAAACCGCAAGGCCGCTTTTTTTCGAGCCTGAAACTGCCTACTGGCCCCTGTCACCTTCCAGAGGTAGGCGAAACCATCCAGCCAACCTGACGGAGGGCCAGAAAAAGCCTGTGCTTTTACCATGATTTGCATATATGCTAAGGTCGCGCTGGCACCTATGTTTAAAAACTAAAATTCAGAAACAGCAGACTAACGCTTAACGATCAAGATCTCTTGGATCTCTTGGATCTCTTGGATCTCTTGGATCTCTTGGATCTCTTGGATCTCTTGGATCTCTTGGATCTCTTGGATCTCTTGGATCTCTTGGATCTCTTGGATCTCTTGGATCTCTTGGATCTCTTGG